>JBBDOX010000013.1:0-12797 GCA_040876835.1 Candidatus Anderseniibacteriota bacterium | reverse complement strand
GTTCCGGGATAGGGATTCGAACCCCAATTTCTAGGACCAGAACCTAGCGTCCTGCCGTTAGACGATCCCGGAATGTTCTCTTGTTGTACTGAAAAAGTTGCCAGTTAGCAAGTTTAAGTTGGTTTTCTCCTTACGCTCTCGTATAGTTAGGAGTATGAATATCTATATCGCCGCAGATCATAACGGGTTCGAAATGAAGAATGAGCTGGTTACCTGGCTTAAAGAACAGGAGCACACAGTAACTGATATGGGACCGGAGAGTTTTGATAAGGAAGACGATTACCCTGATTTCGGGATTAAGGTTGCGAAGGCAGTAGGAGAAAATCCGAAGGAAAATTACGGCATCCTCCTATGCGGCTCAGGTGTGGGGATGTCCATTGTAGCTGATAAGGTACCGGGGATACGGGCGGCGTTAATCCATGATCCGGTTATTGCCGAGGCTGCTCAGCGTGATGATAATGTTAACGTCCTGTCTTTGGGAGCCTCATATATCTCCCTTGAAGATGCCAAGAAAGTTATTTCTGCCTGGCTCAACACACCGTTCTCAGGCGAGGAGCGGCACTTGCGTCGCATCGGGAAGATTGCGGAGTATGAGGAAAAACACTAGGGCGGCTTGGGACACAATGGCGCATACTAGAGATATTCATCCTTAACGTATTGTTCTTATGACATCTATTGAAATAGTCCCAGCTATTTTACGAAGCACTTTTGAAGGCATTGTGGAAGACTGGAATAAGGTGAAGGATACCGCTCTGCATATTCAAATTGATATCACTGATGGAATCTTCGCAGGCGAGGGGACATTTCGACAGATTCGCGAATTTAAGAAACTGCCACAGAGCGAAAAGATCGAACTGCACATGATGGTGCATACACCCAGTAATTTTGTTGATGACGTTATAGACCTTCAGCCAGCCCGTTGCATTTTCCATCTCGAGGCCTTTGAAGGAACAAACGATATGGATTTTGTATACAAAAAGCTACGGCAGGAAACTCATACGGAGTTAGCCCTGGCTATTAATCCTGAAAGTCCTAACGAACGGCTGGAAGAACATCTGTCATTAATAGATTACGTATTATTCATGGGATACAATCCGGGCTGGGCCAATCAGCCGATTAACCCGGTAGTATATATGAAAATCGGGCAGTTTAAGGATAAACATCCGCAGATACCTGTAGCCGTTGATGGACACGTGGCCAAAGACACTATCGAAGATTACGTAAAGGCCGGAGCCACTATACTCTGTGCCAATACGGCTATTTTTGGCAGTAATAACCCAACCGAGAATATCAAACAGCTCGAACTCCTCGCCCGAGCGACAGTTTGACACGTCCCTCCACAAAGGTGCGCTGAATAATACGATCACGGACGGTTGCTCTAAGGTCCTCATCTTTTTTCTTGTGCGACCAGGGATTATTTTTCTAGAGACAGAAGAAATGCGCATGGTATACTGATGTACACTATGCAGAAATTGCACAGCCTTCCTGATTTAAACCGAATGGCGAATACCATTCGCAAAGATATTATCTCCATGCTTGTGGAGGCCGGATCCGGACACAGCGCAGGGCCTCTGGGCTTAGCCGATATTGCCAGCGCCCTGTATTTCAACGTCCTCAATATTGACCCGAAGAAAAAAAATGATCCTGATCGTGATCGATTGTATGTTTCTCCCGGGCACACCGCTCCGGTATGGTATGCCGTTTTGGCCCGAGCGGGATTTTTTCCGGTTGAAGAGCTAAAAACATTACGAAAGCTTGGCACGCGACTACAGGGGCATATGGACCGCTTAACTGTTCCCGGCGTGGAAAGCTCTGCAGCCAGCCTTGGCCAGGGCCTATCAATTGCCTGCGGTTGTGCATACGCCGGATGGATTGACCACAAGAACTATCAGACATACGTCATTTTGTCCGATGGAGAGCACGATGAAGGATCAACCTGGGAGGCTGTGGCCTTCGCCGGGCACTATCGACTGCAACACTTAACTGCCATTATTGACCGCAATAATATTCAGATTGATGGAGCGACAGAAGATGTCATGACAAAAGAATCTCTGCGCGATAAGTACGAGGCCTCTAACTGGCATGTGATTGATATTGATGGACATAATATTGAGACAATTATCGACGCCTGTAACGAAGCGAAGGCAATCGTGGAAAAACCTGTCTGCATTATCGCTCACACCATCCCCGGTAAAGGTGTCGACTTTATGGAAAACGATTACCGCTGGCATGGAGATCCACCTGGAAAACGGGAGACAGAGCGCACTCCGGCTAAGGATAAGCAGGCGGCGGAGGCGTTAAAGCAACTACGCACTCTGGATGGGAAAATTGATAACATGGATTTGTAGTATGCCTATTAACAAAAACGTACATCTGACTTCAAAAGTATTTAGCAAAGATATTGCTGAGGCTCCTACTCGGGATGGCTATGGCATTGGACTGGTTGAAGTCGGAGAGGCCAATGAGAATGTCGTTGTGCTGTGTGCTGATTTGGCGGAGTCTACGCGTAGTGCAAAATTTAAGGAACGTTTCCCTGAACGTTTTATTCAGGTTGGTGTGGCTGAACAGAATATGGCGAATGTGGCCGTGGGTTTAGCGCTCAATGGCAAAATTCCTTTTGCCTCGACTTACGCCGTGTTTATGCCCGGGCGCAACTGGGACCAGATTCGTATTTCTTCCTGTTATAACAACGCCAACGTAAAATTTGCTGGGGCTCATACGGGTATTTCTGTCGGGCCAGATGGGGCTACACACCAGGCCATGGAAGACGTGGCGTTAACACGCGTGCTGCCACGTATGACTGTTCTGGTGGCGACAGACATGGAAGAAACCCGTAAGGTTGTGCACGCAGCTGTTGATCTTAAGGGTCCAGTATATTTCCGTTTTGCCCGTGCTGCCACTCCTGTGTTTACCACTCTAAAGACACCATTCAAGATTGGTAAGGCACAGGTCTTTCACGAAGGATCCGATGTTGCCATTATTGGCGCCGGACCAATTATTCATTCAGCCCTGCTGGCCGCACATCAACTAGTTGAGCAGGGGATATCCTGCCGAGTGATCAACTCTCCGAGCATTAAGCCAATTGATGCCGACACCATTGAGCGCGCTGCACGAGAGTGTCGAGCGATTGTAACTGTGGAAGAACATCAGGTGATGGGAGGCATAGGCAGCGCTATAGCTGAAGTGGTAGTCAAAACATATCCAGTACCAATTGAATTTGTGGGGATGCAAAACTCGTTTGGAGAATCAGGAGAGCCGGCTGAATTACTCAAAAAATATAAAATGGATACCGGAGCTATTGCAGACGCCGTAAAGCGGGTGCTTAAAAGAAAGCGGTAGTACGGGAAGAGGGGAGGCTTTTTGTTTTTCCACAAATGCCCCTTGCAAAAGTATGATGAAGTATGATAATATTTAGGTGTCAGATACGGACGGCTCTTTCACACACAACTCTCGCCTGCGGTAGGCGAACTCATCTCTCTCAAGAGGAAGACAAGGATGCGCCCGGACTCCTCCCAACCCCAGCGACCATACATCTCCTCGGAGATGATCGAATCCTCACTGGAGGATCTCAAAAGCTGGGACAGGCGGCAAGCTCTCATCCAGCAAAAGTACGAAGAGAAATCTTCGACTGACGCTCACTCCAAGCCAGCTGCTCACTCCTGACCCCACTCCCCGGTCCTCCTACCTCACTCACACGTTCTTTCAGTCATCTCGCAGCGGATGGTTTCTTCTCACAAAGAAATCCTCCGCTTCTTTTTTTATCTTCACACCAGCAGTATCCTATATATACATGCGCCTCATACCCCTTATCCTTCTCATCGTCTTTCTTGTTATTGCTATTGTAGCCGGAGTTGTCTATGGGTTGCGACGGAACGAATCGTCTCCTGCTACTTCTGGTGGCTCATTAGTAATTTCAGAAATTCTGGTTGGCTTACGCACGGGAGAGAATCCGCTCGATCCGGCTAACCCGCGCATCAAGCAGAGAGACACATACACAACGGATGATCCTTTAATGCTACGAGCGACAGCAACGGGAACAAGTACTCCATATACATTGTCCGTACGATTGCTAACACAAACCCAGTCAGCTGTTCCCCTCACACCCAGTCAAATCACTCTACAGTCGGGTAAAAGCACATTCTGCTGCTGGAAGATAGCAGACCCCGGAAAATACACACTGCAAATCTTCCGACCTGGTGGGGGAGTAACAAGCATACCGCTCAATATTCTTCAGGGAGACGCCGCTAAGAAACCCCCGGAGATTATTCGATAGGATGGCAACACTATTACAACACGTTTATTGGAATAAGCAATAAGAGGCAATATTGACAGGAAAAGCTGACATACTTACACTAGTGACCAGCCTAGATCCCGCCGCTCGCGGGGTTTTTGTGTTTATGGCCTATATTTTTCCTATGAAAACATTGTTAGAAAAAGTTCAAACTATTGAAGAAGAAGCTACCGCAACCATACAAAAAGCAGAAAGTGGTGCGAAACAGGATTTGAACCAAGTCCAAAGCTCTGAGGAGCGGGTAGTAGAAGAGCTGCGTAAGAAAGCGGAAAACACAGCGCGGGCAATTATTGATGAACAGGTACGATCAGCCCGGGACGAGATTAACAAGATTAAGCAGGAACAGGCGCACTCGGTGGAAATGGTTCATTCGGCAGCTGCCCGCAACCGTGCTGATGCGCTCCAGAAGGCTCACCACTTGTTTGAAGAGGAATATCTAAAGTAAGCAGAAAGCTACGTATGATTGCACCAATGGCCAAAGTTCAGATCGCCGCTCTCGAATCAGATCGTGAGGCCTTGCTGCAATTCCTACAGGAAGAAGAAATAGTACATATCGCGGAGACTCCGATGGAAATGCCGGGACCTGCCGGGGGCGAGGAATCCAAAACTGCCTACCGTCTGGCCCATATTCAATCTGTGCTGGAATTCATTAAACGTGTCCGAGCTGAACTTCATCTGGAGAAAAAACGCAGCTTCAAAAATATGTTTGCCGGCAAGCCTGCGGCTGTACTGGCAGAGCTAGAACAGGCGTACCAAAACCTTCACATTGATGATTTGATCGCGCAGTCTCATTACTTAAACGATCAGCTCGTTGAAACTCAGGCCCGTATCAATACACTCACCGCAGAGCAAATATCTCTTGAACCCTGGAAGAACCTAACTGTTACTGGAAATCATCAAGCCACCAGCCAGCCTGTTATCTACACCCTTATTGAAGTCTCTGTACGCGATGAGGAGTCTTTCCGGGGGGCGGCTACTACCAGCATTCCAACGGCCATGTGGCAGGAAGTCCAGCGCGACAGCTCAAATAAAGTTCCAATCGTATGGGGAGAGATGATAGTGCACCGTCAGGATGAGTCAGCTTTACGAGCATTCCTCCAGCAGGTAAATGCCAGAGAAATTGAACTTGCGCTATCGGCTACCGAAACCGTTGCTGATAAGCTAAAGACGATTCGGGAGGACATCAAGCAACAGGAAAAGCGATATAAGGAGATCCTCAAAGACGCCAGAGAGATTGTAGAAAAAGAGCGCGAACTACAGTTCGCGTACGATGCGTTGCTACACAAGCAGGAACGGGAGATCGCGGAGCGTCACGTAGCCTACACTCCCTTTACGATCATTTTAACTGGATGGATTCCAAAAGACTGGGTTCAGCCATTGCGCAGTCGGCTTGAAAAAGCGTTTTCGTCTGTGGCTTTGGAAGAAATTGTAGCAACTGAAGGGGATAAGCCCCCGGTGGCACTACGGAACTCCCGTCTGATGCAACCATTTGAAGCCGTCACCAACATTTATGGTAAGCCCGCCTACCACGAGCTTGATCCCAGCGGGGCGCTATCTCTGTTTTTCCTGATCTCTTTTGGCTTGGCGTTAACCGATGCCGGCTACGGTCTGGTGATGATGGGAATTACGTTTGCAGCTAACCGCTTCTTTCGCTTAAAGCGCGAAATGCGCAAAATGATAAACCTGCTGTTTTATGGTGGATTTTTTACCTTCGTTTTGGGGGCGCTAACCGGTGGCTGGTTTGGAATTGATATAGAAGCGCTAGCAGACGGATCAGTAAAAAATATTCTTCTCACTCTTCAGCTCATCAATCCAATCAAGGATCCGCTTAAGTTGTTAGGAGTGGCGTTTGCGATTGGTATCGTCCAGCTCCTGTTTGCCTGGGTTATGCGTGCCAGACACAACTGGCGCATGAACCAGAAAATGAACATTCTCCTTGACGACATTCCCTGGATTACGATGGTTGTGTTTTTGTTACTGTGGGTAGCCGCGCGTATGGATATTTTCCTGCCGCAGGCGGTACTTGTTCTCAAGTGGATCACAATTGCCAATGCCATTTTTCTCGTCTTCACACAGGGCCGCAGTTTCAAGAATCCGTTTCTGAAAGTTGGAGCTGGAGCAATTAGTCTGTATGGCCTCATTAGTTTTATGAGTGACACCTTAAGCTACTCACGTCTGCTGGCACTAGGCCTGGCAACGGGAATTATTGGCCTGGTGGTGAATTTAATCGCCTCCATGGTTTCTTCCAGTATCCCGGTTGTTGGCTTTGTGTTAGCTGGAGTGGTGCTGCTGGTTGGACACGTGTTCAACCTAGGCATTAACGCGCTGGGCGCGTTTATTCACTCTGGTCGTCTCCAGTTCGTAGAATTTTTCCCAAAATTCATCGAAGGTGGAGGCGTGGCTTACAAACCCCTTGGGCGTGTCAGCAAGTATGTTGACAATCCCAAGGAGTTTGAACCAAATTCTTAATTTATTAATTGAAATAACTATCTATGCCATACGGATTAATGCTCGCAATCCTCGGAGCCGCTCTTGCAGCCGCTCTTGCAGGAATGGGATCTATTTTCGGAGTCCGCACAGTTGGACAAGCCAGCTCAGGTGTCGTCGCCGAAGATCCTGATAAGTTCGGTAAAGTTTTACTTCTAACAGCTTTGCCTGGCTCACAAGGTATTTACGGCTTTCTCGCCGCCGTGATTATTGCCAACAAGATTGGTCTGCTTGGTGGTGCTCCCATCGACAGCATTGAAGTGGCCCACGGACTCCAGATCCTGATGGCTTCTCTGCCCGTGGGTATTGCTGGTCTGTTCTCGGGTATCTACCAGGGACGAGTAGCAGCTAGCGCCGTAAACATTGTGGCCAAGAAACCAGATGCAGCTGGTAAGGGTGTAATCTTAGCCGCGATTGTGGAAACCTACGCGGTTTTGGGTCTGCTGGTTACTATCCTACTTGTAAACGGTTTGAAGTTTTAACAAAGCGTAATGTCATTCGAAACATTACAAGAAGCAATCCTAACCGAAGCTCGCGAGCGGGCGAACCAAGTTGCGTCTGAACTCAGGGTTCACACTGAAAGCGAAAAACAACGAATTACAGAACGAGCCAAGGGGATTGAAGAGGCAATAATCTCCCAAGCAGAGGCGGAGGGTGCCAAACAAGCGCGTCGCATTCGCCAGGAAGCTGAGCTTGCTGGACGAGCTTTGGTATTGAATGCCAAACAGGAGGAGCTAGATGCCACCAAGGCCGCCTTAGTAGAAGAATTAACAACTGGCGACAGCAAGAAACTGTTGCGAAGCCTATTAGCCTTGGTGCCAAAAGTACCCGGAACAATCGTGCCGGGTGAAAAAAGTGCTGACGAGCTGCGTGGACTTGTGAAGGGTGACCTTAAACTGGCGGACAAGCCTATAAGAGGGCAGGCAGGGTTTGTTTTCCGCTCCAAAGATAGTGAGTTGAACCTCACTATCAGCCAGCTGGCTGATCAGCTCTTCATTAGACATCGCGCCACCTTAGCCAAAATTCTCTTCTCTTAAAATAGCTATGCCGAAAGTTGATGCACCATACATAATCGGAGTTATCCGCGAGAAGGAAAAGGGCTTTCTCCAGGTGGATGAATATACCCGAATTATTGGCGCACCAACTGCCCAGGAAGCAGTCCATGCCCTGGCCGATACTCCATACGGAATCCACCTGGAGCAGGCTAGCACTCCTTTCGAAGCTTTGGAGGCTCATCTGTACGAGGAGCTTACCTGGCTGCAGGAAGTCGTAAATGATGATCGGGTTCTGATGTTTATGACAGCCCGCCACGATGGGCTGCGCATTGCTTCAGCCTTCATACACTACATGGCTGGTAAGCCGAAAAGTGGTGAAGGTCGTAGCCTGTCTTCACTACCTGTCAACGCCTTAACCAGCGTTATCTGGGAGGATACCGGATACGATGAATTACCGGGTTCGTGGCGCGAGTTTACCCGCGAAGAAAAAGTGCGTACAGGGCAAGAAGGGTGGAGTAAGAAAGATCTGCTTCTACGTGTGAAAGATAAGACCTTGGCGGTCATGAGGGAGCTAGCATTTACGCCGCTCATGAAAGAAATCCAGGAACTTATGCACCAGCGTATTGCCCTTGATGCCAGTGTTCGCACCCTGCCGTCTGACGTCTCTCCTCAATCACACGAAACACCCCTGTGGGTTAGCGAGGAAAGCCTTGAGGCAGTAGAGCAGGGTCTAGATGCGACACGATACGAGTTTGCCTTTGATAGTCGCCTGATGGATCTTATCCGCACTCAGCGGGCAACTCCAACCGGTTACGATCCTATCATTGCCTACTGGATGGCCAAGGAAATAGAAGTACGCACCCTTCGGCTGCTGCTGTCGGCTAAACTGGGAGGCTTGCCCCAGGAAACACTGCGTACGTTAATCCGTCCGCGGTATCTGGCGTTATAACCAAAACATATGGCCGTATCAAAAACACAAATTGCATATATCGGACCTGTTGGCGCCGGCTTCGGCTTTCAGCTGACGGGTATCACCGTGTTCGAATCGGCCTCAGGTGAAGAGATGCTTGCTACACTTCGGCATCTTGTTCGTGAGGCGGATTTCGGCATTGTATTTGTCGACGAGGGACTGGCTAGCCCTCACTTAGAAGTTGTAGCCAAGCTTAACGCCGGCCCGCTGCCGGCAATTATCCTGCTGCCTAATCCGGCGAATCCTCAGAATGTTGCGGCTCAGAATCTGCAACAGCTGATGGTGCGCGCGATTGGATCAGATATTTTTGAATCTAAATAACTAATATATCCCCTTAATTAAACTCTATGGCTCAAGAAGGAATCATTCAAAAAGTCGCCGGGCCCTTGGTTGTTGCCAAGCATATGCTCGGTGCAAAAGTTCTCGACGTGGTTAACGTTGGCAAACAAAAGCTCGTTGGTGAAATTATCGAGCTGGAAGGCGATACCGCTTCCATTCAAGTATACGAAGAAACATCAGGCCTGGCTCCCGGAGATCCGGTAATTTCAACTGGTGAGCAACTGTCACTCACTATGGGTCCGGGTATGCTGGGTGCTATCTATGACGGCATTCAGCGTCCGTTGGATGTTATCAAGGCCCAGAGCGGTGCCTTCATTGCCCGCGGTATGGATGTGCCGGCATTGAACGCGGAAACCAAATGGGCATTTACTTCCGTGGCCAAAGAAGGAGATACAATCACCGGCGGGGATATTCTGGGTACCGTTCTGGAAGGAGTCATCGAAATTAAAATCATGGTGCCACCACTGCTGTCCGGGACTGTCACCTCCATTGAGTCAGGAGAATACACCATTGAAGACACTATTGCGGAACTGAAAGATGACAAGGGGAAGACACATAAGATAACGCTGGTTCAGCGCTGGCCGATCCGCATTCCGCGTCCTGTGAAAAAGAAACTGTTACCAGTCAAGCCGTTAATTACCGGGCAGCGCGTCATCGACACATTCTTTCCGGTCGCCAAAGGCGGCACAGCCGCCATTCCTGGACCATTCGGATCCGGAAAGTCTGTCACCCAGCAGCAGCTGGCCAAATGGGCCGACGCCGACATTATTGTCTACATCGGATGTGGAGAGCGCGGGAATGAAATGACTGACGTACTCTTGGAGTTCCCTGAACTAGAAGACCCGAAGACCGGTCAGTCGCTGATGAAACGAACAATCCTGATCGCGAACACCTCGAACATGCCAGTGGCAGCCCGTGAGGCTTCCGTATACACAGGTATGACTATTGCCGAGTTCTATCGCGACATGGGTTACTCGGTGGCTCTTATGGCCGACTCTACCTCCCGCTGGGCGGAAGCACTGCGCGAGATGTCCGGACGTCTGGAAGAAATGCCCGGGGATGAAGGATATCCGGCGTATCTGGGATCCCGAACAGCCCAGTTCTACGAGCGGGCCGGTATTGTGAAAACATTAGGCTCTGACGATCGGGAAGGCTCCCTTACAGCTATTGGCGCTGTCTCTCCTCCCGGAGGAGACCTGTCTGAACCGGTCACACAGAATACGTTGTCAGTTGTGAAAGTCTTCTGGGGTTTAGAAGAGCGCCTGGCCTACCGCCGTCACTATCCGGCGATTAACTGGCTCACCAGCTATACACTATATTTTGATCAGCTAGCTTCCTACTTTGAGAAAGAAGCAGGCAGCGGCTGGGGACAGATGCGCATCGAAGCAATGAATATTCTCCAGCAGGAAGCATCCTTAGAAGAAATCGTGCGTTTAGTGGGCGTGGAGGCGCTATCCAAGCAGGAGCAGTTAACGCTCCACATCGCCCGTATCATCCGCGAAGATTATCTGCAGCAAAATGCGTTTGATAAAGTGGATACGTATGCCTCACTGCACAAGCAGCGCCGGTTAATGGCTTTAATCTTACGCTTATTCCACTTAACCGGGGATCGTCTGAAAGCGGTAAACTTTGAGATGGCTGATTTCCTCAACCTGCCCGTGATCCCGGCAATTGCGCAGGCCAAGTACATTGCGGAAGATGAAGTAGATAGTAGATATGACGAACTGGAACAGCAAATGGCAGATCAGGTCCAGTCACTGGCCGGAGAAACAGCAGTCTCTCGCTCGCAAACTTCCGAAGAAGAAAAGGTAGTCGCTTAAAGCACTTACACACTATGTTAAAAGAATACAAGACAACAACTGAAGTAACAGGACCACTCTTAATCTGCGAAGGCGTTGAGGGGGTCGCATATGACGAACTAGTAGAAGTAGAACTAGCCTCCGGCGAAAAGCGTCGCGGCAAGGTACTGGAAATTGACGGCGATCGTGCCGTGATCCAGATGTTTGAGGGGACCGCTGGTCTCGATATTCCCAATACCAAAATTCGCTTCCAGGGCGACGTGCTGAAGCTGCCGGTATCAAGTGACCTGCTAGGTCGTACCTTCTCTGGAGCAGGGCGTCCCATTGATGGACAGCCCGACATTATCCCTGACGAGGAACGGGATATTAACGGGTCACCTGTTAACCCCGCCGCCCGCGCTTATCCTGACGACTTCATTCAAACCGGCATTTCTACAATTGACGGGATGAACACGCTGGTATTAGGACAAAAACTGCCGATCTTCTCCGGCGCTGGCTTGCCGCACTCCCAGCTGGCAGCGCAAATTGCGCGGCAAGCGTCCGTGCCGTCTGCTTCTGGTAAGGTAAACTTTGCGGTGGTCTTTGCGGCCATGGGTATTACGTTTGAAGAAGCTGAATTCTTCATCAATGACTTTACAACCCAGGGAGCGATTGAACGGTCCGTGCTGTTTATTAACCTGGCGGATGATCCTGCAGTAGAACGTATTGCTACCCCCCGAATGGCCTTAACAGCCGCGGAGTACCTGGCGTTCGAGAAGAACATGCACGTGCTGGTTATCATGACGGACATGACCAAATACGCAGAGGCACTGCGTGAGGTCAGCTCTGCCCGTAAAGAAGTGCCGGGCCGACGCGGATACCCAGGATACCTGTATTCCGATCTGGCAACGCTGTATGAACGAGCCGGGCGCATCCAGGGAGAAGAAGGGTCAATTACTCAGTTGCCGATCCTGTCGATGCCGGAAGATGATAAGACTCACCCGATTCCGGATCTAACCGGATACATTACGGAAGGACAGATCGTGTTAGCCCGCGATCTGCATCAGAAAGGTATTTACCCGCCGGTGCAGGTACTGGGGTCTCTGTCTCGTCTGATGCCGAAGGGTATCGGTGAAGGCAAAACGCGTGAGGACCACAGCGGTGTAGCTAACCAGCTGTTTGCCTCCTACGCTCGAGGACAGGAAGTGCGGGAACTGGCCACGATTCTTGGTGAGGCGGCTTTGTCTGATACGGATAAAAAATATCTGGCATTTGTGGATCGATTCGAAAAAGAATTCGTGCAGCAGGGGCACGAGGAAAACCGTACGATTGCCGATACGCTATCAATCGGCTGGAGGTTGCTGTCAATTCTGCCTAAAAATGAGCTTAAGCGTGTAAAGCCAGAGCATATTGAAAAGTACGGAGTAACAGTAGAAGAAAAAGTTACTGCATAACTATATGGCTCAACGCGTCAACCCAACCCGAATGGAGCTGCTGCGGCTGAAAAAGCGCAGCAAGCTGGCCCAGAAAGGACACAAGCTCTTGAAAGACAAGCGCGATGGACTCATGCAGGAATTCCTGAAGATTATCCGTCAGGCTAAAGAGCTGCGCGGGCGCGTTGATCTCCTATTAGCCCAAAGCATGCAGCACTTCGTCCTGGCACAAGGATCGATGCTGCCGCAGGCAGTGGAAATGTTGAAGAACCTGGAGTTGTATAATGTTTCATTGAGCGTGGAGGAGAAGAACGTGATGGGTGTACGTATTCCTCAGTTTGATGTGAACTTACAAGAGAGCGGGGAGCAGTACAGTGTATGGGAGACTAGTGCTGAACTGGATATTGCGATGAAGTCATTTAAAGAATTATTACCTTTACTATTACAGTTGGCGACGATAGAGAAATCTGCGGAGCTGTTAGCGCAGGAAATTGAAACAACGCG
>JBBDOX010000012.1:0-14008 GCA_040876835.1 Candidatus Anderseniibacteriota bacterium | reverse complement strand
AAATGACAGCCGTTGGGTTAAAAGAGGCGGCACCCAGATTCGAACTGGGGGTAAAATCTGTATATTTACTGAAAACCCCCGTAAATACTGACTTTAGCAGGCGTTCAAAGCGGCAAATCAGGCAACTCCCCTACCGCTCCCCTACCGATAGGGGTAAGATCAGATTAAGTTGAGTGACCTCGTTGAGGGTCCTGCGGTAGGGGAGTTCAAGGTGCCAAAGCAACTACCTGAGGACTGGTTAAACGGTGTGTGCCTAACCCTCAACGTGAGGGAGGACTTGGGACTGAAGGGGCAAGGCGTTCCAGCGGACCTGCGGGTATTCCTGAAACCTGCGAAGAGCAAGTCCCTCTATGCCGCATATCTGCCCGCAGAGGAGGACGACCTCAGACCCCATCGAGGGCGCACCAGAGGTGGGTCAGGGAAGCGGAAGGTCATAGAGGCGTCAATGGGGACGACAGACCCCTTCCAGGCAGGCAAGGCAGCGATCGAGTGGGTTAAGGAGCAAAAACGATCCGCGAATGCGCTCAGGGCGCAGCAAGAAACAGAACACCATCACGTTTTGGAGACCTATTGGGAGCGATGGTTTGCCCGTGAGAGCAGCAAGCGGCAAACCCAACGCAACTTCGCCCGCTGGAACAGAGACACCCGCCTGAAGTGGGAAGGAAGCGCGTATGGGGTCAAGCACCAACCATGGGGACAAAAATCGGTCGAGAAGATCACCACTGCCGATTTTGCGGACTACTGGGCAGTGCTGGATGCCCGCAGAACCGCCACGAACGATATGGGTGGGACAAAGGCGCAACAGAAGACGCTGATCAGGGAACTGCTCAAGGAGGCGCGATCTGATTTCCCGCACCTATCAATCCCTGACTTCCCATCCATTTCCAGGCAGATCAAGCAGGTTCGGCACCTGAAGCGGGATGACTGGGACCGCCTAATGGGCAAGATCGTCGAACTTTCAGGAGGGGCAGCGAGGTCTGACCTGAGCATTCAGCAATACAACGCACTGGAGTGGAAACCTGCCAATCGCCTAAACCAGCGGAACTGGGTGGACCTGTACGACGCTGTGAACCTGATGTGGTTCTTCTACCTGAGGGCGGAGGACCTCCCACGACTCAAAGCAGAATGGTTCCAAGACCACGGCGAAGAGATCATCTGCCTCCTGGGGCAGACCAAAGGAAACCGACTACAACAACGCACGACTCACTACCGCCCTGATGCGATTGCCAACTGGAGACGGATGAATGGGAGACGCCCAAAAGGGGTACTGGTATTTCCGCACATCAAACGCTCGGAATCAGATGTATCAGGGACGCTGAAAAAGAACTTGAACGACCTGTTGAGGTATGTGCTCGACCAGTGCGACCCGCCAATCCCTTCTCAAGGGATGACGATGACCAACATTCGACATACCGCATTTCGCCTTACCCTTGAGGAGGTCCCTGAACTGGGTCGCCCCCCTGACATCTACGCCTTCGCACAGAACGGAATGACCTCAGCAGAGATGCTCCAAAGCACCTACCTGCGGTTCATAGAAGAGGAGGCAACTGCCAAACGGGCACGGGCAAAGATTCGCCCAGGGGATTGGTCGATGGTGAAGCGGGTTGGTGGGTAGGAATTAAAAAAGGGGTGTTACCCCCCTCGCTGCTAAAATTTGTTCAGCAATCCAGTTTTGAATATCTGATTCCACCCAGACTACAAGTCGTAGTCCAAGTGGAATCTGTTTGGGAAAGGTGCCCTCTGTGATGCGGGCGTAGATGGAGGATTTAGATAGTCCTGTAGTCGCCTTGACTTGAGGAAGACGAAGGAGTTTATGTTGTAAGTTTTTCATGATTATTTAACATTAATAAGTTTATTTTTGACAAATGGGTTTACTCGTTGAATCCCGAGAAGGTCTTGTTGCCTATGAAGTCAATAGTTCCAGGGATTTACCTGATCTTAAATGACGAAAAAGAACTGCTCGTGAGCACGGGCATAGATTCGCCTAGGCGAGAGCAATCAATGCTAATGGCAGCGTGGTAAAAAAGCAAAAAAGAGATCAGAACAATTGCCTGTAATCTTGATTGTAAATTATTCGAAAGGCATCAAACTTATAATGCCTCACTAAATTGCCCGGCGGAAATTGTTCGTTAAATGGCGAGTGGGCAATAAATTTGAATCTTACCCTAAGGTTATCACGAAGGGCCTAGGCGACGGTAAGCATAAAACCGGTTGAAGTTAACAGAGTTGCCAAAAATCATCAAATAGACGAGGTATCAATGGCAGCAGCGCCTCAACGAGATGGTGTGAACTGCCATTGCACTTCGCTTGGTAATGCAAGGTACTCTGGAGTAAGGACGGGGAGATAGAGTACGATCTCAATCTCAAAGAGTTTCCTCGTTTTTGTCAAAGAATTCTCTTCCCAATCAAGTTCAGAAACTAGGTCGTCAAAATCACTGCAGTTAGCAGAGAAATCACTGATAAAGTCAGAGAACTCCTCTTCGCCTTTGGGGACATCATGCAGGATTATGATTCGCTTTTCAGCGTACTCGGGTCTGGGCGATACATATGTCTTGCCTTGAAATCCCTCTGTAAGTATATCGGCAACTGATGCAAGTGAATCATGAGGCAGATAGGTATTAAACCAGCGGGACTCTGCCTCAGCGGAAATGCCAGGGCGAAACTTATGTGGCAGCACAGAAAAATAAGCAAGTCTTTCTACTAGCGTTTCAGAGTGTATCTCGCCTGCATGGGCAATACTGGAGGCAGTAGCAGCAAAAACTGATCTAATTCCAAGTCCAATAAAATCAATGACCTCACCCTCTACTAGGCGGATATCCCACTCGCCTCCATCAATCATGTCAACTGGAGAACCAAATGCAAAGGCAAGAGGGAAAACGTCAAGAAAATCGTCCATCTCGTCCCAAAGTGAACTGCCATAGACACCACGGAAATCGTGCTTGAGATCAACACTAGAAGTAGTGGGATTAAAAAGAGGACAAATAGATTCTTTTAAGAAAGTATTGCTACTTGTGGGCAATGAATTGAGCATAATTAAACCTAAGAGAATAAAAAAGGAGGATACAAATAAAGGGGTTACGTCTTCTTTGGTGAAAACTATTAGTATTGAAAGTAGGTAATAAACAGGTATTCAGTTGTGTCGCTTCGGAACAGAGGCATTCCCCGTAAAGGGATGCCAAGTTCAAAGGTGGGCGCCATTTGGCGAAGTCAGCAGGTCCATGACCCGTGAATACACTCATAGTACACCAGTCCTATGGATTTGTCAACCCCGCCTGCCGCAAGATTGCAAGGGTCCGTCAGATCTGGGATTGCCATGCGTTGGTAGGCAGTTACTGCATGACTAAGTTGCGTACTTCTTCTGATAGTTCAGCAACCTCCGCTCCTCATACATCTTCCTGTGCTCTTCACGACGCTTCTCTTTGGCGTCTAGAAGGTCCTTCTTGACCGACTGAGGCATTGGACAATTGAATCCACCACCACACAGCTCCCCCGCCTTCCAGCGCCTTGTGGAGTACTCCTGTGCTTTCTCTTCTCCAGAGATGCTCTCAAGCAGTTTGTAGGTCGTGAGAGTAGTGTCACAGGCGCAGCAGTGGAATACAAATCCTTGTTCCCTTGCTGTGATGTAGGCAGGTCTATACGACTCCTGGGACTTTCTTCTTTTTCTTGTTCCATCACAGAATGGGCATCTGCCAGTCCAACCTCCACCACTGGTTTTTGAGAGTTCCTGAGCAACCAAAATTCCTTCAAGGAACTCCCTGTCAATGTTATGAATCACCCTCAGATCACTTGGAGTAATTGAAAGGTGTAGTTCTTGCTTGCCTAGTTCACGTGAATAGCAGTAACGGTTCATATTCATATCTTTTCTTTAAAGAACTATTATACAGTAAATATAGACGAGTGTCAAATGTGTTGAATTGTTGACATACTGAAGCACTTCAATCTTTCTTGTATAAATAACAGAGTCCAGGATGATAATCATTTAAAGACATTTAATTAAAACCTTAGAGTAAACTTAAAGTTCTTTGGGTTAATACTTAAAAAGTAATATTTAAATGACCTAATAAATACATATGAGAATGCTACCTTAGGGTTCATTCGCTGAATCTTAAATAATAAAAGAAAAGAGGTTACACATAGATGAACGTAAATATTCAAGATAAAACAAAAGAAGTACCACTTAGATACCAGATTTCTTTTAAAGAAAGTGAAAAGGGTCTGGTGTTAATGGAATCGGAATTAATGAAACACTTTAAAATGGGTAGATCTGATCTTCACAAGTACTTCGTAAGAGTAAATTATAATCTTTTAAAGAACCCTAATCCATTCATGACACTGTAAAGATGAAAAACAAGAAGTACATACAGGAGATTCTTCAATACCTGTACACCGAAAGAGAACAAATAGAATCTACTGGGCACAACAGGGTTGATCCTGACCTCAGAAAGACCTATCGATTTATTAATGAGGAGATACAGAATCTACAGATGATTTTATTTGAGAACGAATATCATCAATTCAGTGATCGTCTTGCTGAATTATTTGATACCACTCCTCAATTTGAAAAGAAGGAGAGTAGTAATGATTTTTAGAGAATACGTGGAGTTACTCTATCAAGCATATCTACAGGACAAGGGATATCTCCAGACCCTACGAGACAAGATCAAAACCGAAGAGTTCAATAAAGATTCACTTTTTGATCCATCATTTGAAAATTTTAAGTCAATCAACCCAACGAGAAATCAAGATGAGATTCCACACTGGAAATATCACCCTAATCCAATTGATCCAGAATCAGGAGTATATGTTTATGAAAATAGTAGTAGGGCGAAGAAGCACTGGAAAGTCATCAAAGAAGTAATGAGCAAGAGGAAAAAATGATAACTATCAAGAATCCCAAAACCCAAGCACTGATTGATGAGATATTGAAGAGAACCCCATATTCAGACCCTGTCCAGTATTTGGAAGAACGAATCAAGAAAGATCACGCTCAAGCGATTAAGAATAAGAAACTACTATAGACCCATGATTACTTTTAAGGAATTCAGACAGAAATGTAGGTTGATTGAGGAGCGTCTGGATGAAGAAAATACGTTTTACGTGCTCAGAACCGATACCAACAGCGTCTTGGCACGTGGAATTAAAGGTTTTGAAGCAGCAAAAGAGCGAGCATCCCAGATCCGTAAGTCCCACAACCTGAAATGGGATCAGGTGAAATTCAAGGCGGAGCGGCAACCAGCAACTCAGTTTGGCGTCAGTGGGGACGGGAAGAACTTCACGAATGCTCACGGTCAGCGATCTGCTGTCCAATACGCCCGTTCCTACAACCCATCAAAGGGCAGGCGCTTCAGGGGGTACACCGATGCTCAGGGCAACTATCACGACATTGATTGAGTTGTATCTGCCTGCTGTATTCGCTTAAAATAGATACTCATCACTCCTTTCCCTGTCATGAAGTGCCGAGTCCAACTCTTCGTTGCTGGGAAGGTGTTCCACGAGGACGTAGAGGCCAGGGACTACAAGGAAGCACGGGAGGTTGCCATCCAGAGAAATCCCAACGCCAAGGTCATGGGTGTTACGGCAGTGAAGTGAGGAATATCCCCCTGTATATCAGGGACGATAAGAACCCTCTCTAATCACATTATGCCGAAGCTTTCTCCCAAAGCCCTGGCATCAAAGGAGAGCGTTGTACTGGGTAGTTGGTGAATATATCCTGTCAGCACAGCAATAGCAGGGGGTTGACAAGACCAGGGAAGAAGTGTACAATAGTAGAACAAAATACAGCGGCTCCAGCAACCAAGCGAAGGAGAGCACAGCTGTTTGTCGGACTATAACTGCCGTATAAAACTTATATTCTGCTCTTTTGAGCAGCCCTGTAATCTATATATTTACTTATTATATTAAAGCATGGCCTACATGCTCCTGATTTATTTTGGGAGCCTAATTTTATGAGCGAATGCCAAAGTCAGATGCTGAAGCATCCATTTTGGCAGGAGAAAAATGGCAATGTACTTCCATTAAAGAATGAAGATGTTGTCACCTACTTTGCCAAGTTCTTGCCTTCTCTTGGATTCTTTAAGATTCCAGGCAAGCGAGGTGATGGATTTATACCAGTCCAAATTAAAGGACGCTTTGTTCGTCGGGTTGATGAGAACGATATTCGTGAATTCATCGTCTATCTGATGAACCAAGATCCACTTGGCAATGCCGTTTTGGATCAGATGACGCTCCAACACCAGAAGTTTTTTGGGTCAAATATTAAAACCTCTTTGAGGGTTAAATCAGATCTAAAGACGCTTAAGGATACGAGAATAACGGCATATCGCTTCTTCAGAAATTGTGTAGTTGAGGTAAATGGGGAATCTGTTCGTGCTATCGACTACGACAAGCTTGATAGCGATATCTTTATCTTTATAGACAAGATCCTTGGGCGTGATTTCGTTTTAGATCAACTCATAGACGAAGACTCTTTCCTTAGTGATGTCACATGTCACAAGGGAAAACACTTTTATCGGTGGTGTCAGAACCTTTGTCGATTTAGGGAGGACAATGACTGGATCTTTAATCAACGATCATTTAAATCATTAGCCAGTGGATTTGGTTATCTGCTTCACAAATCTTGGAATGAACAAAAGATCGTTGTCTTCACCGATAAAGACATGATCAGTGGTGTGTCGAATGGGCGTACAGGAAAATCAGTAGTTCTTAATGACGCCCTGGAGAATGCTGTCAACACTGTTATTGTCAATGCCAAGAGTATAAGCCGTTTCAATAGTGATCGGTTTCTTTTTAGTGAAGTCGATCACGACACTGAATATGTATGCTTTGACGATGGAACGGCTGACTTCCCGCTTGAGTCACTATTCTCAACCATTACTGGGAATCTTGCTGTCGAGCGTAAACATGCCAATAAGTTTACTATTCATAAGAATGATAAGCCGAAGATGGCACTTTCTTGTAATCATCCAATTCTTGGCGAAGGATTCTCTTTTGAGGATCGACAGCATCTTGTTGAGGTGAGTGATTATTATCGCTACCACAAGCAGGAAGAGTATCTTGATCCTGTCAAGATTCACGGAGGCTATCTTTTTGACGAGGACTGGGGGACTCGGAACTGGCAGGAGTTTGACACTTTCTGTATCTATGCTTTGAGGTACTACCTAAAGCATGGCCTAGTCGGTGGCAAGGCAAGTAGCGAATACAGGACGACAAAGCTTCATAATGAAATTGGGTCAGCGGAGCTTGCCAATGCCCTTCATCGTTTGATCGAAGAGAATGTTAATAGCATTGTCTATCGTGAAAAAATTGATGGATTCGCTGATGAGGTCGCTCTTCTTGACTCAGTAAGGTCTCAGCTGACCACGGACTATCCTGACCAGCATATTGTCTCTTCCTTCAAGAAGGTTGCTAATCACTTCGGATATCGTATTAACGAGGGGCAAGGGAAACGGATACAGAAGAGGTTTGGCTCTGGCTTGGTCGATGGCTATCGGATTACCCATTCGTCCAATCCATTTCCAAAAGTCATGGATGATCAAGAGGGGCACTAAAAACATAAATGCTTGTGACGTTGTGACAAGCTTACTCTGTCACAAAGTCACGGCTAAATTTAATTATTAGTCTTTGACTTTAGGCGCTGGCGATGGGCTTGAAGATGGTTCAAGCCCAACTTTTCGGCTCATCACATTATCCCCAGAGCGATAACCCCAAGCCCGCCAGTGCCGCTGCCCTTCTCAAACAAGAACTCGCTGCGACTTCTGTCGGTGGAGCATGTGACACTCGCCCCTCCAGCGTTTCTGATGCCAAAGCAGAATAATGAAGCAATCCATCGGTCGTAGGGATCGTCAGACGCCCAGTGACCGCAACAGATCCACCGATTTCACTCACATTCTGAATCTCAAAACACCACCCTGGGCATCTGTGATGCAGGTGTTTGGCAAGAACTGCCCGAGGTAAATATGTGAGCGTCGCAGTCCCCTGTTTGCGTGTTTTGAAGTGTCTCGGATCAATTGGTCTGTTCAGTTCCGCAAGCGTTTCTTCGGTGCTCCGCTGGACGAACTTGATGGCAGGAGCAGTGGGTGCCTGACTGCCGTTGGTGCTGAGAGTGGAAGTCATTGAACTAAATCTCTGTGGATTTCTTTGGGTATTATAGCATTAGATGCTGAGTTTGAGTATTCAGATGCTTTCGTTTGTGGCAACCAGATAGGTGCTCACCAGTGGTTGCGCTCGTCCATCGTGTTGCGCCTGCCTTTGTAGACCCTTGATGGCATCCCTCACTTCAGCGGAGTAATCCCAACTGGTTCTGGATCGCTGCCTCAGAACCCAACCGCCAGGAGCACGAACACCAAAACGAAGTTCGGCATCGGTGAAGACCCCCACCAGTTCCGTGTCTATCGCCTGTCGCTCCTGCTCCAGGGATTTGATCTGCCCTGTGACCTCCAGACGCCTTTGGAGCAACTGATCGGGGTTGAGGTTTGCCAGATGGGGACACTGGTCTTCCTGTCCAGGCGGCAGTGTCGTCAGTAGTTGCTCCAGGGCACCTGGCGGTAGAGGTGTCATTGCTCATCAGGAATGGCACCCTCACTCACCAAGCGGTTGTAGTGACACTGGATGGCGTCCTCGACAACGGCAGAGAGAGTGGTGGGGTGGTTTGTGCTTCTTCGGTACTCCTGAATGGCGGACACCAGTTCCATGGTGTCCTCACTCAGGCGAACGCCGAACTGCTTGGGGGCGTCAGGGTGCTCAGATGCCATTGCTGCTGGGGGTAGTGGGTGGGGTGTGGCAGGGGATTCCGCCAGCACCAGCAGGGGCAAGAGGGTTCATCAGGCGGGCACCAGTTCGGGTGCTTGTTGGGCGGACTCCACCTCAATCGCCAGGGCATCGAGCATCTGGTTCTCAATGGAGCGGACGGGACTGCCCCAATTCATACGGGCATCCAGTGACTTGATGAACAGGGTGTTGAACTCGCTGCTCACCTTGCTGGCAAGGATGTCAGCAGCAAATGCCCAGTTCTGAACCATTACGGCGTTGCTGAGGCGACCATCGGCAGCAGCATCAGCGGAATCCTGCTCCCACTGACAACATTGATTCCGAATAGCGGCAACGATCACGCCCTTTGCAGCATTGATGGTCGCCAGGTCAATAGTGGAAAGGTCGGAAGGCATTGGTCTGATCCTCTGTGGGATTCGGGTGAGTGGTTGAGAGGGCGGGTTTCTTTGAACTTCTTGCCCTCAACACAAATACTATACCATACCACGCTGGAGATTTTGTGTCAGGCGCAGGATAAATGGTTCTGGGCGCTTGGGTTATTGTGCCCTTATGGCAAAGCAAGTCCGACTGACCCTCGCCAAGGCAATCGCCATGGCAAACCTTCGCCATGCCGCTGCACTATTACGTCTTGAGTTGTGCCTGAGACTCGCCAGTAAGATGCGTTAAGAACTTGTATTGTGCCCTTGTTTAAGAGTTTGCTACTCAGCGAGATGATAAGCACGATCAATGCGTTCTTCCACTTCGTTGAGGCCGACTTCAATAATCCATTCGCCATATTGATAGGGGCCGTAAGGAAGAAGAGCAGAGCTGCGGTCGGTCGGCTCAGCTGCGATTTGCTGCCAACTGGGTCCTCTGTGGTCTATTGGCAACAGACTCCCAGTGGATCCCAGTGGCTTCCTCTATAATAAGTCCTAGAACTACGATAACTCCCGGCATCTTATGTCATCAGTCTGTTGCTCTCAAGCCTAAGCCATTGTGTGGCGATTAAAGCCTGAGCAAACAAGCCGTCAGTCACTCAGCTTAAGGATTGTCTCAAATTTTTCCTAAATAACTGATCCGCTTTTTTGATCTCATCCTTCGTTTCGTCATGAAAGCTACTGCAAAGTCTCGTTATTTGCTTCCTCTAATTGCGCTTGTGTTTTTGGCATCCTGCGCCTCTGCGCCAATTCCAAAGGCGCCCGTTGAGAGCACGGAAGATGAAGCAAGCCCATCCCTTAAGCCGCCATCTAATGTAGTGAAGGTTTTGAACAATGTGCTCTGCATAGGCTGTAATCAGGAAATGATCAATGCACTATGGCAGGCTTGCCTAGATCAAGGGTATGTCCAGTCGTCTCCCAGTCAACGAGTTATTGCTTCAAGAGACTTATCGGAACTTGTATCGATCGAATACACGTATAGCGATACTGAATACTACAATGTGCCCTCTACTGACCAAAATGGAATTGTTACAGAGACTAGGCAAGCCAGGGAAATAGCCCGGTCTATGAAGCTTCAGGGGCAATGTAGAGGATCAGAGTATATATTATGACAACTGCTAGCCCCTTGGCGCCTACCCAAGACTACCCCCCCCCTCCCCCTGTCTTCCTGTTGTGCGAGGAAGCAGGGCTAAGCTGCTGTGATTAATAGTCGTGAAGGGCTCGTTTATCTCGCTGTTTAGATGTGGTCTAATTGAATCGCAATGTAGCTCTTAATTTTGCCAAGCTTTGCTTAGAATTTATAATCGTGTAGAGTTGGCCCAGGACGTGTCACTTTGAAATCATTCACTCTGAATTGAGTAAATGTGAACGTAATGATTCCTTTAATGTTGGGATTGCGTATGTGCCCTAGTGACATATATGTTGTTACGCCATTGCTGCAATCTGCTACTGCTTTCGTGAGATCTCCCATTCCCATGAGGCCGATTGTATCAAAAGGAAGGCCATTAGCTGATGGCAATTCATCAAAATTGCCGTACAGCACATTTGCGGCACTAGCGTTTCCGGTTTGCGAGTAACCGTGCTTATTTGTGCAGGTTATTGATCCTGCTCCTTGGTATTGCCCTCTTTTCCAAGAGCATTCGGCAAACATAGGATTATTTTCGTAATACTTTCGTGATACCAAATTGGCAAGCGTCTGCTTTCTGTTTATGCTATTCTTGTCGGGAACGTTAATAAGCCAGATGCGGGATAGCATGTAATCAACATTATCGCTAACTGAGTGATTTGGAACTAGCATTGAAGCATCACTTGTATTTCCGCAGTATATTTGACCTAGTGCAGGCATATGGAAAAGCAAAACAATGCAAGAGATTGCAATTGTACGCACTTAACCTCTCCGGCTTTACTGGGATCATTATAACCCGACTCGGCTGCTTTGTTGCATCTTTTTCTTGTTTGATTGCCCTTGGTTCCGCCCTCACCCCCACAAGTCCAACCCAAGACCCGCCAATGCCGCTGCTCTCC
The DNA here is from genome assembly GCA_040876835.1 of Candidatus Anderseniibacteriota bacterium. Taxonomy (GTDB): domain Bacteria; phylum Patescibacteriota; class Andersenbacteria; order UBA10190; family UBA10190; genus JBBEDC01. Next base: position 2,801 of record JBBDOX010000012.1, on the reverse strand, counting down.
TAAGACAGGAACTGGCAGCAACCTCAGCAGCAGGTGCCTGGGACTTGGATTCCAGCGGTTCGGATGCCACTGCCGAGTAGTGAAGCAGGTCGCCATCAGCGGTAGGGATGGTTAGACGCCCCGTAACCACAACAGCACCACCAACCTCCTGAACCGACTGAACCTCCCAGCACCACCCAGGGCATCTGTGGTGGAGATGACGAGCAATGGTGTTCCAGGGGCAGTAAGTCAGGGTGGCAGTTCCCTGCTTTCTGGTCTTCAGGTGCCGAGGGTCAATAGGGCGTGAAAGATCCGCCAGGGTTTCAGCAGTGGGACGAAGAGCAAACTTGATGGCAGTGGAGGCAGGTGCCTGGGTGCCGTTGGCACTGATAGTGCTAGTCATAGAACTGAATCTCTGTGGATTGCTAAAGTAATACTAGCATAAAATGCTATGAAACGGTGCCTAGACGCTCTCTTGAGAGGCAGCCAGATAGGTGCTCACCAGCGGTTGTGCCCGTCCATCGTGCTGTGCCTGCCGCTGAAGACCCTTGATGGCGTCCCTGATTTCTGGGGTGTAGTCCCAACTGGTTCTGGTTCGTTGCTTCAACACCCACCCACCAGGGGCACGAACACCAAAACGAAGTTCAGCATCGGTGAAGACCTCCACCAGGGTGGCGTCTATCGCTTGGCGTTCCTGCTCCAGTGACTTGACCTCCCCAACGATCACCACCCGTCTTTGAAGCATCTCCACGGCACTGAGATCCGCCAGATGTGGGAATGGGTCTGCTCGCTCAGGTGGCAGGGTCTTCAGGAGGTGCTCCAAGGCACCAGGGGGTAAAGGTGGCGTCACGGTTTCTCTTTGATGGCACCCTCACTCACCAGGCGGTTGTAGTGACACTCAATGGCGTCCTCAACAATGGCGGCGAGTGTGATGGATTGATTGTTTCGCTGGTGGAAATGCTGGATCTCAGAAACGAGTTTCATCGTGTCTTCGCTCAGGCGGATACCGAACTGCTTAGGAGCATCGGGGTGGTCGTTTGCCATTGCTGCTGGGGGAAGTGAAGGGAGTGTGACAGGTGATTCCGACAGGGAATAGTTGAAGGCAACTTCAGCAGGAGTTAATCCAATCGGCATCCACCAGGGTTTGATTATTAGTAATCAAACAAACTATAATCTGATTAAACAAATCGTGTTACCTGCCAATCAGGACTGTCCATGCTTTGCGCAAGATGAATGATATTTTCAAAATCATTCTCATCCCGCCATTTGAGTTCAGCATTTATGCCCTGAATGCTGGGTGAAGTAATCTTGCCTTGCTTTAAGTGTGATGCCGCAAAATCCAATATCTTTAATGCGTGAGAAATCTGGGCGACCCATCGGTGGTGTTTATTTTCATATTTTATCTCTATTCCAAGATCCTCAATCGCAGCATTAAGCGCAGTTGGGTCATCAATCAACTCCTCTTTGCTTTGGTTCCCTTCGCCGCAAACATCAATGTAGAAGTATATGCTCCCCTTGACTGTAGACGCTTTTAAAATGCTATTGCTATCAATCTTGGCAAGAAGTTCCTTGTTTTCTTCAATCATCTCCTCGCCATGGCGGATGCCGAACTGCTTAAGAGCATCGGGGCGGTCGTTTGCCATTGCTGCTGGGATGAGTGGATTGATTCTGGCGGAGAGGACCACCAGCACCCAGCAGGTTTGGGAATCTCACTTGAAGGAACCTCTGTGGGTTTCAGGGAAAAGGTGTTGGAAGGGCGAACTTCGGTGAGTTTCTTGCTCTTCAACACTAGAATCATAGCATAAAAAACAGTAGGTGGTGTCTCTTGTGCTGTATTTGCCTCATCAGGCAGCGACCAGTTCAGGTGCCTCCTGTGCTGCTGCCACCTCCAGGGCAACGGCATCCAGCACTTGATCGGCAACTGACCTTTGGGTGCTGCTGGTTAGGTCGCCAAAGCGGGCAGTGAGTGCCCCAGAGAAGAGTGCTGAGAACTCAGTGCTCACAGTCGTTGAAAGCAGTTGAGCAGCAAACGCCCACTGCTTCACCATCACGGAAGTTGTGAGGTGACCATCGGCAGCGGCATCATCGGCATCCTGCTCCCACTGGCAGACCTGATGCTGAATGGCGGCAACGATCACGCTCTGGGCGGCGTTGATGGTTGCCAGGTCAATGGTGGGAAAGTCGGTAGGCATTGGACTGAACCTCTATGGGTTGCTGGAGTGAGTTGAGAGGGCGGGTTTCTAATGAACCTCTTGCCCTCAATGCTGAAATCATAGCACAGAAAACTGGGCACTGAGCACTGAAACCGTCTTGTGTTCTCCAGGATGCTTGAGGTATTGTGCTCCTTATGGCAAAGCAAGTCCGTCTGACCCTCGCCAAGGCAATCGCCAAGGCAAATCTTCGCCGTGCTGAGGCAGGGGAGAAACCGATAACGATGAATATGTTGGCGATTGCTGTTGGATCGGCAGCAACCACCATCACCCGCCTGGCACGAAACGATCAGAAAGCAGCGGCAGGTCTATCGCTGGACCTGGCGGGCAAGATCGTGACGGCGCTGGATTGTGGGATTGATGATTTATTGGAGGTTGTTGAGTCGTAGTGCTGAATCAGAACCGCTTTTCCAAAGCAATAGCAACCACTGACTGAATCTTGTTCACCCGTCTCTTCTTCGCTTGTCTCTTGGGTGCTGAAGGTCGCTGAGTCGGTCACTGGGTCTGGATGCGTTCCCCCATTGTCGCCTCTGTAACTGGGTTTTGCCCGTTATGCAGTTCTCGCATTCTTTTGAGCGGATGCCTGTGGGAACCCTGTGAGGAGTTGCCCTG
>JBBDOX010000011.1:0-66792 GCA_040876835.1 Candidatus Anderseniibacteriota bacterium | reverse complement strand
AGTTTTAAAGTTTAAAGGCGGCTAAAAGTGTGCAGTTTTAATTTTTAAGTGACATATTCTAAGTCTACCGTTCAACTATTGACAAAAAATGTGGTTGTGATATAAAGGCCTGTTTAACAAACACCACCACATTTTATCCATTTATATTCCAATTATGACAATAGCCATCAATATCAAACTACTGGCATTTGCAGTTGCCACAATAGCCGCAATCGGCCTATTTGGAGCCGTTAGCGCTGCCCAGGCTTGTGGGCCCCATGATTTAACAGTCACGAAAACAGGCCCCGCTACAGTACAGCCTGGTGAGGTTCTTACATACACGGTGCGAGCAACTGCTCTCCCCGCTACCAAATCAGCTGCTGTGGCTGTAACAGTCGTAGATAACGTACCAGCCGGGCTAGTATTCCGCCCCCAGGACACAAAGTTCACATGGGCAGGCCTGCAGCTCCAGATCCCTTCATGTAAGCAAGAAGGCGGTAACGTTGTCTGCGTATTAGGCGCATTTAGCGGAGACGCAAAGATAGCCACACGACTGATGGACGTCTCCCTCTCATTCGATGTTCCCAAGTCTCTAGAGTGTGCGACATTAACCAACGTAGCTCGCATCTCTGCCCGAACTGATGCTTCCAAGGGTGAAAAGAATCTTGACCCAAGCAACGATGTCACCAAGCCTGTTATCACCAAGGTTGCCTGCCCAACACCTACGCCGACCCCAACGCCTACACCAAGCCCAACACCTACGCCGACCCCAACTCCTACGCCAGAACCTAAGAATCCTGGAATTAACGTAGAAAAGACTGACAATCGCGAAATTACTCGCCCAGGTCATACCCTCTCGTACAGCATTGAGGTAGAAAATACCGGGGACCAAGATCTTCAAGACATAAGAGTTACTGATGAAGTTCCAAGCCAGCTGATTGTTAGTGCCGTATCAGACAGCGGATCAATTGACGGACAAACCGTAGTCTGGAGCAATGTCTCTCTTGAGGCTGGTCAAAAGAAGAGCTTCGCCATCACAGTCAAAGTGCGTGACAACACTAAGAATGGTCACATTCTTCACAACGTTGTAACCGCTAAAAGTGATGACCACGACGTAGAAGACGAGGCGACAGATGATACTCGTGTTGAAAAAACAGAAGTTAAAGGTACAACTGTTGTTGTTCCTCCTCCTGTAGCAGTACCTGTTACTGCCAAGACCGGTGCCGGAATTGTGGCCCTGGTGTCAATAATTGGAGGAGCAAGTGGACTTGCTACCACCCTCCGAAAGAAGTTCTAAATAAACAAAGTAAGAAACAAAACAACCGCCTCCAAAGGGCGGTTGTTTTTATTTGTGATTAACAAAAGCTGCTTATTTGCTATAGCCCACCAAGCTCCACTTCAAGTTGCTGGATGTCGGAGTCAAAGTTTTCGTCCAGCACTATTTCTGAATCAGCCTCAGCAGTCAGATCGGCAATACCGAGCTCTTCCTCTGAAGGGAATGTTTGAGTCTGCGTATCGAAGTAGTTGCTTTCGGGCGCATAGGCAAATTCTGGGAATCGCCACAGGAAGAGGGCAATCACCACCAGAAACCCCGCTACAACACTTACTATAACAAATGTTTTATCCATAGCTATTCAGATTCTTTTAAAGAAAGGTCACTGCTGACTGCCTGCTGCAGAGTATGGAAAGCTTCGCGAACACCCTTGAGCTTGTCATTCAGCGTCCTGATCATAGCACGTATCTGAGCGACGGATTGTTCCGGCTGTTCGCTCTCAACGATTGACTCGAGCGTTACAATAATTTCATCAATGTCATTTTGAGTCCCTTCGACTGTTTCGCGCAAAGCGTTAAGTTCGCTGTCAACAGTAAGTACATGTCCGGCTGCCTGCAATCGCTCAATACGCTGCTCCGCGTTTGCCAACTGTTTATCGAGTCGACGAGACAAGTTTTCCATCTTTTTTGTCATCCCGCGGGTAATACCCTGCACCTTAACCATCCGCTTGGCGTGTTGTTCCTGTCGTAACACAGCGCGGGGATTTGGCTGCTTCTCTTTCACACCGACCACTTGCGACCGAACGTACCCCCATAACGATGTGTCTTTTTTCTCGCGCGACGAAGCCGCGGATGCGGCTGCAGGGACCAGCAACAAGAATGCTAGAGCCAGCAAAGGAATCTGTCTGGTAAGGTTGTGCATAAGTCGTCCATTCATATTATTTATTATACTACAGCATACCTTCCCCTACCGGCAAATATAATACTCGCATTATCCATCCCCGATACTATTGAAAAATTGTTCCTGGGCACACACTCGATGCTCCATAGCCGGGAACACCACTCCTCACAGCTGAGGGGTACCGCGCACTGCTTAACCAGCTTCTGGCAACTATGGACACTGCTCGCAGCATGGTTAGAATCGTTAATCAGAAGACTGCCCACAGTATTCTTAACAAAAACACTTCGTTTGAACAGGCACTCATCCGACAACGACGCCGCTCCCCGGAGGCAACATCTACAACTATTCTCCTGGAAGATAGCCTGGACCGTGTACGTGGTTACCTTATGAACATCGCCGAGGCAACCATTGATCACGCCATTCACCGGCGCACCCGACAGCTGTAAGTCCGCTGCTTTACGCGGAGTATACCAGCCTCTAGTATTAAGGCCTGGAGGGATACCCCGTTCATTCACAAGAGGAGAAGCCTCATGAAGCTTACCCGCAGAACTATTGCCCTGCCCGGACTGCACGACCTGGACATCGCGCCCATTCAGCGCATCATCGACACCCGCGTATTTCAGAGACTGCGCCGGCGCAAACAGCTTGGTATCAGTTTTCTGACTTTCCCCTGTGCTCAGCACACTCGTTTCGAGCACGCTTTGGGCACTTTCTCCATGACTCTGGAGCGCATCGCCCGCTGGATCAGCGACGGCATCATTTCGCCTGAAGAAGGGTGGAATATCGCTCTGTACGGACTTCTGCATGACATTGGTCATGGTCCCTACTCGCACGCCATCGAAGGAGCCTGCCGACTGGACCACAACGCTCACGGCCTCCTGCTTCTGAAAAAACTCAAGAAGGAGATTACCGCCTGTGGTGGTAATCCGGCAGCAATCCGCTCTCTGTTTCTGCGGAAGGACCCGCTGTCAGCCTGCGTCAGTCACCGCCCGCTGGGCACCGACAAGATGGACTACCTGAAACGGGACGGTCGTAACACCCACGAGGCAGTGGGATTTAGAGCCGGAGACCTGCTGAACCACATCTACTTCATTGATCAGCAGCTCGTCATCGACCAGAAAATCATTGCCGAGGTCATCCAGGTCCAACGGGACTACGCCGCGATGCACAGCCGAGTTTACTTCCGGAAAGCCTGCGCCATCGCACAGTGTTTCCTGCAGCAGATCGTATCTCGCGCCATGCTGCTGGATCCGCGGAACTTGAAAGAGGAGCAGCTGTTTCAGTTCACCGACTGCGAACTGGATTCGTTCCTGCTCAGCTCCAGCGACAAAACCACCCGGGAGCTGTTCGCCCGGCTGGATAAGCGGAAGTTGCCCAAGGTGGCAGTCCGGCTCATTCCGAACGAGGTCGTGCCGCTTGACAATGCCGAAGGCAAGTCGATCGCAACCTTTCGGCTTCCGCTTGAGCAGCTGAATGCGTTCGATCACTTGCATCGGCGCGAGAGTGCTGCAGTCTACGAACGGGCCGTTGCCAACCTGTGCGGCATCCCTCCCGAAGCTGTACTGATCACCCCCGTCGTATCCCCTCATCGATTCCACCTGCCGGATGTGGGGATCTACAACGGGTCGGGCATTATCGGCACTCTCCGAGAAGTCCGTCCACGTCACTACGCCAGTCTCGAGGAAGAGCTGGAAACCTACGCCGCCGTACGTGTCTGTGTCTTCGAAGAATACCGGGAGAAGGTATCCAATCCTTTTCTGTCCCGCGACATCTTCGAATACCTGATTCACATGGCAAGCCTATAGCCAGAGACGATCCTGTCGCTCTCTGGTTTTTTCTTTGTTATTTCTTGCCTCGCTTGCGCTCGTTTTTACTCAAATACATTTTACGCAGACGCAAATTTTTGGGTGTTACTTCCAGCAATTCGTCTTCGCCAAGGTATTCAATCGCCTCTTCCAGCGTAAGTTTTTTCGGAGCGTGAAAATGTTCGGATACCCCTTCGCCCGCTGAGCGAATATTTGTCAGTTTCTTTTCCTTACAGACATTTACATCAATATCTTCCACCCGGGCGTTCTGTCCGACAATCATTCCCTCATATACCTGGATCCCGGGGCCGACAAAAAGCTGCCCGCGCCCCTGGGCCTGCAGCAGTCCGTAGAGTGTAGTAACCCCTGGCTCGTGAGCCACCAGTGAGCCGTGATACTCCAATCCAAGATCTCCCAGATACGGCAGGTACCCATGGAAAATAGCATTCATTATTCCTTCACCGCGGGTATCAGTTAAAAACTCCGCCCGGTATCCGATTAATCCGCGGGTTGATACCAGGAAATGCATTTTCGTAATACCCTGGTCTACTTTCATATCCTTCATCTCCCCTTTGCGCTTGCCCATCTTCTCGATCACAATTCCGGCATGCTGCTCCGGACATTCAATATATATATCTTCAAACGGTTCAAGCTTTTTGCCCAGTTCATCGTCTTTGAAAATAACGTGAGGTTTGCCAACCTGGAATTCATAACCTTCCCGCAGCATCTTCTCAATAAGGATTGATAGGTGCAACTCGCCACGGCCTAGAATAGTGAAGGCTGAATCTGATCCTTCATCCGTCTCTATCTTCAACGCCACGTCACTGAGCAACTCACGCTGGAGACGATTTTTCAGATGTCGAGCCGTTGAGAAATCTCCTTCAGTTCCAGCCAAGGGTGAAGTATTAACTGAGAATTTCATCTTTACAGTTGGTTCATCAATAGCGATAAGCGGTAGTTGTCGGGGATCCGCATGATCTGCAATCGTCTCACCAATTTTTACGCCTTCAATACCGGCTACCGCCACGATGTCTCCGGCCTGGGCTTCGGCTACTTCTACCCGGCCTAATCCCTCGAATGTCATAACTGAAGCGATACGGGCAGCTACCTGTGTGCCATCAGCCTGAATCCGCATGACGGGCTGATTTTTTGTCAGGGTGCCGCTCAATAGTGGCCCAATTGCAATCTGTCCTTTGTAGTCATCGTAAATAACATTCACAGCCAGCATCTGCATGGGCGCATCATTCACCGTGGGCGCTGAGATGTGTTTGATGATGGCATCAAACACCGGCGTGATGTTCTCCATAACGGCCAGGTCAGGAGCCATGCCGGCCTTGCCCTGAATAGCCGAAGCGTAGAGTACCGGGAAGTCAGCCTGCTCATCCGTTGCACCCAGATCAATGAAGAGTCCGAATGTCTGATCAAGCACCCAGTCAACGCGAGCCTGTGGCACATCAATTTTGTTGATAACAACAATAACGCGATGACCAGCTTCCAGAGCCTTTTTCAATACGAATTTTGTCTGAGGCATCGGCCCATCTTTGGCATCAACCAGCAGCAAAACTCCACTGGCCATGCTCATGATGCGCTCTACTTCCCCGCCAAAGTCAGCGTGTCCGGGAGTGTCAATAATATTAATCTTGTAGCCCTTGTAATGAATGGCAGCATTCTTTGAAAAGATGGTAATCCCGCGCTCCCGCTCTAGTTCATTGGAATCCATAATAAGGTTCGCCGCGGCATCTTCTTTGGTGCGAAAAGATTCTGACTGACGCAGTAAAGCATCCACCAGAGTAGTTTTCCCGTGGTCCACGTGAGCGATAATGGCAACATTTCGAATATCCTGTTTCATGACTATTGAAAAGGTAACGACCCCATCTAATGGGGCCAAGCTTATACATCTGCGCTAATTCCCTCTAAGCTAGGTCAATACTGCGGCATTTCAGTCGTTTTGTCTAGCCGGGAGTATCTTCTCCCAGTTAATACAATCCCTGCTCTATATCCTGGTCGGTGGGGTTGACGCTCTCGCCAGTACCGTAACCGCCCTCTTTGGCGATAACAAAGTAGTAGATAAGTCCATATACTATTGCTCCAGCCACCAGATATATCAGCAGCCATTGCCACATTGGCCGTTTGCCATAGCCTGAGCTTTTTTGAGGAGCCTGTTCTTCCATACATGAAGCGTCTCAATATTACCGGACACAGTCAATATCATCTGCATCACACAGTTACGCATGAAAAAACCACACTCGTCCTTGAATGTGGGGTGGGATCAGCCCTTTAGGCAGATTTCTTATCCTTCTGCTTCCGGGGATCCTTTGGCACGATCTTCAGATGATCGCCCTCGGGAGTGACCGTCACGGCAGCCATGCTTGCTGCCGGCTTGACGTAAAACACTTCGCGCTGTTCGATCGTCACGCCGGCCACCGCCTGGGCTTTCTCCTCTTCCTGCAACATGCGTTCCCGGTTCGGTTCCTCCACGACCCGAACCCAGTCCGAAAGTCCGAGTGCCTTGAGCAAATCCACAAGCTCATCGTCACTCCCCGTGAACTGAACGGACTTACCCGTCTTCCGCCAGTAAAAGGATCCCGTCGGCAGCTTGACGGTTTGTCGCTCACCATTGTCGGTCAGCTGAGGACGATTGCCCTGAGCGTAACGGAACATGGCTTCCATCAGCGGCTCCAGCTCGGCGATGTAGCCGCCAGCCTTCTCCGTGTACGGCTGCTTGATCTTCTCGATCTTCTCATTCATCTGGACCGTCACACGCTCCAGATTACGCTTGAGCTGCCCGATCTTCCCGACGACTCTCGCTGCATCTTTCAGGCTACGAATAGCCGTAGTCCGAGAGGTCTTTGCTTTGGGCATCGATCTGTTCCTTGTAACAAAGTACAACATCCACCAATCAGTCCCTGACACATTGCTCCTGGTGCGCATCCATACATGCCGACAAAAATCATGCCTGTCAACATTGTTCTGTCAGGGAGAAAGAAGCCTGTTCACAATAGAAAATACTGGTACCTTTACGGATATGAATCCAAAATACCTGATATATGGAGTCTTCGCCCTTCTTATACTCGGGGCAGTCATTTGGTACATGCAATCATCCGCTCCTGCTAGCATTACAACCTTTGAAGAATGTGCATCGGCCGGGTTTCCTGTTATGGAAAGTTACCCGCCCCAGTGTCGCACAGACGATGGGACAGTATTTACGCAGAATATCGCATCTCCAGGGGAGGATTCTAACCTTATTAATGTTACCTCTCCGCAGCCGGGCCAAGTTGTCACTAGCCCCCTACGTATCACGGGGGAGGCTCGCGGGACATGGTTTTTTGAAGCCTCTTTCCCTATTCACTTATTCGACACCTCTGGAGCTATAGTTGGAACTGCCATTGCTCAGCCTCAGGGAGACTGGATGACGACTGATTTTGTTCCTTTTCAGGCCGCGCTTGCTATTCCGCCGGGCATCAAGGGTGCAGCAACTTTGGTTCTAGAGAAAGCCAACCCTTCAGGATTACCTGAGAATGACAGCTCCGTGCGAATTCCGATTGTTGTCTCTCCTCTCACGACTAATGAAACCACCACAGTTAAAGTGTTTTTTAATAACTCATCACTCGTACCTTCCGGCCAGGATGACTGCCAGACAGTATTTCCGGTTGAACGAACTGTTCCCCGAACATCCGTAATAGGACGCGCTGCCTTAGAACAGCTGCTAGCTGGCCCCACCGCGGCAGAAAAACAGCAGGGGTACATCACCTCGCTGAATCCCGACATAACTATTCAAAAACTTACTATTCAAGACGGTGTGGCCCGGGTTGATTTCAGCGAAGAGCTGGATCGGGCAGTGGGCGGATCCTGCCGGGTTACAGCCATCCGCAGCCAGATCGTTCAAACATTAGAACAGTTCCCCACCGTGCGGGATGTTGTCATTTCCGTTAACGGTCGGACTGAAGATATTCTGCAACCCTAGAAACTTTACTTAACCTCCAGTACCAGCGGACCTTCGATAGCATCCGTCACAGTACCTGACCCATCGTCCGGGAAAAGCCGCACCCAGAAGGCATACTTGCCGGGAGCCGGGAAGATCACGGACTTTGTTATAACCTGGGTTTCTCCCAGCTTGTTGAACTGTGGATGTTCAAGGGTATAAAAGTTATCGTGTTCGGGTGAGGCTAAGATATAAAAATGATCGAAGTCGGGCAACAGAGGAACAGCTGAGCCATCTGCCTTTTCTGCCATAACAGAAAACGTTCCCGGCTGCCCTGCCTGCAGATTATAAGGAGGAACCTTGAGCTTGTACCTTTCACCAGGCACAAAGTTAACTGCAAACGTTTCGCTATACGATGTAACGACTGCAGGAAATGCCTGTGCTCCCTGAACGTCTATGGCAAAACGTGCAATGTAATCTGAGTCTGCTTCGTGATGATCAGGTGTCTGATTGTTGTTAACTTCAATCCACACCGTATAATCGGAAGTCTGGGCGAAGGTATGTTCAAATTCATATACTCCTGTTGCCGGATTTTCCAGTTCATCAATATGGTAAAACCAGACATCCCCCAGGTCGTTACTGACAACGCTAGCATGCGGATATATCTCCTGCGCCGCCAGATCAATCGGCTGCCCGTTTAGTTTCACTTCGAACCCCATCTTTACAGTCTGTCCAACTGCAGGAGTAAATGTGTCAGAGGTAATAGAAATATCGTACGGTACTTTATCATACAGTACCTCGAGCTGAGGCGCCTCCTGGCCGCCGCGCAAATACAACACCGCACCCAGCAAGATCACTGCCGCTATTCCTAGTAACGCATAGTTGTTTTTTGTCCAAGCCATATATCTGCCTTTTGTGTAGCCTAGATCCGTCGCTCAAGCAAGTAGTGTCCCAAGTGGGCCGGCGCATCAGTCGGCCATGGGTCATAACTTTCCTGCAATATTACAAAGTGTTCGCCGAATATTCGCTCAATATCATCTCTCTCAAACCGATACTCTCCAACTCCAGTACGAGGAGTAAAGGCGTGCAGTGAGAGCAATCCTTTCGATGTCAGTACTCGGCTCACCTCGAAGATGTACTGTTCATATTGCTGTATCGGTACGTGATGGAAAAACCCACGGTCGAAGACAGCATCGAATGTGGATGATACATACGGTAGCGCCAATCCATCGCCTACTTCAAAATGTATGACCTGTTCTAACCTAGCTCGCTTGGCTTTCTCCTGCGCTGCAACAATGGCTGTCGGTGAGCTATCAATACCCTTGACTGCAATCCCTCGCTTCGCAAAATAGATGCTTGTCCATCCATTTCCGCAACCAATATCTAACAACACAGGCTCTGCAATGCGCTCAAGTAACAGGTCAGCCAATGCCGGAATTTCCGGTTCCATTCCGTGTTCGGTCCAAGGAGTGATACCCCGCTGGTACAATTGCTCGAATCGCTCCATGACGCGGCCAACTTTATTGGTATGTGTCATATTTTTAAATATGCCAAGAAGAAATACAAACGTAAGAGTTCTTCCACAGTTATTCCTTTGAGCCCTGCATCGTATTCTTTACCGCCCCGCCGACTAACTCGTTAGTATAATCACGTCCTTTGAAGGCCAGTGATCGAATCGTTGGTATTCGGGTTGGATCATACAGAAACAGCAACTCATTCTGCTGGTTTTGAATGAGATACATGAATGATGTTGCTGCAATCATGCTGTACGTCATGCCGTTGCCGGAAAATCCCGTGGCATAGAATATATTGAAGTGCTCGAGCGATCCGATAAAAGCCAGGCCATCTACAGACTCCACAATCGAACCCTCCCAGCGCCTTACGAGAGTATACGGGATGGATGGAAATGTAGTCTCAATATATCTTGCAAGCGCCTGGAAGCTTTTCGAGCTTTTAACCGGCAAGTCTGATCGATGGTCTTCTCCGCCAATAATAACCCGGTCTCTTCCTCCTCCCTGATCAACTCGAAAATAGTGATAGGGCTCGTGCATGTCTTCATATATCCCTTCGGAAATTATTCCAGCCGGAACAGTCATCTCATATATGTAGGAGGTGTAAAAAGCTTTTTTAAAAAATAGCTTCTTACCCAGCGGTGCGTATGTTGCAACTACTACCTGTTGAGCCACGACCTCTCCGTCGGGTGCTGTTACTACTGTAGGACTGCCTTCGTGGTCAATATGTGCTTCCGTCTCTTCAAATATCCGCACGCCGCGCTGCTGAAGAATATCAACTAATCCGGCAAGGTATTTCAACGGATGAAACTTAGCCTGCCCCGGCAACTCCACACAACCGCTATATTCAAATGGAAATGACCCCTCGCGTACAGCTTTAGTGTGAAGACCTAACATCTGCGCTGCCTGTTGCTCTACAGCCAGCCTCTCCTTCTCTTGAGCGGAAGTAGCATATATATAGTTAGAGCAACGCATAAATTCACACTCTATATTCTCCGTCTGAATAATCCCTTCAATATCATCAATCGCTTGAGCATGCGAGGCGACAATCGCTTGAGCTTTCTTAACACCGAACATGGAAATTAACTCTGAAAGTTCAGTGTCAATATATTGGGTGAGAAAAGCAGTAGTAGCGCCGGTGGCGCCGCGGGTAAGGCGGTCTTTCTCTACCAAAACAACATCCAGGCCGGTGTTTGATAGCAGGTAGGCTGTTGTAATTCCTGTTATCCCTCCACCGATGATCGCTACATCCGCACTAATGGATCGAGTTAGAGGTGAAAATCGCGGCATGTCTACTCCCTCATCCCACGTCGATCCCTCTTTCATTCGTACATTAGCCTTGCTCATTGCCGTGGATATTTCCTATCAACCGTCGCAATAAAACGTTTTGCCTTCGGGTCTACCATCTCAAGAATGCGATCAACCTTTTCTTCTTTCCGTTCATCCCCTTCTTTCGATTGAGGTGAGCCGACATACAGCAGCAGGGCCAACCCTCCCACCTGCCATATCAACTGAAGAAACTCAGATTGCCAGTTTTCGAACGTGTCACGACTTACCTGTACGAAGTATTCCTCAGCCCGCACGAGATGATTAAAATTATTCTGCTCGTCAACGTATGCATACCAGGCAAACAGCCAGTGCCCTGCTACTGAAAAGCAGAAGAATGCCAGTGTCACCCACAAATAACTGTATTTTTTCGTTAAAGAAAACGGCATAACAAAGAGCTTATGCTTCCAGTATGGTGACAGCGCATACTACCAACAAGAGCATCCTGTCAGCAGTTCAAAACAGAAAACACAATGACGATTATCTGCCGTCATGCGTGTTTTCTTGTGCCTAGTATTTACGCCACCTGCCACTCCATGGCTTCCATTACCTCTTCAGCTGAGTCGTACGTGCGGTCGGGCAACTTACTGGCAAATTCATTCTTATCGGCTTCCGTAAAGTCAGACAGGTTATTGCACGCTTCAACGAGCTCGGCCTTGGTGGCGGGGTACGTCTGATGTTCGCGCAGATGCTTCATAGCATTTTTCATATCATGCATATAGATCACCTTCTTTCATATTTTAATACACAAGCCATCGCGGCTTTTTTGCCGCTACAGTCACTACTATATAAACGCGGTAACAGTTCCGCTAGAGCGTTAGCATCTGCCAGCGGAGAAGCAGAGTATTTACGGCCACAATTACAGTCGAAAGGAACATCAGGACAGCCGACAAGGCGGGATTCAGCAGAATCTCCACGTCGCTGCCACACGGGCGGCTAACGGGTAGGTTGCTGAATTAAAAACCACCCTTTGTTGAAAGGGTGGTTTTTCTTCATGCATTCTTACGCGCGTGAAACGCTGGTAGCTGCTGGACCTTTTTCAGTATCAATAACTTCGAAGGTAACCGCATCTCCAACCCGGAGTTCATCAAATGTTACACCCTGAAGTTCCTTTGAGTGGAAGAAGAGGTCTTTTGACTCACCTTCGCGGGAGATAAATCCAAATCCCTTTTCTGTTAGCGTCTTAATTGTTCCTTCCATATTGTTATATGAATTAATGGTAAATATGCTTCCCTGGAAACTTTTAAGTGTCTCGTCGGTAAATAGCACCTTATAGCATATACGAAAGTTTGCTTTTTGTCTCCTTTATCTTCATAAAGTGCTGAATGAGAGCCAGTTTATCCTGACGGGGAAGAGCCTTTATCGCATGCTCCCGGCGCATGGCTTCAGACTGAGAACTCAGCGTTTCCGAATACACCAGCTTCACGGGCCGGCGCGAGCGGGTATATTTCGCCCCAGTACCAGCATCATGCTGGGCAGCTCTTTTCTCCACATCCTTCGTCCAGCCCGTATAAAGTGAGCCGTCGCTGCACATCAGGATATACGTATAATACATGTATGTATTATACGTTAAGCGCCATTGCTAACACTTTTTCTTCTAGCTATAAATGGATTCCGACGCCATTCTTGAGTCACTGCAATTTAGCTAGGAAACACCAGGAGCTTAAGACCAATAATGAGAAAAAACACAGCCACGACTGCACGAAACTGTCTCTGCGGCACCTTGTTTACAATCTTTCGAGCTACCTGTGCTCCTACAAAGGAAACGGGAATAAGTAACAGCAGGCTCCACCACAGTTGTTCCCGCAACGTTACTCCGCCGGCGACATAGGTAATAATACGCGTCACATCAACCATGAGCCCGATTGCTCCCGCTGTCGCTATATACACCGACTTGCGCAGATTAAAAGCGGATAAAACCATGCTGCGGATCGGCCCGCCGATCCCGAAGATTCCGGCGAAAAAACCCGACAGCACCCCTCCGATCAGAGTAGTGATAGTACCAGTAGGGATTCTAAACTTCTTCTGCGTTATCAAGAATACCGCGTATCCTGCTAAAAACGCTCCTAAGAGACGAATCAGTATCGCCTCGCCCGCGCCGAGGGATACTGACGCCCCGAAGTAGCTGGCCACGAGCCCCACCACCCCCAGCAAGATGACAAGACGAAAATTAACACCCTTGCGGAATAGCAGAACCTTCCACAGATCTCCAAACCAGTGAACGATTGCCACCAGGAATATCGCCTCAATCGGAGACAGGAACAGTACCAGTACCGGGATCATAATTGTTGAGGTGCCGAAACCGCTGATGGTACCGACAGTGCTGGCAATAAACGTAAGGGCCGCCAGCAGAAGCAAATCTGTCATCACGCCCGCACTTTAACCGGCCAGCCTTCGATGATGAGGTGACTGACAAAGCCGCCGGCGATAACCGCGACGTAAATGACAAGTAATGCCACATACGGCAGTGAAATATTCGGAACGAAATCAAGGAAGGTAATCGTATTCCAGGAAACTAAAGAGGTTGCGCCGAATAGTCCGAGCACTGCCTGGAGTCTGCCTGGTATCTTCCGTTCGCTCTTGAGATACACTGCCGCCCTGCGCGTAAGGGGCCCTGAAAGAAGAATACCGTTAATGAGCAGGACACCAACGACTGTCTGCATAAAGAAGAAGCGGGCGTCCAACCTCAGTGCTTCTTCAAGAATCAGGTATGTACTCATAATATCAATCGCCAGTCCAGCCAGAATGAATACCGTAAAGCGATCGAACGACTCCGTTAGTCTCGCTAGAAGCTTGCGATTATGCCGGCATACGAAAAAGAGATAATCCAGGACGATTACTGTCCCTAACGTCAGGATAGAATGCCAGCCATGCCACACATACGATACCTGTCGTAAATCTATATGACCCGATATCGCATAGGTACTGATTAACAGACTCATCACGACGAAAAACAGGAAGTGGTAGAGTCGCGGCACCTTTGAGAGACCCCTCTTACTGGTAACCAGCAGAGCTACTAACACAATCGCCAGCGGTGTCTGCACAGCATATGATCGGGCCACATCAATGACCGTCGGCTCAAGCGATATCCCAACATGGGCCTGGGCCAGTGATTGGCCAACAAAGCCAATTAGCCAGGCAACCAGATATATAACTGCTCCTCCAATCATGAGCGGCTCAATGAGTCGTGACAGTTTGCCGTGTTGCCGGTTAAACAACAGCCAACCATGGAGTCCTCCCGCTCCGGCAACGGCTCCTGATACCTGGCGTACGAATGCGACGATTTCAAAAAAACTAATCTCGAACATAGCGTGAGAAGTATCGTCCAACAATTAATGCCACTCCGATGAAATACAATCCTTGTGCGCCAAACCAGAGACCTGCACGCCCGGCTGCCAGTAGCGGCAAACTCACTAGTAAAAGGATGGCGGCTATTAAAACTACGAGCTCACCCCATGTAAACCACGACTTCATGGTGAAATTATATCACAGGCGCTTATTACAGGTACGTTCCCTAATATCCTAGCGGCGCTGCTGGTGCATTGAGTCCATCTCCCTCTTCAAAACTTCTAATTGGACAATCAAGTAGAGCAAAACGCTCTGTATTCTTATGCACGGAGGTTGGAGTCCCATCTGCTGTAGTATATCGCCCTGTGATTCCTATACGGTACAGATACCCCTCATCAACATAGCCCGAGTCACTGCGCTCTCCTGCAGGCCACGTATATTTGCCTGCGTTACCCCCTACCCGCTCCCCATCTACGAAGTCAAGCGGATAGTCTCCTATCGGCCTTATACTATTAGTATCATTCAAGTATAGCGAAACATATTCAATTCGCTCATCGCCTTGCCAGCTAATTGCAATCGGATCACCCATACACACTTCATCCTCCACATCGATTTCTAGCAGAAGTTCTGCTTCACCTTCCTTCAAAGCCGTTTCCACTTTTTCACGAGCGTTGTCTACGCCTCGCAGAATGGCCGGATCAGTGACTCCTGGCGTAAAAGAACTCAGTATCATGGAATATGCCAAAAAATTCACACCAGTCATGATAAGGCCTACGATAACAGCGATTGCAAGAGTGGTTGAAAGACGCACCATGCGGGGCTTCTTGGCTATTATATTCGGCTGCTCTACAGAAGACGGGACGTTGAGTAGATCATTCATAAGAATATGCTACCATGCGATCTAAAAAAAATGCTTTTATTCAGACTTGCATACTTGCAGCTTAAAAAAAGACCGAGCGAGTTGCCCGGTCTTACCTCCTATCTATGTTGACTTCTTTTCCCTCTCCTTCTCTTCGAGAAGCCTCGGCCTGGGTTTGCCCTTAGGAATGTTCGCTGTCACTTCCGCCCGAGTCTCTATACTACCAGGGAACAATACGTGCCACGACTAGTTTGCCGTATTGCCGGAAATCGGCAAATGCATATCCTAGAAAGCTTCTAATTCAAAGATAACCGGCGGCTCGCTCTTGTAATCCGAATAGCGGATCCAGACAGGGGATGCGATAAACATCCGTTCTTCGGGAGAAAACACAAACTTCTTTGATCCCGGATGCTTTTTGATATGCAGCCGCTGATACGTATCCAGTTCCTTGTCTGCTAATTCCCTGGCCAAACCAGCATACTGCACCGTTATTTTCTGCTCAGAACTTGTTCCTATAACAAACGAGACATTCGGATTCTTCTGAATGTTTTTGTACTTCTGTGTCGTATTGCGCGTGCCAAATACTATTTCCAGATCATCCGTTTCCGTTACTGCCACCAGAGCCGCCTCCGGCTTCATCCCGTCAGACGATACGGTCGCAATCACTCCCAGTAATTCATGGCTTATCACTTTTCGTACAAGTTCCTTTTTCTCCATACCATCAATATTAATTCAACACCCACAAGGCATAGTTGAGGTAGCCAGCAAAACTAACCCACACAAGGTATGGCACGAGCAGCCACGCTGCCGCTTTCGAAATCCGGTAAAACAGGAAAATGGTACACGATATAGCTAACCACAATATGAGTATTTCCAAGAAAGCCGCTCCCGGATTCTGGAAACCAAAAAAGAGAATTGACCACAACGTGTTTAACACCAGCTGAACCAGAAAAACACCTAATGATATTTTCACATCTTTACGATCCAACCCCCGCTTCCATACCAGGAATGCCGATATCCCCATAAGTACAAAAAGAGAAATCCATACCGGACCGAATACCCAGTTGGGTGGCGCAAGCTCCGGCTTTACAAGAGAGGCATACCACGTCGGGATCGACGGAACCGTAAAAACGGAACCTATTGCACCGGCGAGTTGTGAGACGACAATCGCAATAATCAGCTTGCCAATATTCGGTATATGCATGGGTATCAGTGTAGCACCATCCGGCACACACCCAGAGCCGTACCGTAAAAGAAAAAGCAGCCACGTGGTATAGCTGCCGGATGATTTTCAGTTGTTGAAGACTCCCGTGAACTGCACTTGCCGCTCTCCCTCTCCTCTCTTTTCGACAGTGCCGATGGGAAGAATGTTGGGCGTGGTCGGCTCTTTGCCGGACGAATCCAGGACGGAGACGACCATGAGCCCCTGGTTGAAGACGCGATCCATCTCTTCCGCGGAAACATTTCCCTCGCGCTGAATGATGGGAAAGATCGCCGACCGCTCCCACGTTGAGCGATCCAGAACGACCTTGCAACTCTCCGGCAGGATGCGCGGGATGTTATCGACCAGTCCGCCACCCGTAATGTGGGCGTGTCCGGCAAATCGCGTACCGACACTGCGCTGGATCTCAATCTGGTTGATCCAGATGGGCACCGGAACCAGCAGCGCCTCCTGCAGCGAGCCGCGCAGGTCCGGTGAGTACCGCGTCAGCCGCTTTCTGGCCAGCGAAGGTCGACCCTTGAGCTGCAACGCTCGACGGATCAGCGAGAAGCCATTGGAAGCCGGGCCCTCAGACCGCCAACCCCACACCGTCATGCCCGGGCGAATGTTTCCGGTCAGAAGGCAGGGATCGGGAAAGCCGATCGCTGCTGTGTTGACGTTGACCATCCAGCTGTGCCGGAACATGTCGGGCAACTCAGCAGTTTCCCCGCCAATCAGCCTGGCAGAACCAGCCAGCTTGCATCCCTGAATGAGGCCGTCAATGATGCGGATGTGCTTTTCCGGAACGAGCTTGCCCACGTCGATGACGTCGAGCAGTCCCACTGGGAGTGCTCCGCCCACGTACGTGTCCACCAGCGACATGGCGGCAGCGGCAGTACCAATGACCTCGTACTGGTCACACAGGGCTGCCACGATTGCCATCGTGCCCGATCCGTCCGCACCACAGCGGACCTTGTTCGTGAGCGCCGGGAACTGCACGCTCCCGGCAAACCCCCCAATCTCCTTGCCGACTTCCGGCCATGCGGCAGCAATCCGCTCCTTCAGCATGGCCACGAACAGCTCACCAGCGTCGATGTCGACGCCACTGTCAGCGTAAGCAGAAAGCATTGGACCTCTCCTCTCGTATTCTGTTTGAAAGAGTTACCGCCAGAAACCGTTCCTGGCCGATAATCATAGCGATGTTTTATGTTAAAGCAAACCGCACCAGTACTATCCACTCAAACAGCAAAAAGACTATTTCGCATTCTCGTCAGACTGGTGAATACCAAAGGTATTACCTTCCGTGTCGAGAAAATATCCCTGCCAGGCCATTCCAGTCAGGGCAAATTTCGGCATGGCAACAAGACCGCCAGCAACTTCTATCTTTCCTGCTATCTCATCAAAGCTCTCAACCCCCACCGTACAGACGTACGCGTTAGTACCACACTCCTGGGGTGGCGTTTTAGCCGGACGTTTTAATAACCCCCCGTTAATTCCCGGCTCAGTACTATTCTGGTCCGCTGTCCTAACTACCCAGTATTCTTGTTCCGAATCTGCCCACTTCTCAATATTCCAACCGAAAACTTCGCGATAAAAGGTAGCGGCGCGTTCCGGATCATCTGCCTGTATTTCGAAGTGTATTACTCGGTTCATAATAGTATATTGTTATGAATTACTACTCCTTACACGACTCTAACGACCACTGTATCGACGAAACAAAACAGAGGCAACAGGAATTGATATCAGGGCAATCACCACAAACCATACAACGGACAAAAATGCGTGATTGCCTACGGGGGTGCCGATCATTAATGCTCTCACTGCTTCAATGATGTGGGTTATAGGCTGATTTTCCGCAAACAGACGCAAAGCCCTCGGCATGGTGTTCGTTGGCACAAAGGCGGCGCTGGCAAACGTCAAAGGAAACACAACAAAAAAGCCCATCCATTGAACAGATTCCACTGATTTTGCCAGCAAGCCCATCACCGCTGCCACCCAGGAGAAGGCAAACGTAAACACAAACAGCAGGCCGGCAATCATGAGCCATTCTATGACAGAGGCCGTAGGACGAAAGCCGACGAGCAACCCAACCCCAATCATAACCAGCGCCTGGATAAAATTTCGGACTACGTCAGCTGTGACGTGTCCCATCAGAACGCCCCAGCCGATTGTTGGCAGCGACTTAAAACGCTCAATAATCCCCCTCTGCAAATCAGTGGCTACGCTTAACGACGTCGTCATAGCGCCAAATGCAGCTGACTGTATCAGAATCCCGGCTACCAGAAAGTTAGCGTAATTCTGTCCGCCGGTATCAATCGCTCCACCAAACACATAGCGGAAAAGCAGCATAAACATAACCGGCTGGATAGTAAGCCCCAGCAGCTGATCCATGTTCGTAAAAATGTGCCGCAGACTGCGCTGAATAAAGACTGACAGGTCACTAAAAATCCAGTAAAGTTGAGCCCGCTGCTCCGCCTTCACCTGATATGTCTTGTAATCAAAAAGATGCTTCATACTATTCGTTGTTATTAGCTGCTTCCGCTTCGTGCCCGGTAAACTGCAGGAACACATCATCAAGCGTTGGTTTGTGCATTGATAGCGATTCAATTCCAATCTTATTCTCACTAGCCACATCCAGCATCCGCCGGATATCGCGCACCGCGTCCTCAATAACAACGCTCACAAGTCGCCGATCCCCGTCAGACTGCATAATCTCTTTGCCAAAAATACGTATAGCTGCTTCAAACGATGCTGCATTCTCCACCACCAGATCCAGACGTTCTTTACCCACACGGTCTTTGAGTTCGTTGGAAGTGCCTTCAGCGATAATCCGGCCATGATCAAGGACGGCAATGCGGTCGGCCAGTCGATCAGCTTCTTCTAGGTGCTGGGTAGTGAGCAGAATAGTAACGTCGGCCTTCACTAGGTTTTGAATAATCTCCCACATAGCGAGGCGACTTCTGGGATCAAGCCCGGTTGTTGGTTCATCCAGAAAAAGAACCGGCGGGGTGGCGATGAGACTAGCGGCCAGGTCAAGACGACGGCGCATGCCACCAGAATATGTTTTTACAATTCTCCCTGCCGCATCCTGCAGATCAAATTGTGTCAGCAACTCCTCAGTTCGACGTCGGGTGTCGGAGCGGCTTAAATGATACAGGCGCCCCATCATTTCCAGATTTTGTCTGCCCGTCAGATATTCGTCAACGGCCGCATACTGACCCGTTAAGCCGATGCTCGCCCTAACATGCTTAGGGTCCTTCTTCACGCTATACCCGTTCACGACAGCTTCCCCGCCATCGAACGACAAGAGGGTGCTGAGAATTCGAACCGTTGTGGTTTTTCCTGCACCGTTAGGCCCCAGCAGCGCCAGGACACTGCCGCGCGCAACGTCCAAATTAATATCTTTTAAAACTTCAGTGTTTTTAAAAGACTTACGCAGTCCTCGCAGCTCAATTGCATTTGTCTGTTCACTCATAGTAGTAATCCAGTCTACATAAGTTAAGAAAATTTACCACCGGCGAAGCTAACAGCCCTCACTGATATTTTCTAAACAGTAGGATCTAGTTAACGAGAGATAGACTCACCACCGTCTACGGTATAGGCAGCACCGGTAACATAGCTCGCCTTCTTACTCCCCCGGTAACCAGTATTTTTTTCTTGCTCATAAATTTGAGGCTATGTCTCTTTAGGGTCCTTGTCCAGGATAGTCTTCAAGCCGGATCAGCAACGGAATAGCTTTGTGTATGCTCATCAATAAACAGCGCGATTCTTCCCTATTAACAAGCACACAGCTCCGCTTCCTTAAGAGCGTGGTAGCCCTCTCTAAACAAAAACAACACGATAAAGAGTCCGGCCACCGGATCTGCCCACCACCAGCCATAGAGATAATGAAGGCCTACTCCGGCCAGCAACGCGACACTCATCCACATACAGGCGAGAGTCTGCTTGGAATCAGCTAACAAACTGTGACTGTGCATGGCCCTGGCAGTCTTGCGTTTTTGATAAAATAAAACAGGCATAATAATGAGAGAGAATACGGCAATAAAGATCCCCGCCAGACTAGCATCAGGCACCTCCTGCAGATACAGTTTTCGCAGCGACTCATATAAAACATAGGTGCCAAAGACAAAGAAACTATAGCCAATCAGCTTGATGGCCCGGTACTCAATTCGCTCCTCCTGTTTGTGGGAAAGCACGTGTCGAGCCTTAAAGCGCCAGATCATAACTCCGCCCGACAGACTCTCCAGAAAACTGTCAAAGCCAAAACCTATCAGAGCTACGCTACCAACAAGAGAGCCAGCAATAACCGAGACAGCACCTTCAGCAATGTTGTACCCGACGGTGAAGTAGGATAACCACCGGGCTTTCTCTTTCAGATGATTGACATTACGGCTCATAGGTTGAGGGTTTAATATTTCCCGATTCTCCTTTGCGTACCCCTTATATCGTGTCGGGCAATGGCACGTTCTTAAGTGTAGCACTCCAGGGGAACACTGTTCTGAAAGCCAAAGAATGCCTCCCGTTATCGGCTTGAAACCTACAAGGACTTAATCAGAGTGACTAACTCAGAAAATGTCTGCTGATTGAAGTGTCCTCTATCATCAAAGACTACTAGCTGCGCTTCTGGCAGCATATCCTGATATTTTTTCACCTGCTCAAAAGGAACAACGGGATCGTCCTTGCTGTGGATGATATAGATTGCCCCTGCCTGGCTCTCAAGTTTTTCCAAAGACGAAGGCAACACAAAGTCTTTTAGTGATTCAACAGTTGATGTGTCATTAAAGGGCGCTGCTACCAACAGCGTTGCTTTAATCTTTTTCGGGAAAGAATGTTCTGCCAGATATTTAGCCAGAAAGATTCCACCCAGAGAGTGTCCGATCAAAATAACGCCCTCCTGCAAAAAGGGAATGCATCGTTCAAACCAGATGCACCATTCCGCATACCGTACATTCGTGCCGTTGGGCATTTTAGGCAGTAACACTTCAAACATATCTCCCAGCTCCCGGGGCAGTGAGGCTTTCCAGTCTTCCGTCTGCTTTAGTTTTTCCAGCGTAAGCTCACGAGTTTTGATGAAAGATATGTATTCCCCATAGCTATCAAACGAAGTTCCTCCGTGAATTGCGAAAACCTGCTGCATCATGCTGGTAGTATTGAACATTCCTTCCTGAGGCACAAGATCCACCACCCTTTATCCCCCTTCATAACATGCTGGGCCTTCTGGGCGTCTCTTTTACGTTACCGCCGAGCAGCTTTAGCCATGTTGTGAAGATGTTTTGATCTCACCCATACCAGATCAGAAACAGGCCTGCTCACAATTTCCTTAAGCCGGGTGTGAATACTTTCATCCTCAATATCGCGCGACGTGTTGCTCTGGCTCGGCCGAATGTTAATCATTGAGTCAAACTCAAGCGCGTCGGGCATTTCGAGGTCAGGATAGATATTAATCCCCCCACAGGGTTTTATGATCTGATCCCTTATCAAACAAGTAGGTCTCCTCGTCAGCATAAAGTTCTCCCTCTAGCGCCATCGTTCCTTTTCAAACCACCTTCAAGCACGCCTACCTTGGTCTACAGACTAAAACCGGGATAGGGCAACTTAAGCAAAATGAACGTGCGATCAAGGGCTTAAAGCTCCGTAGCTGCAAGATGTGTTAAGCTGGCAAGCACTCCCTCCGATATGATTTACCTTGATACCAAAACACTCATTATTGCGCTGGCGGTAGTGATCTTACTCTTCCTTTTTGCGCGGTACCGCCGGAAAGCATTTGTTCCTTTTGCTTTGGCGCTGCTCGTAGCCACCGTCTGGTCTTTCTACTTTCGCTATGAATACAACGGAAGCAATCTGTTTCTGATGGACAGGATTAATGTATATCCTCTTATACTGTGGACGGTTGGATTGACGGGATTACAACTGACAAGTTACGAATTCCCCAAACGGTATCGCCTTGCCCTTGTTATTATCCTTTACCTGATCCTGCTGATCGCAGCGGAAGCCATCGGCTATCACTTTCTGAATATTCGTCTGAACTCCCGTTATACCAGTCTGCTTAACCTCGGAGTCATTCACGCTCCGGTTATAATGAAAATGTTTTATATCTTTGCAGGGCCAGTCTACCTAGCATTCCTCAGCTGGCTCGACCGCAGGGGCGTACTTGGTGCAATAAATGAATAAAGCTGGGTAGACTACCCTCAGATCAACAAGCCGGGTATTAGAGTTTGCGCAGTTCACTTAAGTTTTTATCCGGCAGATACAGAACTAACAGTCCTACTATCACTCCGCCTACTGCAGTGAAAATGTGACTACCACCAAAGAATACCTTATCAATCTCATCCAGCACGTACCAAATGCCACGCCAAATCAGAACCAACCCCAGTACAATTGCAAAACTTGAGGTGAAATATGACAGAGGATGATGACGACGACGCATGACTTAAAAGTATAGGATAATTAAGAAAAAGAACCAGGAAAAAGTCTGCTGAATAGTCCAAGCTGGTATCCAACAAACAATGCGTACAACAGAAGAAGCAGTATGCCCTCGCGCCTGGTTAACTTTCTTTCCGAAAGAAAG
The DNA here is from genome assembly GCA_040876835.1 of Candidatus Anderseniibacteriota bacterium. Taxonomy (GTDB): domain Bacteria; phylum Patescibacteriota; class Andersenbacteria; order UBA10190; family UBA10190; genus JBBEDC01. Next base: position 44,160 of record JBBDOX010000011.1, on the reverse strand, counting down.
AAGACCCAAGTGGCATACAATACAACTGCAAGGAACGCAGCCGATACCCATACCATCTGCAGGTTCCCAATCGAGAAGGGGCGGATAAGTGCCAAGAGACCTAGCGTAGGGGTGTTGAGTACAACGTTACCCAACAGAACGCCTGTAACAATATCTTTATCTTTCGTATACCGACGCGAAGCCTGATTCAAGACAAATGAAACCTCCGGCACATTCGTGCCGAGAGATATCATGAGCAATCCCACAACCAGGATTGGTATACCCAAGGCAGCCGCAGCCGTTAGCGATACCTGTACCAAAACATAAGAGACAATGAGCAAAACTATTGAAGAAACCAGAAATATGGCAATATCCCGCTGGACTGTACCGCGAAGATGGGTTGCCTTTGATTGCTTGCGATATGCCCGCCGACGCCAGAAAAAGTGAAGGAGAAAATATCCATAGGCAACCATCATGACTAATCCTTCAACTCTGGAGATATAGCCGTTGAGAATAAAGGGGATGGGCAATCCGACCAGCATCAGCGTTAAAAAGAAGTCATCTCTGTGGATTGCCTTGTGAACACTGAGCTTGCCCGAAAAGACAGCGGCCAGACCAATCATGAATGTTAGAATGACAATGTTAGCACCGATGAGGTTTCCGAACGACAGTTCAGGCACTCCTCTAATTGCAGAAAAAACAGCCACCGCTATCTCCGGAATAGAGGTGGCAATACCAAGAAAGAAGAAGGCGGTTATGAATTCGTTGATTTTAAAACGGAGGCTGAGACGGCGAACGCTGGCAGCAGTAAAGTCAGATACCTTCCCTAAAACAAAGGAAAGTATTAATACCAGCCCGGCAAGATATATCCCTCCCATAGAATACCCTTAGTGTAAACAACTATTCCTGTCTGGGACAGAAAAGGTAGGTAGTATGTGTCTATCCCTGCTCTGCGTACCCGGGAAAGTAATCCCGCCTGATCTGCCGGCGCGAAACCCCCATACCAACTAACATCTTGCTCAAGCCCTGCACCATGCCTTCCGGTCCGGAGATATAAAACAGGCGCTCAGTAAAATCCGGTATCTCTTTCCGTATAACCTGCTCATCAATCACCCGGGACACTACATACACAGTATTCATGTTGAATATTTTGCGGGCCTCCTCAAAAACATCGCGAAATATCAGATCCCCTTCCTCGCGCGAGCCGTACAGCAATACAAGATCGCGGGATTGATTAGTATCAAGCAAATATTTTACGATGCTGCGAAACGGGGTAATACCGATGCCGCCGGCAATAAAGACGAGCTTCTGCGCCGTATCTGACGGCAGCACGAAGTCACCCGCCACTTTCGAGGCGACAATCTCGTCCCCCTCTCCCATCTTCCGCAGTGCCTGTTTGAAGGTGCTGCCGGGCTCAGAAAACCGGGCAGTTAAGAGCACTTTCTCTTCGGTCGGTGAAGACGCAATACTGAAGTACCTTCGAACGCCGCGAGTGTCAGGGTGAGGGTGCGCAAATGTATATTCCAGAAACTGCCCCGGCTTAAAAGTAAATCGTCGGGTAGGTTCGAACCAGAAACTGCCGATCGCGGAAGAAAATAGCTCCTTTTGCCTTAAGACAAATGCCTGCCGGAAATCAGGATTAACAATCCGGGTAAAGATATTTCCGATCAGGAGCGTTAACTCCAGCGAGTAAGGCACAGAGGCCAGGAATTGCTGAAACGCAAATAGCGTTACTCCTACAAACGAACCAAACGCCACACGGCGTGACCGCACCTGGGGAGCGGTAAGCGGTTCGATCAGCATGACAAAGCAGAAGAAAAGAATTGATGGAGATGTGGCCAGAGTTTGCAGCAAGACGCCCGCCTGTGTGAGGCTTCGGCCGTCAATAAATAAAGCATCAAGTGCCCTTAATCCCAGGTAGACCCCCAGAAAACTGACAATGAGATGCCAGCGTCTGATCTTTATTATCATCAGCACGCCTCCGATGAGAATAACCGGCAACAACGCCTCACTCCCAATCCACCAGCTAGCCGGATATCCAAGCACCAACGCGGATACCACCACTCCGAAAGCAGCCGGATTAAAGATGTGGCTGCGTCTGATCGCGAGCAGGTACTTTGACCCGATTGCAGTAGCGGTTATGACCAGAAAAATCAGCCAGTCGCGCGACAACACCAAAGGGCCCACAATCGCTGACAGGATCAGACCGGTAATAAGCGAAGACTCGATGTTCGACTGCAGCTTTAAGCTACGAGAAATTACTTTGTTAACTCCCCAGCAGAGCCCAGGAAACAGTATTGTCTGCAGCGCGATGCTCCACGGACTGTAAGGCAAAACTCCCACAACACTCAGCAGGATCGCAGCCAAAAGCAGGACCAGCATAAAGTACAACATCAACCGGTACATGGTGATGTTTTGCAGCCAGGATGTGATCGGGTTCATATAACGTGCAAGGTTGCGATACCGAACGCACTCCTGAGCGGTGAACATCTAGCGGGAATAAGACTCGGCGGTTTTTTGTATAAGGATTGCGGCATCTGCATTCTAACCATAACATATATCCGTAAGCTCTCAACGCTCAGTGATATGAAGTATTTTTTGCTTCTTTTGGCTCTTTTGATAGTCGCGGGTTCCACTATCTGGTACCTGGTACAGCCCGGTCGGGACGTATCCTCTACTTTCTCATATACAACCGAAGAAGTTGGCTTTGAAGAAGTTTCACCTGACGAGACTTTAGGAGCCAATGATCGTTATACCCTCTCCGAACTTGAAAAATGGCAGCGGCCGCCCGGACCCCTGCGAGTTGGTATCCAGGCCGGCCACTGGCGTAATGATGAAGTGCCGGAAGAGCTGGGGGGCCTGCGAAAAAATGGAGGTGGAGCCGTCGGTGGCGGAACAAATGAGCGAGACGTGGTCTTAAAGATCGCAGAGCAGGTAGCAGCATTACTTAAGGAGGCAGGTATTGAAGCGGATCTGCTGCCAGCTACCGTCCCGCCCGGGTATATAGCGGATGCATTTGTGTCCATCCACGCCGATGGCAATATAGACTCCTCGGTATCCGGCTTCAAAATTGCCAGTCCCCGCCGGGATTACTCCGGCCGGTCAATCTATCTTGAAGAATCTTTATACAAAACCTATGAGCAGGCCACAGGTTTAAACCGGGACCCGAGCATCAGCCGACGCATGAGCGGGTACTACGCTTTCAACTGGCGTCGCTACGAGCACGCTATCCATCCCATGACTCCGGCTGTCATTATTGAAACCGGATTTTTGACCAGCCCCCAGGACAGAAAAATTATTGTCAGTCAGCCGGAGCTGTCTATTCAAGGAATTGCAGATGGGATTATAACGTATCTGAAAACAGGCGCGGGCAGCGATCTGTAATAACAGCAATTTGTCTTACTGCTTTGCTAAATTTTCTTTCACCCGGAACTTCACAATCCTTGCGACCAGACTAAGCGGAATAGGTTTATCCAGAGGAAACTGAACCGTTCCCTTCCCCTGCTTGTATACAGATAATTCTTTTTTAAACTCTTTTTTAACAGTCGAAGTCATCGGATAAAGCCCGATGTGATTCTTGAATGCAGCAAAATATATTACCGGCCTCCTTAGTTTATATGCTGGTATCCCATAACCAATCGCCTCCTGCGCATCCGGAGCTGCCTTTCTGATTGTTCTTCTCATATCCCGTAAAAGCTTCTGCACATCCTTCGGAAAAGCGTCAATGTATTCAGGAACTGTTTTGAACTTCTTTCTGCTACTCATATTTACATTAAAGCACAGCCTTCCTTATCCGTCTGCTCTTGAATTTAGTCTCTTAGACCCTACCTGCCTCCAAATCAACAACTTCATTAATCCGGATCTGCTCTACGAAAGAAGGGATGTGAGATACCATCACCATTGCTCCCGTATATTCATCTAGTGCTTTAGCAATAATTGGAAGGTGTCGAAAGTTAATATGATTGGTGGGTTCGTCCAGTATAAGCAGACCGGGTTTCAGAAGGACTAATCGACAGAACGACAGCAGCCCCTTCTGTCCTTCGGACAGAGCACGGATGGGACTAGCCAGAAGTTTGCTATCAAAAAGAAATCCAGCGGCCGTCGACCGCAGTACTCGTTCGTCTTTTACTTTCATAACTTCTAGAAGAGTATCTAGGGCGGTGCGATCAGGATCCAGATTGCTAAAATCCTGCTTGTAATAGCCGACTACTATATCTGCCGGAATCACAGCCCCGTCCGATGAACGTAAGGCCAGCTTTTCCAGAAGAGTACTCTTCCCGATCCCGTTAGGGCCAGCAATCAACATATGTATACCTTTGCGCACTGTCAGATCGAGCGGCCGCTCTATCACTTTTTTGTTATGCCAAGCGGAGACATGGCTAAACCTAATAATGGCGCCGTCAAACAATGAATCGAACTCCTGGGCCGGTATCGTAAAGGGGCGGATCGATTTATCTTCGGTGCGCACACTGACAATATTTTCTTCCGCTTCTTCAGCCGCCTCTCGCATACGCTTAGCTACTCCGCGCAACTTACCGCCCTTGTGAGCGAACACTTCGGCCTGAGATCGCTTTTCTTTAATCTGCGCCTGCATACGAGCGTTTAATTTATTCTCTCGCTCCCGTCGCTGCTTAATCTCCTCCACTACATCAGTATAGTTGCCGGTATACTGCTCGATTTTCCGTGTTGCGGCGTCGAGATACAACACTCCATCAGAGAAGGCGTTCAGGAAGTCAGCATCGTGGGAAATAACCAGACAGGTTTTTTCATACATCACCAGAAACGCTGTGAGATGATCAATGCCGTACTGATCCAGATTATTCGTCGGCTCATCCAGTAATAAAATATCAGGCTTTTGAATCAGAGCGTACGCCAGCAGCAGGCGAGCCTGCTGACCACCGGAACACTCCCTAACTTTCATATCGATCGGCAGGTCCAGATGCACAATATCGAGCACTTCGGCAATTAACCTATCGAGCGCATATTCTGTTTCCGGAAAAGCAGTGGCAAAATATTCGCGCAGCGTCAGATCCAGTGCCTCCTGCGGCATCACCTGCCGGGAAATAGCGATCGTAGCATCAGCGGGGGTACGGGAAATCCGGCCCGCGGTCGGAGTAAGCTCGCCAGTAATCAGTTTAAAGAGAGAGCTTTTACCCGCCCCGTTCTGTCCCATTAATGTAATGCGGCTGCCAGTGCGTACGGAAAAGCTGACCTCGTCCAGCAGGAGTCGAATGTGGTCGTATTCGAAGCTGACTTCTGAAAATCGTAAAATGACTGAATCTTTACTCATACAAACATATACCAAAACACGAAACAGCTTCTTAAGTCAAGCAAACGCTGTTTCATTTTTACCCTCACCAGCCTTTTGCAGCAGCAATTGCCTACGAGGTTTAAATAATGTGGGCTACACGCTCAACATCGCCACTGGTTAGACGCATTTTGATACCCCAGCTAGGGAATGGCGCACTCGTTAAAATGTCCTGCACCTTCCCTCGCGTAAGCTTTCCCGACCGCTGATCTTTTTTTAAAATAATATCAACCTCTAAGCCTGGATAAACATCTTCTCTATTCTGCAGCTATACCTCCGTAATACCAAGCTTGTGCTCAAGATAGATAACCGTAGGCAGATTCAGTAAATGAAATTTCACTGAATGCTTTTCTAGACTCAAACCAACTTCTGGATTAATGCCTCGATCAGCAGCCTTTAAATCGAACTGTTTATGTGAGTACCTGCTAAGGAAAGTTTTGATATTGTCATAGAGAACAAACTCGACATGCTCGAGTCCTTCAGGGTATTCACTGCCAACTTTTGGTGCAGGTAGCTCAATTGTATCTATGCGCCATCTATCATGGATAATAGGATCATGTAAGCGGAATGCTGATATTGGTCGCTCGCTTACAATGGTTTCACCAAGCAGTTCTGCAAACGTTGTAAGTTCGTTTTTCTTAACATAATAATTCTCTAAAGAAACTGTGCGATAACAGATATGATCGAGCTGTACAAAGTCAGCTAGATCAAATCCTTCTTCTGTAACCTGGTCTAAAACTTCGTTCAGAAAAACCTGATAATCTCCAATAGTGTCTTTCAATGAAACCATGTGTTTATACTGATCCATCTACCCATCGACTGTCCATCCTCTAGATGTCCCAGCTACTCCAACGTTTTTTTGAGCTTGCGTAAAGAAAAACCGCCCCGGCTCGAAAGCGTTGGCGGCGTGTATCGTACTTTTCACTGCTAGAAGAGGCCTGGCAGGGATCTGTACATGTCGAGTCTCGCCCTGTAGAAGTCCCCGACCCGGCTGTCGATTGGGAATTCTTTTGTCAGGTCGTGGTGCCCTCCTTCTTGGGAGTCGAGACGAATGTGCGACTCCAAGAAGTATCGATACGCCGCGAGGTCCGCACCGAACCATTCAGCTGCCTCGAGGATACGAGCAAAGATTCCGGCCAGCTCCTCTTCACGGCTGAACACAGACATTGCGCGCACTTCGTCCGATAAAGAGTGGCAAACCTCCAGATATCCAGCTCCTGCCTTCCGCACTCCCTCACGGGGCTGGATATTCCCTTTCTCCAAAAAGTGCTTGAGAAATGCGGCGTGATCTCCTGGGCCTGTGTAGTCATCGAAGACGAGGTTGCTGGTCTGCAGTTCTCCTGCCACAAGTTCTTGCACATTGCGGCTAGTCGTATACAACCGCTCAGCGATGCGCAAGGCTTCCGCAAACTCCAGAGCGGCAACGTATGACAGACACATCAATTGTTGCAACTCGCTCCGTCCAAGATTTTCCCAGTGCAGGTTCCTGATTTCTGCAATCACTTCCTTGTAACTCTCCTCTTTGGATTCGACCACGACGTCTTCCCCCTAAGATAAGGGCTGTTGTTTCCGCTCACTATCACTCCGTTGTGATAGGCAAAACACTATTGCTAAAATTTAACACTTTGTCAAGTTTTTTATGTTGACACGTTTGAGTTGTTATTGTACGTTGCATGATCGAACAAGTTCACTGAAGAGCAGTTGAGCAAACATTTTTGACCAGCTGCTCCTCAGGGAGCGCTTAATAGCGTTGCACATTCCAACCCACAACCTGCCGGCGGGCACACGCAAGGAGATTAATCCATGCAGCGAACGTATTTTCGTAGGAACTCTGCGGATATCATTCAGGCAATCGACAGGTTCTGCAGCTACCACGACATGTTCGAGGGCAAGGAGCCCCAAGATCTGCTGGATACCGGCGTTTTCTTCCGGGGACCCTGGGATATCTTCCCGAAGGAATTCATGGAAAAACATTTGCTGCCGACGGCACGGGCTTACGGCCACGAGGCTGGAGCCTTTCGACTGCGCGAGAAGATCGCGGAAGTGGAAAATCGCAAACACAATACTGCCTACACCGTTGCGAATGTCGCCATTGTGCCGGGGGCCTGGGCTGGTCTCGTCCTCTCCATCGAGGAAGCGATGGGACTTGAGTCTGGGCAGTATCGTCGCGAACACATTGCCGTGATCGGCCCCACTCTCTATCAGATGTTCCAGCGCCCCATTCGCGATTACGGAATGCGAGTGATCGCGTATGATTACGTCCTGAGCGGACACCATCACGTGCCGCAGACCATGAACGAAATGGAGGAGGTGTTCAGCGACAAGCCTCGCACCATCATCATCTCAAACCCCAACAACCCGGACGGCGTTTTCTTCCCTGCCAACTTGCTCAGAGAGGTTATCGAGCGAGCGGCTCAGGAGGATATCGTCATCATCATCGACGAGATGCAGAACTGCTTCACGTCCGAGGGGGCCTGTCTGGGTTACGAACAATGGATCGAGCAGCCTCACGTCGTTCGACTGGACAGTCCTGCCAAACGATTCGGACTGGCTCAGCACAGGGTGGGATGGGTTATCACCTCCCCGGAGCTGCTCGGAACCCGGCGTAGCGGCATCATCGGTCGCATGAGCAGTTTCATCGCCAACGCCCCGAAGAGCCTGGATGTGATACTTCAAGCGCTCCTCGATCTCGATGGGCCGAAGCCGGACTTTCTCCTTGAGGTTGAAGCCTCGCTCCGGGAGAAGGAGTACTACGTTCGGGAGAGACTGTCAGTCATCCCCGAGGTAGTAGAGGTCTACCCGCGTGGCGGCTGCGTCAACGTTGCCTTCAAGGTCGATTTCGACGGTGACGACCTGACACTCGCCGGCAAGTTGATGGAGCGAAAGACGCTGATGATGCCAGCGTCAGGTTACGGCTACAACCCAACCGACAACGTGTTGCGGATCACATTCACTCAGGACTTGGAACACATCGAGCGTGGTCTCGACAACTTGGAAACTGTTCTCAGAAGCTAAGTGAACAGATCCCCTGGCCCCGAACCTTTCACGAGGTACGGGGCTTTTTTCTTGCGCTCATCGCCTATCCATCTTTCTTCACTGGCACGCCCCAGAGTGAGCAGGCGTACGACAAGCTTCGCGCCACGCTATAGCTTAACTGATACCATCAATCCGTTATCAATGTTAAGGAGCTCGCTCTTATATTTCCCGCTTTCCTGAACATACGTTAAGTAATCTTTCATCAGATGAGCAAAATCTATAGCGTTATCAGCAATAACAATTGCTCCTTTGTTTAGATGGGGCTCTATTTGGTCAATGTATGGTTTATAGTTCATCTTATCTGCATCAAGAAAAACGAAATCGATTGGCTTTTCCCAATTCTTTAAAACGTCCGCAATTTTACCTTCAGTTATTTCAACAACATCCTCCATCTCCGTTTCTTTAATATATTTTCTGGCAATTTCAATTTTTGGTCTAGCCATTTCAACTGTGTATATTTTACCGCCATACTCCTTTGCGCCGGACGCCAACCATATTGTTGAGTATCCTGAAGATGTTCCTAGTTCAAGAATTACTTTTGGTTTGTATTCTAGTACATATTTCCTAAGTAGCTCAGCAGTTCTTCTTGGCACAGACCACATTTTTATACTCTCCCCTGGCACCCATACTTCTTCATATCCCTTAGTATCTTTAGGTACTGAGTAGGATAAGGCGAGTTGTTCCAGTTCTTTTGTTGCTTTCTCAAATTTACTGTCAGGAGTATTCATTTATTGCGTTCCTCGGTTTACTTGCTACTAGAAATTGCCACCTTGATACCCAGAACAATCAGAATTGCACCAAAGAACTTCTCAGCATACTGCTGAATAAAGGCAAAACGACTCCTTACAATGCTATGAGAAAGCAGGGTGGCCACTCCCGCAAACCACGCAAAAGTCATGAATGCCATTTCTAATCCATACAGCAGCTGCACGGGCAATGGAGTCTGGGGGTTAATAACCTGGGTGAAGAGTGCTAGAAAAAACAGCGTTACTTTGGGGTTAAGTATATTAGTCAGAAACCCTACACGAATCGCCTGGCTGATCGGTAAATCTTCTTTCTTTTCTTCATCAGCAGCATGAACGGCCGGCGATTGCGCATAAAGAGACTTGTATCCGATATAGATAAGGTACCCAGCTCCTAAAAACTTGATTAACGAAAACAGGACTACTGATTTTGAGATAATAAGACCAATACCTAACAAAGAATATGCTATATGTACACTTATTCCCAACGCTAGTCCCAAAGCAGAATATATGCCTGCTTTTCGAGAGTACACTAGACTATTCCTGCTAATAAGGAAAAAGTCTGGACCGGGACTCATAACTGCAAGGAGATGAATCGACGCAACTGTTAGTAACTCTGGTAAATATGTCATCTATCGCCTACCCTTTTACCACTTGAGCGCAATACGCGCAACGTTTAGCTTGTACCGGAATTTCACTCAGGCACTCCTTACATTTTTTCGTGGTTGGGTCAATCGAGGATCCTTTTCGTGAGCGCGCTACAAGCATATTCATAGGCTTAACAACAAAAAAGAATACGGTGCCGGCCACAAGTATGAAAGAAATAAGAGCGTTAATAAAATGTCCGATCATAAACTTACTACCATTGACCGTAAACGTGAGGGCTGAGAAGTCAGGTACCTTTGCAATAGCCGCAATAAAGGGAGTGAGCACATCCGACACCAGCGCAGTTACAACCGTACCGAATGCCGCACCTACGACAACGCCAACTGCCAGATCGACAACGTTCCCCCGAAGTACGAATTGCTTGAATTCTCTTAGCATACTTTCATCTCTTTACGATTTTTAATTTCCCGCTGCTAAACTTGTTCAGAATTTCTAGCCGTGCGTTCACTCAAAACATTCTTGACGAGGAAGCGGGCCAGAATAAACCCGGCAATCATGAGAGTGACGTGAAATACGTATTCAATAATCAGGAGATTCAAAAAGTTGTTCTCATGAGCCACCCGGTGAAGATTATCGTGCGGCCACCACGACATCAGTAGCCACACCACGGCTAGAAAAGGCCATAAGTGACGCTGCCCCTCTTTCCAGCAGAAGACAAGCATCGAGACTCCCAGGCCGAAGGAAACGGCCTCAATAGCACCCAATACAATGAACCACGGGAGCAGACTAGAAGGGGGCCCCACAGCATCAGGTGCATCCGGCCAGATAACACGAGTGAGGGGAAAAGCCAGTATCGCAATTACCACAGTTGAGATGGTGATCTTTCGTGTAGTAGTCATATCCTTAACTATGTACTATTTTAAAAGTCACGACAAACAGGCACCGTAAGTCGCTGAGCTCCAAAACTACGACCGGTTCCGGACCAGATTAGCGACAACCACTCCACCAGGCACTTAGCCCGCAAAGTGTACGCCCAGCAGGTACGGCCAGATAATGATGGCGATTATGCCTTTCCCAAAGGAAAGATGCAGAAAGCCAATAGTAAACAGCCAGCCGACGAACCAGATAGCTCCGCTGAAGGTATGGTTTTCGATTTTAATTCGATCGTTCTTCATAGCTGGTATCCTACCACTCTTTTCTATAAATCTCTGAGTTTTCTACCGGCTGGTCAACTGTGTACTCACTTTTGCCATATGGTTTTTGTAGTAATTAGCTATTTGCCTTCGTAGGCGTCCTGCAGTCCCTTGCAGGCGCCTGCATGATGCCATCCAGTGTGATGAAAGAGAGAACAATGATTTTTAAAAAGGTACCCGTCCCGCGATCTAATCTCAACAGCATACGAGAGAAAACGGGTAGGGTTGGACCCAATAAAGTCTGATGAATTCTTCAGGAGGCAAGCGCTACACTATATGTAGGCCATAATAAATAACGATAAATATATATTGACAAACGATAATACTAGAGTAGCATGTACGTATATATCTCATAACCAGGATTCTATTTATGAAACGAGGATCAACACTATTCTTAAGAGCCGTAATTTACCTTATTGGAATAGGAGTGGCTGCGTTGTGCATTTTCATATTGCCCCCGGTGATCAGTTCGGAAGAGGCGGGATATTATCGTCCCCTTTTATTAGGTATGTATGTGCCAGCAATACCGTTTTTCGTTGCACTCTATCAAACCCTGAAGCTCTTGGATTATATCGACAAGAACAAAGCGTTTTCACCTTTATCTGTAACGGCTTTAAAGAATATAAAATACTGCGCAATCGCAATCAGTGCGCTATATGCGGCAGGCATGCCATACATCATTTACGTAGCAGATAAAGACGATGCCCCAGGTGCCGTGGCAATCGGACTTGTCATTATTTTTGCTTCATTTGTGATTGCCGTCTTTGCTGCAGTTCTCCAAAAGTTGTTACAAAACGTTCTAGACATAAAATCAGAAAATGATTTAACCGTCTAAATGAGCACACTATGGCAATTATAATCAACATTGATGTGATGCTGGCAAAAAGAAAGATGAGCGTCACTGAACTTACAGAGAAAGTTGGCATAACCATGGCTAACCTTTCCATATTAAAAAATGGGAAGGCGCGGGCTATACGTTTTTCAACTTTGGAGTCAATTTGCAAAGCTTTAGAGTGTCAGCCTGGAGATATTCTAGAATATAAAAAGTAACTTAAACGTTTAATATGAACCACTCATTACTAAAAGCGCTATACATTATTTTAATAAGTTTGGGTCTGGCCGTAACGTTTAATTTCTTGTTCTTTGACAAGCTAATTGGAATTTCGGTATTGATTTTTACCGTAGTTCTTTTGGGAGCTGTATTCTTGTTTGGATTGCGCCAGCAGTTACATTTCCAGAAAATATGGTGGCTAGGTTTACCGATCCTCTTCTTTGCTCTCATGCCTAGTATTCGATCAAATGAATTTCTAAGCTTTCTGAATCTCTGCGCGACACTCGGTTTGCTGATGCTACTGGCGCATGAACTCACTGGCACCCCAACTTTTTTAATGAAACTACTCGATTATCTTAGTCTCGCAGTTCTGGTGCCACTTAGAATGTTGAGCAGAGCGTTATACTCAGTCTCTCTCATTGGCCAGATCCATAGCGAGGTAAAGCACCGCGACGTGTGGATACGTGTCATTAAAGGTGTACTTATGGCGATACCACTACTAATCATTTTTGGTGTTTTGTTTTCACAAGCCGACTTAGCCTTTTCGCGGTTTATCAATAGCTTCGTTACCATCACTATCTCTGAGCATTCAATACAATATCTTGTGTTGCTGCTTTTTGCTTTCGTGGCAGCCTTGAGCTGGCTTTCCTACATATTTTTCCCTAAGAAGATTCCTCAGACGAAAACTGATGAAAAATCGAAAGCTGTAACGCCAGGAGGCAGGAATACAGAGGTGCTGGTCTTCTTAGGACTTATTTCGACTCTGTTTTTAGTGTTTATCGCATTCCAGATTACGTATTTGTTTGGCGGGGAGACGAATATTGCGAAAGCTGGGTTTACCTATGCTGAATATGCGCGTCGTGGTTTCTGGGAATTGCTCGCCGTAGCCATGTTGTCACTTGTGGTGCTCTTTGTTTCGGAGAAGTATGCCGGCGTTGAATCCAAAAGAAATAAGCAATTTCTGATACCTGCCCTGGTACTGATAGCGGAGGTGATAATTGTTATCGCTTCTGCATTTAAACGGTTGTCTTTGTATATCGATGCATATAGCCTGACCGCGCTTCGCTTTTATGCAGCTGGGTTCATTATGTTGCTCTTGGCGTTGTTCATTTTACTCACAGTTAAATTTATGAAGGCAAAACAGGAACAATTCTTTACCTTTGGGACCTTGTTGTTAGTGATAACTTTCTTGGTGGCGGTAAACATTGTGAACCCTGACGCATTTATCGCCAAATCAAATATGGAGCAATACAATCGGACAGGAAAGATTGATGTTCTTCATGTAGGAGAGCTTTCAGCCGATGCGGAACCTTGGAAAATTGAACTGTATCAGAAATTAGAAGGTGAAGATAAAGAAGTTCTGCGAGAATTCCTTCAGAAAGACAAAGATCATCTACAAAAAAGTAGCGACAATTGGCAATCAGCAAATCTTTCTCGCACCCGAGCTTTGAAGATAATTCAAGAAGTAGAGTAGTATTATAGTTTAATAAAAACTTGGGACAAACGTCCCTCTGCTGCGCTTATTTCACCTATGAATACAGCCGGCCCAGCAGCAAGGTCGGCGCTTCCCTTCCATAAGCTCCGTGCACGTTCTTTTGATTCTACGATTCCTTGTTTCTGGTTTCTTGGCGGACTCAATCCAGCAGATCCACTCATTGCGCGCCAGTGGCGTAATATCCTCCCATGCTACTCGCGCCGCCGAAGTGACCTCAAGGGTCTTTCGTAAATCCGCTGGCACCTTATGAACCACACCGGCGGCGATTGCTTTTTGCATAGTCTTTAAAGTTCATTTCTTCTGTTTTTTGTGTTCACCCAAGCCGACAAGCCCAGGCAGTTTTGCTGCTTTGCGTAACACTTTCTTGAGCTCCGGAAGATTTAAGTCCTCGAGCTTCTTGAACCTTATACAACTCTTGCCAACACTCACCTTACCAAGCCCATCCTTGTACTTTTCAGCAATATATTCACCATCCTCGACAGCGCAGACATAAAGGCTAATGTAGTTTTTCTGGCTGGCCAAAGCAATAACTGGCCAATCAAGAACTTCCTTTTTGTGGTTGGTGTATTGAAAACTGCCGTAGCCAGGCATGTTGTAAATAAAGTTTGGCTTAAGTTTAGGTGCATATTTTTGTATGAATGTATGCAAAAATTCCATGGGCTCGCGCCGCTCGTTCGGCAAGGCAGCAAAATATTCCTTAACCGTCTTGGCTTTAGTTGGCTTAAACATGTTCATATTCAATTACTAACATACCTCTTTTAGAAGGTCGTCGCTACTCGTGGCATCGCCCTACAAGGGGCTTACTGTATTGGAGCCCAGATTGCCGCACAAAGTGTCAATGTACATCCAATCCCATAGTGTTATAGTAAGTACTAATGACGAATCACGAACACCATCACGAGTTGCTCCGCGACTTGTCGGATCAATTCAAAGAAATCCTTGAAGGCTCCGCTCAGGCTATCTACGTGTACTTAGATGATACCCACAAGGTATGCAACCAGAAATTTGCCGACCTTCTTGGGTATACGTCCCCAGACGAGTGGGCAAAAGTCACCGAACCATTTCCACAAGCCTTTGTGGACGAAGTGAGCCAGCCCACCCTCGTTGAGGCCTTCCAAGAAACTATTCAACAGAAAGTAGGCTCAACTATTCCTGTCACTTGGGTGAGAAAAGATGCGGGAACAGTGGATACGACGGTTATTATGGTTCCGGTCAGTTTTGAAGAACATCTGTTTGCACTCCACTTCGTCACGAAAAGGTAGGCTTTAAGTTGTAGCTCCTCTTACTGAACAAATTCAGAACTCTGAACTGGGAAAAGGGGAAATTAGAGCTAGCTGATTTGAATTTGGTATACACTTTAAAAATGAAATTCAAAGAATTTCTTAGAAGAGAAAAGTATGTGATTCTGAATGGCCAGCCCTCCTGGTTTAGGTTAGTGAAATGGATTGTTATTTTAAGTGTCGCGCTCTTTTTACTTCTTTGGAAAGGATGGGTTGCTGTTGGCTTGTTCTTCTTACCGTTAAGTCTATTAGGAATAAGTCTTCATTTCTTTCTTCGGTGGAAGTCCAAAAGTTGGACACAGTCCTGGGGACCATACAAAAAAATACCTCTGGGTGAAAAATAGGCTAAAAAGTGCTCCAAGGGACGGAGAAAGTTCGAACCAAATTGGCGCTGCATAAGAAGCCTATTTGTAAATCCTAACTAACTTCTACTGTAACGACTGTCGTCGCAACATCACCGCATTCACAGCCACAATTACAGTGGAAAGCGACATAAAAACAGCTGACACGGCCGGGTTAAGCACAATACCCCAAGCGACTGCCACCCCTGCTGCTAATGGCAGTGCTACAATATTGTACCCCGTTGCCCAGAAGAGGTTCTGGATCATTTTGGTGTAGGTCAGACGGGAAAGCCGGATAATCTTGGGAATGTCTCGCGGATCGTTTTTTACCAGCACGATGCCGGCTGATTCGATGGCGACGTTCGTACCGACTCCGATGGCAATGCCGACATCAGCCTGCGTTAAGGCCGGGGCGTCGTTGATGCCGTCGCCGACCATGGCGACCTTCTTACCTTGCTGCTGTAATTGTTTAACCTTGTCCGCTTTGTGCTCCGGCAACACTTCCGCAAAGTATTCATCGATATCAAGCTCCTGTGATACCCACTTTGCTACGGCTTCTGAATCTCCAGAAACCAAAGCTACCTGAACATTTTGAGCCTTGAGTTGCCGGATGGCCTCTCGTGACTCTTCGCGGATGATGTCACCGAGTGTAATAATGCCTGCGAGCTCCTTTTCTTTCAGTACATAAATAATGGTTTTACCGGCCTTGCTCTCCGCTTCAATCTTTTGACGATCGGCAACTGCCAACGATAGGCCTGACTCATTCCAGAGAGCGCGACCACCAACTTTAGTTGTTTGACCATTAATCACACCGCTGACACCTCTGCCCGGCAGTCGCTTGAAACCAGTAATGGCCGTCAAGCTAATATTCTCTTCTTGCGCCTTCCTGACGATTGCTCGGGAAGCTGAGTGTTCAGATTTTACGTCAACCGAAGCTGCCAAATATAATACTTCCTTATCATCGGCCGCATGTACGGGAAAAATACGAGACACGCCATACTCTCCTTTGGTCAGTGTTCCGGTTTTATCGAACAGAACTACATCAATATTGCGAGCTGCTTCAAGTGCTAATCGCTGCCTGACCAGAAAACCGTTACGAGCAGCCATCGTAGTTGAGATAGAAGCGACAAGGGGGATAGCAAGTCCAAGCGCATGCGGACAGGCAATCACCAGAACGGCCACCATGCGGGTAAAGCCAAAGTCAGCGCCGCGCAACGGCAACCAGACAACCAAGGTGAGCAACCCAACTGCAACCGCGATGACTGTCAGATAAAAAGCTGCTTTATCAGATAAAAGTTGTAGCTTTGACTTGCTGGCTTGCGCTTCTTGCACCAAACGCATCACGCCAGCTAAGAACGTGTCGTCGCCAATCTTGGTGATCTTTACACGCAGCGAACCATCGCCGTTTATAGTACCGGCAATCACCGCATCCCCAACTTTTTTCTGGACTGGCTTTGATTCACCGGTGGCCAAAGCTTCGTCGATATCTGATTCTCCTTCAATAACATCACCATCAGCCGCCACCTTGCCACCGGGGCGAACAATGATAATATCGCCTGCTTGCAGTTCAGAGAGAGGAATAACACGAGTGAGTTTATCCCCCGAAACTTTAGCGGAGGGGGATTCAACTTCTGCCGTATCAGGTAACAACTTGGACAACTCCTTTAAAGCTCCTTGCGCTCCTTTGACTGCCCGCATCTCCATCCAGTGCCCTAAGAGCATCACAACAATCAAAGTCGTGAGTTCCCAAAACAGTGTTTCTTCTAATCCTCGTAAAACTTGGATGACGCTATACACATACGCCGTCACTATCGCCAACGAAATGAGCGTCATCATTCCGGGCGCTTTGCCCTTCAGTTCCCGCCAAGCGCTGGTTAGGAAAACCCAGCCGCCGTAGAAAAAGACAATTGATCCAAGTAGCAGTGGGATAAGCCAAGAGCCAGAAAAAGTCGGCGGTGACCAGCCGAGAAATGTTTGCGGCAAAGGTGAATAAAGAACAATCGGGATTGTTAAAACCAAGCTAATCCAGAATTTCTTGGCGAAGATATTCGTGCTGTGGCCTTCGTGCTTGTCGTGCTGACTATGGTCTTCAGCGTGTCCGTGGTGAATAGCTTCGTCCTTTGTCTCTACAAGTGCCATTCCGCATTCAGCACACATACCGGGAGTACCCTGCCGAACATTAGGATGCATCGGACAAGTGTATGTTTTCGATGTTTGATTATTGTGGTTCATAAAAGAACAATTAATAAACTAAGGGCTAACGGTAAACGGCAGCATCATGCCGTCCTCCAAGTGCTCAGCAATGTGACAGTGCAGCATCCACTCTCCTGGATTAGTCATATCAACCAGCAGTTCAACCGTATCGCCAGTTTTGATAAGCGCGGTGTCTTTCCAGACTAGGTTACCACTTGCTATACCATTGGTGCTGGTGACAAGAAAACGCTGACCGTGTAGATGAATGGGATGTTGCATCGGATGCATGGAATTAGCGTCATTGGTAATTCTAATTTTGACTTTGTCTCCGACCTTAAACTTCCAGTCAATATCCATGTTCGCTTTACCAGTCACTTCATCGATCAGCTTCCATTGAACTGACTCTTTGTTGGAGTTTATATTCATCGGTACCATATCATCTTCCCACTCAATCGGATCATTGCCACCCATCATCATATTGTTACTCATTATGCTACCGTCCGGCATCATGTGCTGCCCGTGACCAGCTGTGGGATTACTCATTTGCGCTAAGGCTTCGTTGCCAAGCAGTCCGTTGAACATCATGTGTCCGCCACCACCCTGTATCATGTTCATCATTTCCATGTCGATGCCAATATTGAGACTTTTATCAACAACCCTTGCTAGCAGAGGACGCAACTCATCCATTTCCGATTGCACAATTGCATTGGTTCGCGTCGTTGCAAACTGGGATGCATATGAGGGAGAGACTGCCTCACCACTTACAATGACAGTGCCAAGCGGATACGTTTTTTGAGGTGTGGCGTGTTGCAGTGAGTATGTTCCGACGTTCGCGAATCGCACGTCTACTGTCGCTCTCTCCGATGGGCTAATGGTAACGCTATCAACAAATGTTTCTTTCTCATACATTCCGCCATCGCTACCAACGAGCTTCATTTGTGCCCCCGGAATACTAAAATTGAAAGTGCGGGTGTTGGCGGTGTTAGTGATAAAGAAACGGACAACTTCTCCTGGATTGGCAATAAGGCTTGCACTGGTTTCGCCATTTATCAGCATCGTATTACCAAAGCGACCCATAAGGGTATGACTGGCATCATTTTCCGCAAAAGCTGCGATCCGGCCATTCTCAATTAAAATGTCATCGAGCACCAGGGGTACTTCACGATTAACCGGCGACCACAACGCAGTATCTTTCGGTTCAACTAAGAAATTACCGTACAGTCCCAGCTCTTGGGCATAGTCTTCTCGGATATGCGGGTGATACCAGTACATACCAGCATCGGGGAATTTGAGGCGATAGGTAAAAGACCCGCCGACGGGAATGGGGTCTTGGGTTATGCCTGGGATACCATCGAATGCGTTATCAACCCGTACGCCGTGAGAATGTAGGGTGGTTTCCACATCCGTGTTGTTGGTGAAGTTAACAGTGATCTCCGCTCCTTGCGGCACTTTAATCAGCGGCCCGGGAACAGAGCCGTTGTAGGCGAGCATTTTCACATCCTGCCCGTTGATACTTTTCTTAACTTGCTGCGCTGTGAGGTCGTAGGTATCACCGTCTTTCAGCTCAACGATTGGCATAGGCACAGCATCGGTTAATCCCGTTGTTTCAGATGAAAAGAATTTCAAAACTTGCTGTGATCTAGTGCGTTGATCGCCACCATTCTGATATCTGCCCGCTAACCAACCGGCGCCAATAAGTAGGGCGATAACAACGATGATGCCAAGATACTTGTTACGGTGCGGTGTGTTCATGAGTTTTTGTTGTTAAGGAATATACTTGAGGGGACTTCTTAAATTTATTCAAACACCCCCTAGCGCAGAAATAAAAGCGACTTCCTTTGTGTGGGTGAGAAGCGGCTGCAGTTTTTTTACTCACCCGCATACCACAGACGGGGTCGATAACGACGGGTAGTAGTTGAGCCACCTCTTTATTCATAACTTTTGCTAATGGTGTTTTCTCGTGCCGTTTAATCAACACATCGCGCAAAAGATGATTGGCTTTGAGAAAGTTCTTGTGTGCTAACCGATAAAATATCTGTTTGCCATCTCGTCGATCAATAACCACTCCTTGCTTGCGTAACACCTGCAAGTGCTGGCTTAGGTTAGCCTGGGGTAAAGCCAACATCTCCTGCATCTCAGTCACTGACAGCTCTTGATTTTGAAGCAAGTTGATAATCTCAAGACGGCGTGGTTGGGCCAAGGCTTTAAGGAGATCAGCGTGAAGTTGGAACACCTCTTGATACATATTCGCTACTACGAATATATAAAGAGATAAAGAGATAATCAAGCGAAGTTATTAATTGCCTACCTCTGGTTCGAAACTCCGACTTGGGTCGAAAATTATATCGCTGTATTGAGCGGTTAAAATTACTGCTCGCAGACCAGGACGTCTTCCGAACCAGAATCCGGCAGTATCAAAAGCATATCTGGTCAAAGCAGGGACAAGGAAAGTTATTCTCCCAGGTCAGCTAACAGTGCTTTCACCCGTCGCTCAATATCATCACGGATAGTACGAACCTCTTCTAGCTCCTTATCCTTGGGGTCTTCTACAATCCAATCCTCAATCCTTTCCTGCACGGCTGGCGAAAATGCAGATTTTACCAGACACCCGAAAGAGATAAGGCGTTCATACTCACCAGCAGTATCAGGGTCAAACTGCTTGGGAAATTGAGAAGAAATATCCATGCCTTTTTCTCCCATTACTTCAATAGCCACGGGGTTAATTGTGGAAGCAGGCGTAGTACCAGCACTTTCAGCGGTAAAACCAGAATTGCCCGATAAGGTATTAAAAAACGCTTCTGCCATTTGAGAGCGCCCCGCGTTTTCAGCACATATGAAGATAACTTTTTGCATATGGTTTAGTATACCCCACTCCGCTACTCACTATTTCTAAGCAACAGCTTCTTGATTCTTTTTTCAATCACTGGACTCTGCTGAACACCAGCCAAGATGCTCTGTAAAGGAATAAAAGTACCTGACACCTTTATTCTAAAAAGGTTTCTTTGCGGTAAAAACTATTTCTTGTATTGAGAATGTCGGTGTGTTTTTCCCAAATTCGTCTTCAATAGCCTCAGTGATCGCATTGACCACAGTATCGATACCAGTAGTTCCTCGTTTTTGTAACTCTCCAATGGTTGGATTTCCCATGACCATGCCGCGTGCGATGTCGGATGCCGGAATAGTGGTGAATGTTTCTGAAACATATTCAGATGTAACTTCGTCAAATCCGGCGTCCTCTATCATTGTGGTGATCGCATCGACATCATAGAACCCAAACGGGATCTTAAGAAATGTCGGCGGCTCTGTTTCAAAAAATGACGCTATTATCTCACCGCAGAGCCTTACAACACGATTCTTATCTTGTGAATCCCAAACATTAATAATGAGCGTCCCTCCTGGTTTCAGGACGCGTAGCATCTCAACAAGGCCTTTTTCTTTATCAGGAAAAAACATGATCCCGAACTGACAAACCACGGCATCAAAACTATTGTCTTCATACAGAAGATCCATCGCGTCAGCGGCCTCCCAGGCAACATTCTGTAAATGGCCTCGCTTCTGTCTTGCAAACACGAGCATTGCCTCTGAAATGTCCGTCGCGACAATATGTACCGACTCTGGTAAGGCATTTCGCATATGTTCGGTTGTAATGCCCGTCCCGGCAGCGATCTCAAGCACCTTTCCGGTTTTAAGACCGATCGCTGCGACCCGCCGCGCGGTGTCAGCACTTGTGAACGTAAATAAGAGAGGTCCAAGGTACCGATCATAATTCTTCGGTATCGAGTCTGCGAACTGCATGTCTTTTGCATCCATATCCTGATTATATTTCTATATACACAAGGTGCAAGGATATGGCTCGTATGTATTGCTCCGAATCGTAGACGACGTTAGAACTATTTTCCAGATGCAGAAAGAATATGTTTATATTCCAGACCTGCGCCCACGAGGGCAAATTTAGTTTATTGACTCAGTAATTTGTTTTTCAATTTCTTCTAATGACGGGGCGTAGCCATCTAGGGTTGAGACTTTCAAAGTCGGCACATCAAGGGAAGGTGGCGTATATTCACCCGCCGGCAATACTTCCCCCGTCTTTTTGAAGTGAACCACCTTGTTGTCTCCGTGATATAGCTCTCGCTTAGGTTCTTCTACGCCCCTCTTTATATGACGCTCAGCAGCCACGTCGGCATCAATTTCACAAATAATGAAGAATATATTTGCAGTTTCCTTCCATTTGGCAATCTGTGGCTCCCAAACATGATGCTGGAAGGCAGCTTCTGCAACCAATGAGACATTGCGAGATAAAAGAAAATCAACATTTTCAAAAAATATCCTTGTTACTTTGCCATTTGTCTCATCCGGAAGATTATTGTGACTCGTATTGAATGTGTTAATGTAACCCTCTTTTATTTCATCCCGAACAACCACAGGCATAAATAGAGACTCTCCAAGCTTCTTAGCTAGGGTTGTTTTTCCTGAACCTGGACGACCTGTAATGATTATCAATTTGGGCTCACTCTCCATTTAGTAATAATAAATGTTAGTGGTTCTAGCGTCCTGCTCTTGTCTAATGTTCAACTGCTTAATTAAGCTATATTTTTACGAGCTCGCAGACCAGGACGTCTTCCGAACCAGAATAAGGGAGCTGAAGAATTAATGGTGGCTGACCCCATTAATAATTGCGTACTAGGGCAGCAATTGATTGCTTGCCACCCAATTAATAAATGCTTTGCAGTACTCAAAGTCTCCAAAATCGCCGCGGCGCTGGACAATAAAATCCTGACACCGAGCGTGCTCGGTTTGCAGAGCATCGCTCGTGATCTGGTAGGCTTGGGCGTCGGCAATAACTTGTTCGGCTTGGTTGAGGCGGGTGAAAACATGTCGCACGTAGAAATAGGCAGCAACACCAACGACCAATACTATAATGATAAGTACGCCGACTAACTTACCCTTCTTTGATTTACGAGGCGGTAGAGGTGTTTCCATGTGTAGAGTTAGAGTGCATCAGCCCGAACAACCGCTTCGGGGTGGTTGCCGGACGGATCTGTGTGCCCAAAGCCAGTCAGTTCACCAATTGCTTTCAGGCCATCGTGTACTTGTGCCCAAGTCGAACCGGGATGCGCAGCAATATACAATGCCGCTGATCCGGTCACATGCGGTGTGGCCATACTAGTGCCACTAATCGTATTGTAGCCGCCACCTTTCCATGTGGAGAGAATATTCACACCAGGTGCACCCAGATCAACCACGTTGCCGTAATTGCTGAAACTGGCAAAGGTGTCATCGACACCATAACTGGTTGCGGCTCCGCCGCCACCCGGTTGACCATTAGAATCAGCCAAAGCGGAAACAGTAATGACCGCATCGTCATACGCTGCCGGAACAAATTTGCTGGCATCCGCCGCACTGTTACCGGCCGCCACCACATACGTTACACCCGCATTCCGGGAATTGCAGATCGCTTTATGTAACGCATCCTTATTTGTGAACCCACAATTGTTATCACTACCCCCACTGCCACCGAGACTCATATTGGCTACTTTGATAGTTCCCGCCTTGCTCGTCACAAAATCAATACCGCAGATGACTGAAGACCATGATCCACTGCCACTATTATCCAAAACCCGCACCGCCCATAACTTAGCTTCTGGCGCCACGCCGACTACACCCGTGCTGTTATTCAGCGCCGCAATCGTTCCGGCCACATGCGTGCCGTGCCCGTTGCCGTCAGTATAGCTTCGGCCGGTTGAGCAATTCTTACCACCCACAATATTCGCTTTAAGGTCAGGGTGTTTTAGATCAATGCCAGTATCAATCACCGCTACGTTCACGCCTGTGCCTTTGTTCGCTTTATTCTCCGCATTAATCCGGTCAACACCAGTTGGCAGGGTCTGGCTAGCTGAAGAACTGGGAGCTGAAGGTTTGGCAAATGTCGTCACGACTTTATCCTCACTCACAAACAACACCCGACTGTCATTTTTTACATTATCCAGTCTGGCATCGGGAATAGTCGCCGCAAATCCTTTCAGGGCGTGCTCATATACCTGCTGCAAGCCCAAGCCGTATTCTTTAGCAACCTTGTTCGCAACTTCATTTGGGTTTGTTGTTGTGTCTTTGAGAACAACAACATACTGGCCGGGGATGCGATCACTCGGCACTCGGGTACCGGTCGAAGTGGCATATGCGCCTACGCCTACAAGACCGCCGATGAGAAGAAAAAGAGCAGAAACAATTATATTTTTATTCATACCTACATAATAAACTAAAAATACATAAAAAGCATAAAAAGGAAGAAATATCGGCCACCGAGCGGTTTTTGTTACAGCTGCGAAAGGTTATTAGCAAGGACATTTTACTTGGGCTTGACCACATCCCTTGCATTTGGGCATGCAGTGATCGCTCCCGCACGCATGGTTATCATCGTGCTCCTTCGACTCTGCCCCGCACGCGTCGCACTTGTATCCCTCCGAATCCATACTACACTTTAAACACTTATCCATGACTATCACCTCCTTCTTTGCCAGGAACCCCATGCTGGATTATTTCGAGATTGCAGCTTTGGTGCTCTTTGCACCACGCCTCGCATTTCTCCGCCCACTGCCTTTCGCGGTATATAAAACCACACTCCTCACATTGAAACTGACTTGAATCGTCTTGTTGTACACTCCTTGCCATAACTTAAGAGACTGTTAGTGATTGTCGACATGCTCTTAAAGCTTTTTCCTGAATATCGCGAAGGTGAACGGCTGACCGCTTCGTCTGCAAAAAAGCAATTGCCTCATCCACCGACTTACCTTGTTTAACCAGATACGCAGCTATTAGTGTCGGTGCCCGGCCATGCCCATTCTTGCAATGGACGTATACTTTCTTGCCTAATTTCATCAGCGTTTCTAGCATCTGAATACCAGTTTCTACCTGTTCCGGTGTTGGTGCCGTATGATCAACCACTGGCAGCCACAAATAAAACTCCACACCAAATGGTGCATCCACGCGGTCTGCTTCCAAAGATATGTCTGCCTCTATGCCTTCCTTGGCGAGGCGTTCATCAAAATGAACTTGGCAACAGACATTTGTGCCAATGTAGATACCATCAGTAATGTAATCGTAATCGAGTGGCTTGTGATCAGGATGAGCGTTCATAGACTATACTCCCCAAATACCCAGGAGATGGCCAATAAGTTCAACAATGACATATAACCATAGGATATACCCAACCACACTGACGCTTAAGACTATGAAGGCTAAGTTAATGATTTCATTGCGCCTTTGTTTGGCTTGATTAATGGTGCAAATACCTTTTGAGCGACGCAGGTAGACCACGAGTGAAGCAGCCAGCAGCAATAGACCAACCAAGCGAAACCACCATTTGTATTGACCGTAGAGAAAATCGGAAAGTGACGCCGCAAACGCAACGGTGCTCAAACCAAACAGCACCAGAATAACGGGAGCAAAACAGCATAACGATGCTATCAGCACCGGGAACCAGGTTATCTTAAAAAGTTCTTTCCTGGCAAGTTGATACTTCATAGGTATTCGAGTAACCGGTCATAGTTAAGAAATTCCAGCCACTGGTACGAGTAGCCAATCCAGACCGCCAAGCGATTGGTTAGAAGCAAGATACCGACAAAGACCAGGAATATCCCGCCGACAATTGATACCCAATTGAGATACTTCTCCAGCTTAGTGAGCCGCGGGGCGACCGACCCGATACCGGCAGCGATGACCAAAAACGGCACTGCCAGGCCGAGTGAGAAAATAGTCAGTAAAAACGCGCCTTGCCACAGAGTGGTTGTCGCCGCCGCTAACGCCAGGATAGAGGCGAGTATGGGGCCTACGCACGGAGTCCACCCGGCGGCAAAGGCCACGCCAAACAGAAAAGAACTCGTTGGATGTCCGGGTTTAAGCCAGCGCACGGGAATGAAGTGTTTTTCCGCGCTCATTGAGGCCGGTAGCTTGATAATCCGCATCATGTAAAGCCCGAAGAAGATCACCAGCACCCCGCCAATACGAGTCAGCCACAAACGATACTGCCCCAGTAAAGCTCCGGCAAAACCGACTAATGATCCGAGAATAATAAAGACAACGCTAAAACCGATAACATACAACAGACCGTTTAAGAGAATTCGACGACGAATGCCCGGAGCTTTCACCGGATCACGCAAATCATCAAGCGACACGCCGCTGATAAATCCTAAATAGCCAGGCACCAACGGCAGCGTGCAGGGCGCCAAGAATGTGAGTACGCCGGCTATAAACGAGGGGATAATCAAAGAAACATCTATCATAGATTTATTGCTGCTGAAGTAACGCTTGCGTCCGTTGCCGGATTTCTTCAAGCGGCATCGGGCCGCGCTTGTGAAATACCACTTCCCCGTCAGTGTTCACGAACAACGTCTCCGGCATAGAAAAACCTCCAATGGCTTGGTAAAAAGAGTCTCTTGGATCGAGCAAGAATACTAAGTCATCAGTAATGCCTAAGCCATCAGTAAACTCTTTAGCCACGTCACGCGGTTCGGCGCGGTCAATGGCAATAAAGGTAACCTGATTTTCAAATTCTTTCTGGACCGTCACAAAATCCGGCAATTCTTTCACACAAAACGGGCACCAAACGGCCCACGAGTTAACAACGATTGGTTTACCAAAAAAGTCAGCTACGTTCACTTCATTACCCTCATAATCTGTCAAAGAAACACTAGGTAGTTGCGCACTCGAGGGTTCGTTGACTTCTTCCTGACTCATATTTTGCGCACTAAGCCACACTGCTCCCGCCACAATAGTGACAACGGCGGCGGCGATCGATAGTGTGGTCTTCGACTGCATGGTTTACGATTCTATTAAGGATACAATATCCTCCTCTTTAATATCGCCGGGAATCACGCGGACGAGCTCACCAGATTTGTTGAATAGAAGATGGGTATTTGTAAACTGGATTCCGAATTGAGCCGATGCAACCCCGGCTGGGTCAAGCGCAATCGGAAAAACTATGTCATTACTGTCAACAAACTGCTGAACCGTCTTCGAGCTCTCCTGGAGGTTAACACCAATAACTTCCACCTGATCACGGTACTGTTGGTACCACTCGTTTACTTTTGGCATGTCCCGCCGGCAGTTCGGACACCAAGATGCCCAGAAGTCGACAATGACCGGTTTTTGACTGCGATACTCTGCCAACGTAATCGTCCCGCCGCCAAGTTTTTCCAGTGTGAAATCGTGATCGCCGACACTTTCAGAGACCATCGCGGTTGAACCGGTTGAGGCAGTAGGTGTCTGGTGTCCGCCATCTGCCTCACACTGCCCCGTGCTGCTAATCGGACAGCCTCCTGATTCCACACCGCCCGTCTGTTCAGCAGACAGGACTACGTTTGTCTCTTGAGCGGCTTGTGGAGAACGAGTAAAAAATATAACTGCTCCAATGAGCGCCGCTGCACCAAGGCCTGCGGTAATGATTTTTGTATTCATAATCATTCGTACAATTCTGTCTCAGGATGAGTTGACACCCACGAGAACCAGAAAGCTGGAATCGTAGGAATGCGTTCATTGGTATCGGCATTGAACACCCTGATTGCATCTTCTCCTTTAACATATTCAACTCGCAGAGACACTCCGCCTACCGTCTCGGTAAATGATCCCGCCTCTTGCACAGCTGTCATCAAATATGCTTTCGGTACATCTCCAATAATGATCCCGGCCACGATATCCGTCGCCTCAAGACGGCTGTCTTTGTTTGAGTAGGGAAAGAACGGCTCAATGTTAGTGAGATCGCCACCATAGGGAACGCTGTCATACGAAACAAACGAGCGGCCGGTATCCCGGGACAGCACCTCGCCATCAGGATTAGTGCCGCTCCAGGCACCGAACTTAGACACATCAGAAGGCAGAATGGGTAATGTTGTGCCGGTTAACGGCCCCACTACCGCTTCGCCCTGCACCTGCGACCACAAGGTATCCTCCGTTTTGCGGTCATACATAAGCAGATTGGAATTCCACAGTTTGCCGGACACGCCAAACTCTACCCGCTCACCTTCGACGAGGGGATCAAATACAATAGCCGTAAAACATAGCGGACAATACGACACAAGGACGCGCTGACTGCCTATAGTGTCATTGACAATCTCGTGCGAGACAAGAATACGAAAGGGATAGAACCGTTTGACGCCACGCAAGTCCAGTGCCAGACCAATATCATCACCGTTAAGCCACGTGGCTGCCTGCTCAACAGATTCAAACTGCGGATTATCAATGGACGGAATACAATCTCGCCCCGGACACCCAGTCCGTATCTCCTCAAGAGGGACACTGTGCTTAACTCCGTCTGTTACCATAATTTCTTTTTCTTGGTTATCTACCATAATTGTTTCGGTTACGCCTTCTCCTCCCCACGGCAGATTGAATGATCTGCTCTGCCACCACCGGGCTCCCCCGGCAACGACTACTGCTAAAACGATGATAAGAATGATGGTAGCCGGCTGCTTCATATATCTGCTACTTTTTAGTAATCTTAATAATTGATTTCACAAGCAGATCGTCATTACAGAGTCTGTAGCACATCATCTGACCCATTCGCTCTTTTTTCACTAAGCCCGCATGCTCCATAATCCGCAGTTGCTGGGAAGCCGCTGGCAGAGAGATTTGCAACACATTGGCCACATCAGTCACACACACTTCCGGTTGCTTTAGTAATAGTTTAAAGATGCGAAACCGGCCCACGTCAGCGAGGGCATTAAACATTAGCGGCCACTGTTCATCATCAACAATGATCGCCTCACGCACGGCTTGTATATCCTTCTTGGTTAGCATAGGTAATATCAGGGTATCACTTACTTAATATATTAAGCAATACATTAAGTATACCCACACCAGATTCATGGTCAAGCTTCCCCTCCCCTAATTAAGATCAATCAGGCAAACACTATGGCGAACGTAAGAACGCCGGTCAACAAAATTTCTAGTGGTAGTGTAAGGCCCACCCGTAGATGATGTTAAGGCCATTTTACCGGGTTTCGAACCAGCGAATTTTGGCGATTTTTGCCTTGTAGAAGGCAATCAGGCCACAGTTGCGGCAATAAAATCGACTTGGCTCCGAATCGTAGACGACGTTAGAACTATTTTCCAGAGGCAAAAAGACTATATTTATGTCCCAGACCTAGCTGCACCCTTCGACTGTGCTCAGGGTAAACAACGGCAGATTTAGTTTATTGATTGTATCTTTATTACTCTTTTTTGTTATTGACAATGTATGACACTTGTGTATGCTGTAGCTATCACGACGAAAAGGGATCCGAACGGCTAATTACCTAAGGAGCCCTTTTCTTTATTTATCGTCCAATTTTTCTTCGCACGTCCTGAGCGCTCAAGTCAGCCCTATATTTCAGATCAATCTTTTTATACAGAGACGAAGCTCGCCTTTGTTCTGGAAATAATATCTTCCTCAAACGGTTCTCATCAATCAAAAAATCAACCATCATTCTATAATCTCCATCACCAGATACTAAGACAACCTTTTCAAAGTCTTCTTGCTGATACAGCTTCTTCATTATTGAAAACACGATGTCGGTATCGACGTTGCCTTTCTTCTTTCCTAACATAGCTGAACTGTGTTCTCGAAACTGTAAAATAAACCCAGCTTTTTGAATGGAATCATATAGGTCTTGGTGGCTGTCCTGAGTAAATCCTAGAAAGTAGTACGCTTCTTTCACATTGTACTTCTGCTGCAAGTATATTTTAAATCTTGATAAATCCACGCGCCATGGTCTATCTGACATAGTCGTTCCCATATGCAAATTCTGTCCATCAATAAAAGCGATATTGTTAGCCATGCAATCAATTTATAGCAATCAATACGTAAACACCATAATAACCGAACGTACAAACTTGCTCCCGGGGTCGGACTCGAACCGACAACCTACTGGTTACATGTAACCCAACACTTTCGTGCCGGCATGGACTATATCATCACCCTTACAACATATAAGGGTACTGGGCGCTATCTGGAAGAATATTGTTGGGACTCACTTCCTAGTCTCTACACCTTCCGAAGAACTTATATACCCTCTTCGGCTTGGCTCGGGATTACCAGTTAAGGCTTCCCCGAATTCACCCAGTTATTCGACCGCAATTACTTGCGGAAGCTGCGTTACACCTGCATGTACTTCTTTGTGACAATTCGAGCAGATTAGCACACACTTATCAGCTTCAGCTTTTGTCTTTTCCCAAGATCTCGTCAGCCCTCTTTTGGAGAGACTAAATGATTTTTCCTTGGGATTAACATGATGAAGCTCTAATGCTGCCGCACTACGAGTATAGCCACAAATCATACACTTACCGCCTTTATACTCAATCACCATTGCTTTTAGCTTTCTTCGACGCTTAGCTACAGCCTTGATGTTTTGCTCGCGACGGTCGGCATATGTTCGCTTTTCAATCATACTTTATATTTTAGCAGACTAAATACGAACATGTCACAGCCAGTTGCTCTGCCATTGAGCTACCCGGGAATAAAGGCCCATTACTGGGCCTTGTTTCAAAGTAAGGAACACCCTCCGTATGTATAAGAGGTACGAAGTGATTTTGCAGGACCAGGCCTTGTTTTGCAAGCCATATACATGAAATACCGCCGAATATAACCACAGCGGTATTTCATATACAACATATTCGATCCAGGAAGTAAGCGGCTGCCTACCTAGTTTTCCAAAAACCTCAACCAGATTCCTCCCAGATAAAGAACTACGAGTAAAGCTAAGAGCCCACCGCGTGGACACTTTTGCTACCTGTGACGTCTGCAGTATCACCACTGTATGATATTCAGCACAACTGACAATCAGATATTGTCAGCGCACCTGACAGAGTAGCCCCTAGAAAAACGGGATCGCTGCCTTAAGCTGCTCTCCGAAGAAGTGCCCGAATGTTGCGATGGCAATCACTAATACAACGATTACAACCGCGCTTACGATAATTTGTGTACCGAAGTTCATATGCTCTCTAGTATAACATCATCTATTACAACAGGCTCAACAGGTCTGTCCCCGACTCCCGTTTGAACGGCGGAGATAGCGTCAACGACTTCCATCCCGGAAACAACCTCTCCAAAATTCGTATGCAGTCCATCCAGCCAGGGGGTGGCTTCCGTGGTTACGATAAAGAACTGGCTGCCGTTAGTGTTAGGACCGCTGTTGGCCATAGCCAGGGAGCCCCGCACCAGCTTGCGACTGTTTATTTCGTCTTCAAATTTATAGCCGGGATCTCCACTGCCCACTACAGCCTGCTTAGCTGGGTCTTTCGAATATGGATCGCCACCCTGGATCATAAAATCAGGAATGATCCGGTGAAATGTCGTACCGTCGTAGAAATCCGCCCGCGCTAACTGGACGAAGTTACCGACAGTTACGGGTGCCTTCGTGCCGTCAAGCATTACAGCAATATCTCCTTTATTCGTCTTCAACGTTGCTCGTATCTGACTGTTTACCGGTTCAATGTTGGCATTTGATGTCATAGGAGTTGTAGAGGGTTGCTCATTAAGGGTTGAAGTGTCTGAAGACTCGAACGTGTCCGTGGAGTACGGGACGTACTGCGTCCCCGACTTGGTCAGGCGGCTGATATAGAATAGTCCGCCAATAATAACGATAACGGCAATCGTGCCGATTGCAACATTGGTATTCATAGATTAATAATCACGTAATTTTCTAACCTTGTGATGGTCACGGATCTTCTCTAAGGCCTTAGCTTCGATCTGACGAATGCGCTCGCGGGTAACATCGAATTCCCGTCCTACTTCCTCCAGAGTATGCGTCACCCCGTCCAGCAGTCCGAAACGCATCTCCAGAATCTTCTGCTCACGCGGCGTTAAGTCTCCTAAAATCTCCTGAACATGTTCCTGCAAAAGCTCCCGGCCCGCCGCCTGTTGAGGAGTGATAGTTACCTCGTCTTCAATAAAGTCCTTGAGGGTGGAGTCTTCCTCATCATCTCCAACTGAGGCGTCAATGGAGACTGTTTCCTGTGAGATCTTCATAATGTGCCGGACTTTTTCCACCGGCAGCTCCATCTCGGCCGCTATTTCCTCCGGCAGAGGATCACGTCCTAAGTCCTGCAGCAGACGACGCTGCACTTGCGTAAATTTATTAATCGTCTCCACCATGTGCACCGGAATACGGATGGTGCGGGACTGATCAGCCAGCGCGCGCGTGATCGCCTGACGAATCCACCATGTGCCGTAGGTGGAGAACTTGTATCCTTTGCGGTAATCAAATTTTTCGACAGCCCGGAACAGACCCATATTTCCCTCCTGGATCAGATCCAGTAGAGACAGGTTTTTACGGCCAGTGTACTTCTTGGCAATTGAGACAACCAGACGCAGGTTAGCTTCCGCCAGACGCTTGCGCGCTTCGTTGTCACCCTGTTCAATCCGCTTAGCCAGTTCAACTTCTTCTTCAGCCTTGAGCAGCGGCACCTTGCCGATTTCGCGCAAATACATCTGGACGGAATCATCAGAAATATTACTGACATCGATAATGTTATCCAAGCTGGCTTCCCGCTCTTTACGCTTGATCTTGTTCGGCAGCGCGTCAGGCAAGTCATAGTCAATTAAACTATCCTGGGGCTCTTCAATGCGAATGCCTTTCTTTTCCAGCTCATCATACAGTTCTTCTAGGGCTTCAATGTGTTCCTCGACTTCCGGGATGGCGTGTAAAATCTCCCCTTCAGTTACAAAGCTGGTCTGAATACCTTTCTGCAACAGTCCCATAATCGGAGCAGACGTTAAGATTTCTTCAGTAGTCTGCTTGGGAACTCGCTTGCGAACAACTGTCTTTCCGGCAGATTTTTGAGGCTTGCGGGCCGGCTTTTTGGACACCCGTTTAGAGATAGTTCGCCCGGAGCTTTTCTTGGCAGCTGAAGAGCGCGCAGAAGTTTTCTTTGCGCTTTTTTGGGGTGCAGTTTTTCGAGTCGACTTTTCGGCCTTGCTCGTACGTTTGCTATTCTTTTTCGCTGAAGAATTCTTACGTGGCACAGGGGTAATAGTAACGTTAGGAGTCGATCTGCGCCAGCTCTTCCGTTAAACCGCGGAATTCCTGAAGCGCATCTGCTCGTTCATTCTCTCCGCTTTGCTGCAAACGGGTCTGCAGCTGCTGCAAGCGACTTCGCAGTGAACGATGCTGAAGTGAACGCAAAAGCTGACGTCCTTCTTGGGAAGCAGTTAAGCTAGTTGTGCTTAACAGCTCCTCCCCAGATGACCGCACTCCTTCCGCATACGAGAGTAATTCCGGGGGCAACAGGCCCACCAGCTCATTCGCAGACAGGGAGTCAAATTTTGCATTTTCTTCAGCGATTCGTTGCATTGAGTTATATAACGCAACGGCGGGTGAGTCAAGGAAAAATTCTGCCTCCATATACGGGAAAAAGTCCGCCCTTACTGTAGTGTCTACTAGAAGCAGTCCCAACACTTGCCGCTCCACCAGGCTGCTGGACCCTCCTTCACTCATCGTCATTACCTCTTGAGAAGACTGGATAGCCGCGATATGAGAGGCCGGGGTGGATTCAATCAGGTCAATAACGCGGGTTTCAGGCACGTGAAGACTGTCCGCAATCTCCTGAATCATCCGCCCTTGCTGAATGGGATTTTTTACCATGCGCACTAGTGGCAATACGGCCTCCAGCTGCTGCTGACGGTCAGTTGTATTGGAACTACCTTTCAGCTGAGTCAGCAACACTGCCATCAGGGATTCTGTATGGGTCATCGTTTCCTGAACTTTGTCCGGCATCTTCACCACTACATCTGCCGGATCCTGTCCTGCCGGCAGTTGGATAGTCGCAACCGTCATACCGGCTGCTAACGCCGCCTGGGTTGCAGAAACAGTTGCCTTCCAGCCGGCCGCATCCCCGTCAAAGGCAAAGTGGAGGGTTTTAGTAAAGCGCGCCAGTTGCGTAATATGCTCTTCGGTAAAAGCTGTCCCTGATGTAGCCACGACGTTCTGCACCCCTGCCTGAACTAACAGGGCCGTATCCATATACCCCTCCACCACAATACAGGGAGCATTCTGACGCAGCGCCTGCTTGGCCCGGTTCAAGTTGTAGACAACACGCCGCTTTTCATACAGTGGCCCTTCAGGAGAGTTAATATATTTACCTTCCTCGCCCGTTGCCAGCCACGGAACAATACGGCCGCCGAATGCTACCACCCGTCCTTGAGTATCCTGGACCGGAAAAATGATCCGGCCGCGGAACCGGTCATATTGTTTGCCCCGCTGGCTTTTACCTACCGCCCCTGACTGAATCATTTCCTGATCGGAAAACCCGTGCTTGCGTAGCCACTGCTGAAGCACGTCCCACGAATCAGGTGCGTACCCGATCTGGAACAGCTCCATCGTCTCCCTCGTCACACCGCGCTCCAGTAAATACTCCCGAGCTTTACGGCCGGCCTGCTGAGTCATTAAAATCTGGTGATAAAATCGGGCGCTGGCGGAGAGGACATCGAATAACCGCTGACGGTGATTAGTGCTTTGAGGCGAGCCAGCTTTGAGTTGTACTCCCGCCCGTTCAGCCAGCAGCTTCAATGTTGCCGGAAAATCCAGCCCTTCGGCTTTTTGGATAAAGGTAAAAATATCTCCCCCCTCGCCACAGGCACCAAAGCAGTGCCAGGTGCCTCGGTCAGGACTCACGGTAAAAGACGGCGTCTTCTCGTTGTGAAACGGACACAGGCCTTTTAAGCTGCGGCCGGCCGGCTTTAACACCACATATTCGCCCACGATCTGGGCAATCTCCAGTCGGTCTTTAATCTGCTCAGTTTCACTACTCATAAAAGCCAGTATACCAGCCTCGGAGGCCTGATGCAGCTTTTAGTTCGAATTTAGAGCATGTACGCCCCGGGAGAACCGGCATCTCTTGACTAAGTATCAATTTATTGTAACAATATTGCGGCTCTTTCGGCAATCTTCTTTTCCCCAAACAGCGAGGATTTCACGATGACGACTCCAGCTGAGCAGATCGACGCCATCGCCGCAGCACACGTTCACCGCGAACGCGACCGGGCCGTGCGCTACCTGCGAGTTCTCGACACGGTAGATCAAGGTACGCAAGGCGAGCTGGTCGCTCGCATTCTGTGCAGCAACGGCATCCTCCCGTCGGATACCCTCAAGCACATCTGCTATGACAAGGACGCTCCGAGCGAGAAGACGTGGCAACAGTACGCCCAACGCCACGGCAAACGCGTGGGTGGATGGGTGGACAGGGCCCTGTGTCGCAACCACTCTCTCATCAGCACCGCCCTTGATCTGTGGGCCAAGATATCCCACTACACCGGCGAGGAGAGGACGGCTACTTTCACCCTCTTGCTCAAGTCGCCACTCATCCCCTACGCACCGCTTCCCGCATTCGAAGGCAAGCGGATTCCCCGGGAAGAGCTCCACCGAATCCTGCTGAACAAGCGGCACCTTGCCGGCTTCGTCCGGCGTGCTTTCCTGGCGAAGGATTTTGCGGAGTCGGCGGCGATGCTCCTGTCGCTCCTCGTTGATAACTGGAACGATCCAAAAAGTCGTCTGGCTATCATTAGCTTCCTGCTGCAGGAAGCGAAGACGGCAAACTGCGAAAGCACGGAGGTGAACATCGATCTCGGCCCTCTGGTCGAGATCCTCGCCCAGCAAGGGAAGTGACCTCAGCGTTGCCCCCTCCTTAACAGCGGCCCTCTCGGCTGCTTTTTTCTTAATGCTGAATGCCGTGGTGTTTGTGATACGTCATCGCTCCAATGAGGGCGGGCTCACTGGGTTTGTCCTGAATACGGGATATCCAGTATTGATGTTCGGATAGGAGTGGGTCACGTCCGTCGTACACTGATCGAAACATCGCATTCATATTAGCCACGAGATCAGCTTTTGCACTTTCTGCTTTTGGCGGCCCGAATGATCCGTTCATTCGGTGCCAGGCCATGGTCCGCCGTATCTTGTGCACACTGTCTTTCTCCGCTCGAAACCGCTTTTTCCAGTATGCGCTTTCACTCTCTGACGGCTTTCTGCCAAAGGTATCTGTAAAGGCTTTTTCAACTAACAACGGAACATGAATCGCTGATAGAGATACATCATTAATGCTTGTTGATCCATCGCACGGATACCCCAGGTCTCCGCATACATACGTATTACTATCCGAAGGGCACGTATGTAAGGTATGGCAGCCTGAACGGTGAGCCAATACCGCATGGGGCAGCCAAGCGGCTACTGTTATAAAGATCAGAAGAGGAATAATTCGCTGAGTCATTATCTTAAAGTATAGCCCATCAAGATTTTTATTTTGGATATCGACGCAAGAACTGCTGCGGAGCCTGCCACCAGTGCATTTTTGTCCGCTGTTCAAAGACCTTCGCCCAGCCCGGCAGTACTTGCCCCATCCAGGGACCGGTATATATCCCAAAGTGCAGGTGTGGGCGCGCCCACCAGCCGTTCTCGGGCGTATGACCAGCTGCAACTTTACCCACCAAATCACCCGCCTGTACTACATCCCCGACCTTCACCTGCAAGTCAGTAATGTGCCCGTACAGTGAGTAAAACTGTTCGGAAGTTGACACGTGAGTGTGCCCGATAATTACAATACCGCCCCAATTGCGTCTCTGTTTTGAACCCGGTCGGATTTCAGACCATATGACTTCACCTTCACCAATAGCTTTGATGGATGTCCCGGGATCAGCCAGAACATCTTCTCCTAAGTGACGGGCCCATAATATGATTCGACTGCGCACGCGATCACCAAATCTATACCCTGATACTTTGTAGGCATCAATCGGTATAGATAGCTTCGCTGGAGTAGGGTATGGTTTTTGACTCATCGAAATATAAATGTAGCAACAAGCAAGAGCATCATCAGTATCACAGCTGTTCCAGCTAGTATGCCGATTTTCCAGATATCTTTTTGAAATTCATTAGCCATGTAGGTAAAAGTGTACGGGGCAATCACTACACTTGGCAACGCAAACAAAAATGGGTGCCTCGTCCAGCGTGCTGGATTTTTTTGATGAGTTGCTGCCTGCAACGCTTGCACGGCGCTCCACCACGGCCATATACCTTCAGCAGCGCCGTAAAGTTTCCTTTGGCGCCATCAGAGTCGCGATAGTCCTTGAATGTTGTCCCGCCGTGTTCCAGCGCCCGCTTCATTATGTGCTTCGTAGCCACAAAGAGCGCTTTGAGTTCTTTTTCGGATAACGATTTAACGGAACGGTTTGGTCTGATGCGGGCGTGAAAGCAGATTTCGTCTGCATAAATATTACCGATCCCCGCAATAACTGATTGATCCAGCAACACGGCCTTTAAGGTACGCGAGCGTTTAGCCAGAGCGTCGCGGAAAGCAGTATAGGTAAACTTTCCTAGCAGAGGATCAACGCCATAGGTGTCTAGAACTTCCTGGCGCCGCTTGGCAGAAGCCAACTCCATGTATCCGAACTGCCGTAGGTCATTAAAAAATAATCTGCCGCCATCTGCAAAGTCGATGATGATGTGGGAGTACGCATTGGGCAGTCCGCCACTGATCGGCGGCCACTGATGTCCGCCGGCGATAACGGTACTATTCTTTTGATAAATTAACTGACCGGTCATCTTCAGGTGAACCAGCACGTACCGATCCTTACCCATAAGCGAAAGAATGAGCAGCTTACCAATACGATCAATGTGACCAAATCGGCTGCCTTTCAATGTGCGTACAAAGACTGGTGCGGAAACGCCGCGAATGAGCTTGGCTTTTTTAACTTGGACACGAGTAATTTCCTTGCCGATAATACGGCGCATCAGTCCCAGACGTACGGTTTCTACTTCAGGTAATTCCGGCATAGCAACCCCTTACTCTACCGAAGGCTAATCTAAAACGCTACCACTTAGGTCTGGAGCGGTTTGGGTATAATTTGTTCAATCTCGTCCGTCCGCAGGTTCAGGGCAAACAAATTTATCTGATATGGCTTACTAGCTGAATCCTGCTCTTGGGGCTTTATCTGAAGAGTCTCCAGAGTAATCCAAGAATCTTCTGCCTTTTCTTTATAGTCCACTTTAACGACTTTATAGCTCTTTGAAGGAGATACAATAACATCTCCAGGTTTAAGTTGAGCAAGCTGGGCACGTATTGCCTCGTCTCTGTCATGAAGCTTTGCTGCTAGTTGCTCAAGCTGCTGCTGGGTCTCCTTATCAAATTTTACTCCGCTGTCGTTTAGGTTGTATCCCAGATGCAATATGTTTTCTTTATCCGCGAGCGGCAAATTATCTATATCCCGCAGGCTGTTCACTATATGCTTCTTAGCCGCCTCTATTCGGTCGCTGTTACCAGCATTTTCAGGCGTATTAGGAGGTGGCATTTCTGGCCCTTGTTTACTCATAAAAATATATTATCACATAAACCACCTACACAGTCCTTTTTGACTTAATGCTTCATATAGGGCATACTATCAAAATAGCTACTTTATCATCTTAGTTTATGAAGGGAGGTAATCAGTCTGAAAAAACCTTGGTTTATTGGAATATCTCTTCTCGTATCAGCTGCTTTAATTACTCTTTTACCCAGCCTGGTTCTTTATATACTTCTAGTAAACGCCCTCTTCGCTATTTTCCTGGCCGCTATTCAGTTAGTGAGCGTTCTCATTAAACCTAAGCCCATTTCGCCACCGGCGAAATCCGCCCGTCCTTTTGTCTCCATTCACGTCCCCTGTCATAACGAGCCTCTAAGCGTCGTTGAAAAGACGCTGACAAGCTTGTCTCAGCTTAAATACACGAACTACGAGGTTTTAGTAATTGATAACAACACATACGATCCTGCCATCTGGAAACCGATTGAGCAGTATTGTAAAAAGTTAGGCCCTCCTTTTAGATTCTTGCATTTTGAAAACCTGAAAGGATACAAGGCTGGCGCCCTAAATGCCGCCTTGCCGCACATGAATCCGCGGACCGAGATTATAAGTATCGTGGATTCAGACTATGTAGTAGACGAAAAAATGCTGCAGCAGTCTATTCCTCATTTTAGCGATCCACACGTAGCCATTGTGCAGTACCCCCAAGCGTACTATAACTCCTCACCGAAAACAGCTGGATTAGAGCAGGAATACCGTAGTTTTTTTGATAACATCCTTGAGCAGGCCAATAGTTGGAACGCCGTCACGGCCACCGGCACCCTCAGCCTTCTACGGGCAAGTCTCTTCCTGACAGACGAATCACTAAAGTGGAATGAATGGTGTATCACGGAGGACGCAGAGATTAGCATCCATCTATACAGCAAGGGATACAAAGGAGTGTTCATCAACCAGCTTATCGGCCGGGGACTCATGCCTTTTAATTATTATTCTCTTCAGAGACAGCGTGAACGCTGGGTTCACGGCAACGCCCAGATTATACGGAAAGACCTGTGGCCAACTATTAAAAACGAGCACCTGACCTGGAAACAAAAGCTAAGCTTTATCACTCAGCTCACTGCCTGGTTTCACCCCACCCTTTTCCCGACAATATTTCTTACCCTCTCTTTGATCCTGGCCAGCTATGGCACAATCACACCGTTTATTACTCTCATTGCAGGATTAAGTCTGTTAACAATCACTGGCTTCATTGTTGCCAAGGTACTGTATTTTTCCCTAGGGCAGCGCCGTCGGGGTATTGCTTCAATTATTTCAGTATTAAAAACCACACTATCTCATTTTGGTCTGACGGGTACGATGTCACTAGTATGGCTGTGGACGCTAACTTCTCCTCAGCTTCCGTTTCACAGAACAACCAAAGATCCGACCGAGAAGGTGGCCCCTTATCTGCCGGTTGATGGCATGCTGGCCACGTTCTTTGTGCTAGGAAGTATCGCTGCCTGCCTGCTCACAAGCGGAGCAATACAGATGATTGCTCTGGGAAGCGCGGCTGTAGCCATATTCTTTGTCCTAGCAATGTGGTTTCTTATATGGGAAACTCGATCAACAAAACAGGTTGTATATTCTCTCACGCTACCTGCCGGCAGCCTGAAGTGATTGATATACACGCTCGTATCCTTGCGCCATCGCCTCGCGGCTAAATCGCTTCTCAGCCTCCTGGCGGCACCGTTCCTGAGAAATAGCATCAATATTCTTCATAGCCTCTGCCATTTCCTCCGTTGATTCAACAACAAAACCGGTTTCCCCTGACGTGATAACCTCCGGAACCGCTCCCTTATTCCAGGCTATAACCGGTGTCCCGCAGGCCATCGCCTCAATGAGTACCAGCCCAAAAGCCTCGTGCCATTGTGTGGGGAAAATCATGGCCTTAGCCTGTTGAAAGAGTTCAATTTTCCTGGCCTCATCTGCGGAGCCAACAAAGCGTATCTGGTCATCATCAATACGCGGTTCGATTTGAGTAGCAAAATATTCCTTGTCACGTTCATCGACAATACCAGCAATCACTAGCTTCTGATGACTCTGCTTGGCCGCCTCAATGGCCAAATGCACACCCTTCTCCGGCATAATGCGGCTCAGGAAAACAAAGTAATCTCGCGTAGCATCAGCAGCTGGTACATATTTTTTTGTATCAATCCCGTGATACACCGTATCTATATAATTGAGCTGGGGGTGAAGCTGACGTTGGGCATTGCTAATAGAAATATAATTGGCGTCTTTAAACTGCATAACTAATCCATCATATTCTTTAATACTGCTGTGTGAGGTATGCACTACCGGGCACTTGGCAAACGGCAGAAACGGCAGCACCTGGTAACCCAGCATGTTATGAAGAACATCAAACTCTTCCGAAGCCGCGAAGGCATTAGATGCATTGAGAAGGTCGTAGGAGTTGTCCGAGAAATCAAACTTTCCTTTAATCTCCAGTAGTGGTCGATCTAAGACCGATCGAAGCTCAGCGCGGGTCTTCGACCCCCCAGAGGCAAATAATGTTACGCTATGCCCCCGGTCTACTAATCCTTCAACCAGGTTGTAGACAACAATTTCACTGCCACCATATCCCGAGGGAGGAATAGGAAGCCAAATAGGACCCAAAACACCAATACGCATAATAAAGTTATTCTATCAATGAAAAGGCACAATATCCAAAATCCACCCACAGATGCCTACGACCATGTTAAGATTTAATTAACAAAAACTACCATATGCGCATTGCTGAAATTTCAAACATCCGAGAAGCTGTTCCACCTCGTAAATACGGCGGAACAGAATATGTTATCTCCGCCGTCACTGAAGGTCTGGTAAAAAAAGATCATGCGGTAACCCTTTTCGCAACCGGGGACTCCAAAACAGGTGCACAGCTGGAAAGCGTCTGCGACCAGGCGCTTGGCTTTGATGATGTAAACGAAACTGTCGCAACGCTGCTACTCATACGTCATCTGAATAACTTTGCCCGTCAGAGTGAGAAGTTTGATATTATCCATAATCACATCCTTGAAACCTTTGCCTTAGTGCCGTATCTCAATAAATCATTCGTAACGACACTCCACACAGACCTGTCGCGTCCGGCGGAACAGGCGATTCTCCAAACACCCGAAGCTCAAAAGACCTGCTTTATTTCCATCAGTGATGCCCAACGAAAATCCCTTCCGCGCCTTCCTTATCTCCGTACTATCTACCATGGCATTCCCATAGATGAATTCCCTTTTCGGGAAGAGCGGGGTGAATATCTCGTGTTTCTAGGACGAATCACCCCAGAAAAAGGTGTAGAGGTAGCCGTCGAAACAGCCAAGCAAACCGGCCGTAAGCTTATAGTTGCCGCTAAAGTAGATGAGCCTCTGTCTGCTTACGCTAAAGAGATGCTTAAATTATTTGAAGAAACGCCAGAGGTGGAATTTATCGGGCAGGTTGGAGAAGAAAAGAAAGAACTATTGGCTAACGCCTACGCCATGCTTATGCCCATTCAGTGGGATGAACCATTTGGCCTGGTGGTAATAGAGGCTTTGGTAACAGGAACGCCAGTTATTGCTTTTCGACGAGGCTCGATGCCGGAAATTATTGAAGAAGGTAAGACGGGATTCCTGGTGACAACAACCAAAGAGATGATTGATGCCGTAAACAAAGTTGCGACGCTGGATCGAAAAAAGTGTCGGGAATCTGTGGAGCAACGTTTTTCTCTTGACCAAATGGTTACCAGCTACGAACAGGTGTTTACAGAGTTAGCCAGAGGTTATTAGGCCCGATAGTTTTACAGCGAACAGTCTATCAAACTGCACTGGATGGGACGTTTGCTGATCCTTCGTATTATTAATCGGGTGATCGTAGCTAAGTGCGGACAGGGAGGGATTCGAACCCCCGGTGGGCTTTCACCCACAATGGTTTTCAAGACCATCTCGTTAGACCACTCCGACACCTGTCCTTGCGCCTTACTATGCAAAAATCTGCCCTCTCTGGCAAATTCTTCTATATATTGCTAGGGTAAACCCCTCCGGATCCCCCCTCTTTTTTCGAAAGGAAACCCGATGAAGCAGCAAGCTCTTTTGCAAAGCAATGTTCCTGGAATCCCTGTCCGTCGCGGCAAGGTTCGCGACATTTACGACTTCGGCGACAAGCTGCTGTTCGTTGCCAGCGACCGGATCAGCGCCTATGATTGGGTGCTTCCTGACGGCATCCCCGACAAGGGGCGTGTGCTCACGGGGTTGAGCGAGATGTGGTTCAAGCGTCTCCCGATCCCCAACCACCTGATCAGCACGAATCCGAAGGATCTCCCGCTTCCCAGCGGCACCGACTTCGATGTGCTGCACGGACGCAGCATGGTGGTCAGGAAGACCCAGGTCATCCCCATCGAATGTGTCGTTCGTGGCTACCTCTCCGGCTCAGGCTGGAAAGAGTACCAGCAGTCCGGCACGGTGTGCGGGCTGAAGCTTCCTCCGGGACTGAAGGAAAGCGACCAGCTCGACGAGCCAATCTTCACCCCCGCCACGAAAGTGGACGATGGCCACGACGAAAACATCTCGTTCGAGCGTATGCGCCAGCTTGTCGGAGACAGCCTGGCCTACCTCCTGCGAGATCTGAGCGTGGACGCTTACAGGAAGGGCGCTGAGTATGCTCTCGCTCAGGGCATTATCATCGCTGACACCAAGTTCGAATTCGGCCAGATCGGCGAGATCGTCTATCTGATCGATGAAGTGCTCACGCCGGATAGCTCACGCTTCTGGGACACCCAGAAGTATACCCCTGGCCGTGAGCAAGTCTCCCTGGACAAGCAGTTCGTTCGCGACTGGCTGACAAAGACTGCGAAGTGGGACAAAAACAGCGACCCTCCAACCCTGCCGAAGACGGTCATCAACCGTACTCGTCAGCGATACGTTGAAGCCTACGTGAGGCTCACCGGGAAAAGTTTCTCCTGGTGAACCTCCACACCGCGCACGAACCCCTCCGTCCGCGGCTTTTTTATACCTCAATAACCTGAATCCCGCTGTTGTAGCCGCCGTTATCCCGACGCAAACCGGAGATCACGACAATCTTGCTACCGGAGCTAATATCAAAAGCTCCTGCTAATTCTTTCAAACCTAACTCCACCATACGCTGCGGGCTGGTGTAATCATCAGCTATAAACGACGTGATCCCCCATGACAGCAGCAGTTGATTGCGGGTCCGGGGATTGTTGGTGGCGGCAAAGATAGGAATTTCCGGACGAAATTTAGCTACGGCTCGCGCTGAATAGCCGGATTTGGTAGTGATCAAAATAGCGGCTGCATCAATTCTGCGCGCCAGCTCCACCGCTGCTGCCCCCACGGCCAGCGGTACGGGCTGTCCGGTTGAATGTTTCTGCGAGAGCAGATCATCTAACGGTGTTTCCTCCGTGTGCTCTATGACCTCGGCCATAATCTGCACCGCTCGTACCGGGTAGCGACCCATGGCGGTCTCACCGGACAGCATCACCGCATCGGTGTGATCAATAACCGCATTGGCAACATCGGAGACTTCCGCCCG
The DNA here is from genome assembly GCA_040876835.1 of Candidatus Anderseniibacteriota bacterium. Lineage (GTDB taxonomy): Bacteria > Patescibacteriota > Andersenbacteria > UBA10190 > UBA10190 > JBBEDC01. The sequence goes on along the minus strand of JBBDOX010000011.1, from coordinate 1,089 downwards.
TGTGGGACGAGGATTATGCTCCATCGAGCCTAGCATCTCCGTTGCTGTGATGACGGGCTTGCCGGCCACTACGCATTTGGCAATTAATTCCTTCTGATGAATCGGTACACGTGTTACTGGTGTTTCCAACCCCAGGTCTCCGCGCGCAATCATTACTCCATCCGTTTCCTCTAAAATCTCATCGAAATTACGAAGAGCCTCGTGCTTTTCAATTTTAACAATAATGTGCGGCGGCTCCGCACCAGCGGGAAGGTATTCCTTGATTTTCCCTTTCAACTTCTTAACATCTTCGGCGGAGCGAACAAATGATAACGCAATAAAATCAATATCGTGCTTGAGTCCAAAGACTAAATCCTGTTCATCTTTTTCCGTCATTGACTCCATTGATAAGCTGACCGTTGGCACATTCATTCCTTTATGTGAGATTAACCGTCCCCCCAGGAGCACTTTGGCTTTTACGATACTGCCTTTTACTTCCAACACTTCCAGCTCCCGCGTTCCGTCAACGAGCAAAATCCGGTCTCCCCGCCGCAAGTCATGAGCAAACCGGTCGTATGGTACGGGAATAATACCGGGAGAGGCTTCGATGACTCCCGCCTGCAGGGTGGCAATCTGTCCTTCCAGTAATTCCAGGCCATCTTCGGGCAGTGTTCCCACCCGCAACTTTGGGCCCTGCAAGTCCTGAAGAATCGCTACCGTACGATTCATGGCTTTCGCGGCTTGCCGTATTTTCTCTATGAGCTCGAGATTGCCTTCGTGATCACTATGAGAAAAATTAATCCGCGCCACATCCATGCCGGCCACAATCATTTCTTTTAAGATACCAGCTGAAGACGAGGCTGGCCCGATCGTGCAGACAATCTTTGTTCGGTTATGCTCAATAACACTCACACCCATATAGTGTGAGTATACCACGTGCAGTTTCAATACTGATTTAAAACAGTCCAGCTCCTACTACCGTCCACGTATCAGTGTAGTCAGTCGCTGCTGGCTTAACAGCCGAGATAGTAGCCAGGCCGTAGAGGGTGATGATATCCCCGTCTGTTGTACCGTCAGCTGTCCCTATCTCCTCATAGGTGGAAGAGAAAG
>JBBDOX010000010.1:0-85698 GCA_040876835.1 Candidatus Anderseniibacteriota bacterium | reverse complement strand
TTATTGGGGGTTTTGCTCAAAAAAAGTTCGAACATCAATCAAAAAACACCGCCAAAATTAGGAGGTAAACTCTACGTTTGATTTTCGTTCGTAAACATGCTATAATTTAACAGATGTTAAAGAGAGGCCTGCTTTTGACCTTTCTCACCTTGTTTCTCCTTCCGTCGTTCGCACATGCTGCTCTGATCGACCGGGTAAACGAAGCCTTTCGCGCTGTCTACAATCGAACTCCCAGTCAAACTGAATGGACCTACTGGGCCGGACGAGTCCAGAGAGGCGAAAAGAAAACATTCGAGGCTTTGTTAGGCGCAATCGCCTACCAAAGGGATCATACGAGCGCTATTTCCAATACTGTTGTTCCTGTTTCGGTTGCATCAGCGTCTGCCTTTAAGACAAGCTCTGCCTTCTACCCCTCACCAATCAACCCTAACTTTCTTCCTGACGGCACACTGATTAAATCTGCCGGCAGACCAGAAGTCTTCTATATCCAAAACGGAAAGAAGAGCTGGGTCATCCCCGGCCTCATTAATAGGTGGCTTGGTGAGAACCATTACTTCAAGCATGACATCATTCTAACTATCCCCGACGAAGATTTAGCGCGGTATCCTCAGACAAAATCCGTAAACCCTGTCTACATTGGCAAGATTTTACAGCACCCGGACGGCACCCAATACTTCATTGATGACAAGCTACGTAAGCGCAAGATCGCCAGCCCCGCTATTCGAGTCGCATTGAAGATGCCCGCCGGTAATCTCTACCCAACTTCCGCTATTCATCTGCAAGAGTTTCCTACCGGCCCTGCTATCACTGATACAAAACTCTACCCTGGCGGCATGGTGGTATACACCGGTCCCTACCATGGTGGGCGTTTCTGGAGAATTGAAGAAGTCACGGGAGGCAAACTGGTAAAGCGTCTGTATCTTTCCGATTATATCTACGAAGCAGACGGCAACCCCGACGAAAGTCTTCGCGCTCCCGCTATTGATGCTATCCTCGCTCGTCATGAACGTGGAGTAAACTTAGAGAAATACCCCGATGGGTGGGTGGTAGGACTGGGTCCTAATATCTATGTTGTTCAGGATGAAAAACTGCGTCTGATTACTTCCCCTGATATTTTTGCGGCTATGGGATACAAACAAAAATACGTCCTCACGGTTTTTCCCGAATTCCTTAAACGATATGCTCATAGTCAGTCAATCAGTGCTTTTAAAGGCATAGTGAGTACCTCTTCTGCTCTCAAAGGCGGGCCTGCTCCCGCTCCCAATACCGCAAACGGTCTGACCAAGGTCCGTCCAGCCATTCGTGCTCTTATTGCTGATGTTAATAATGTGTACCTAGGGGTGTTCGATAAGGACGTTACCGCGGCAGAAAACAAGTTTTGGGTTGATTATGTATACAACGGAGAGGTAAATACTAAAACTGATCTTATCGCTGCTATGCAACGCGCCAAGCAAACGGGTCAAAAGCCGGCCCGTACTTCCCGCACCGCAAAAATCAGCCTGGATAAGCTAAAAAGTCACTGGTTCCCTTATCTCTTTTATTTCGTACACCAGCAGGAGCCATCCCAGGCAGACAAGGAATACTGGTATGGGCGCATTCAGGATGGCGATCGAGACACCATCGAAAAACTTGGCGGTACAATCCAATGGCTCAAAGAAAACCAGGGAACAACCCGGCGATAGCACGTAAGCATCCCCTGCTCCATAGAGCATAGCTTCGCAACGTGGTATCCTGAAGGGTACGTAAAGAATAATCCTTCTTAAAGCTATGATCAGGAAGAAACCACGCGTTGTTGTATTTTACGGTGGCAGTGCCAGTAACCACGACCTTTCGACTGAAACAGGACAGTGGGTCTGCCAGTATGTCCCCCGCGAACAATACGATGTCACTCCAGTTGAAATCACTACTGACGGCCTATGGAAAGTACCACTCGGCAGCTTGCCGCGCAGCGGGTCAATAGGACAAACTCTCACGAGACTATCCGAAGCAGTGCCGGCACTGTCTCCCGACCGAGCCTTAGAACGCCTCTTACATCACCCAGTTCAGAGTATCTTTACTCTTGTGCGCGGGCATGGTGGAGATGATGGTTCAATGCACAGCTTGGGCAGCGCCCTACGCATTCCTGTTGTTGGCTCCCCATATCACACGTGCCAGCGCACATCGGATAAATACCTGTTTGCCAATACAATTAATGACATTACCACCACTCCATATACCCGCCGCTTTCGAAAAGGAACACTTGTCGAGGACGTACTCGAAGATATCAAAGATGAGTTTTTACCTCCCGTATTTGTTAAGCCGGTAACTGAGGAAGGCAGTATAGGCATTGAGCGCGTGGAAACACCGGAAGAGCTGGAAGCAGCTATTCGCAGACATCTGGCCGTAACCGATATCATTCTTCAGGAACACCGCAGCGGTACTGAGCTGGCAATCACGCTAACAGAGGATGCCCGAGGGCATATCATTGCCCTACCTCCAACGATCATTGTGCCGCAAAAAACAGCGTTTTATGATCACCTGGCCAAGCGCCGAGCTGGTCGGGTTGCTTTACACACACCAGCTACGCAAGATAATGCGGTAATTGCCGAAGCGACAGAAATTGCCCGTAATATATATGACGAGCTGGGATGTCGAGGGGTGGCCACCATTGATATGATTGCTGAAGAAAATACCGTTGATGTACTGGAAGTCAACACCATCCCCACACTATCAACTCTAACCCCCCTCCAACATCAACTTAAAAAAGCGGGTCTACATCCCGCAACCTTTTTTGATTCACTGATTAAGCGAAGCTGGATATAACAAATGAAAAACCTTTCCCGGAAGAGACCGCTGAGAAAGGTTGAGCCGCTAGTTGCAGCTGTGATGAAAGAGTCTGGCTCCCCGGAAGATGCAAGGACACGATTTGGAGTTCATCCTCTGCGCGAGGGCATGCGCTCTCCATCGGTGGTATTTGTCGGGGTCGATGGACTCTCCACCTTCAATTCTGCTCAGCAGCATGCTCACCTCATGGCAGTCGTCGTGCTCACGTTGGTAAACTCGCGCTTCGTCAAGAAGGCTGGTCATCAGACCCTCCGTGGGTTTGAACCAGAAAACCGAAGGAACAGTATGACAACATCATACTCCTTCTTTATTTACCTGTGAATACGAGGAGCGCGGACTTGGGAACGGCGAGCTGGCAGAGGTTCTCCTGTGAGCTTTTCGCGAGCTTTTAGCACAATATCCTGATCGGTGTCATATTCCAGTGTTTTTATAGCTACATCAATCGGAAACCAAGCAGCTTCTAGTAACCCCTCTTCCGCTTGAGGGACTAGTGTTTTTTGGCCTGTTGTCATGAGAAAATAATGGACGGTCTTACGCACCAAAGCGTCTTCAGCCTGGAAAGTAAACTTGGTAACCCCCAGCTGATCTTTAATCGATAAATCTTTTACACCCGCTTCCTCTTCTGCTTCACGACGAGCCGCATCTGAAATCTTTTCTCCCTGTTCAAGTTCAACATGCCCTTTCGGTAATACCCAAACCTCCCCACGCTTATGCTCGGTCTTGAGTAAAGCAACATGCCAGATACCCCGCTCCTGGCGGGCAACTACGCCTCCCGCAGAAAGCTCGCGCCGAACTGAACGCTTTTTTACGTGTCCATGACGAGAACGTGCATGCGAAGGTTTCTTGCGTGCAACTAATTTCACCGGCTGGTGTTTTCTGCTCTTTGTCTTTTTGGCCCTGATGGGTGGTGGTGGTGGCGCAATTGGCTGTGGTGACATGTAATTCTTTGGAAGTCGCTGGGGCCGTATCTCTCAAGTAGGTTGCTTCTCTCCATTCTCAACGACAGCCTTGGGATAGAGGTTTGGCGACTTATAGTTACTGTAAAATGCATCCTCGAGTACTACCTGACCATCCTTACTGACTTTTTGAGTAAGCGTTGCCTTAACGGCGCCATTGCTCCTGCGATCGTAGGGATTGGGGCCAACAACTTCAACTTCCCGACCATCGTCGGTACCCCAGAACTCGAAATATAGTTTTGTCCCCACTACCTTGGTCTGAATCAGGATGTAACCAGGTGTGTTATTGAGGAAACGAAAATCAGTATACCCGGGATAGATAGTAGCGTCAAATCCAGGTGTGCCATAATAGGCTACAGCGTAAGAATGATTCTTGCGTTCAATGATCTCCATCCCCGAATACGCAGCCGCCCGGAAAGCGGTTGTAGATACCTGGCATAACCCTCCGCCAAATTCTGGCACCGTTACATTTTGTTTGATGACGAGCTCAGGCTTGAATCCGGCAGCACCCGTGACGGGTCCCAAGTACTTGTTAAACGAAAATTCTTCACCGGGGGCAACCAGCAGACCATGGTACTTCTGGGATCCCACAACGATATTGTGAATACGGTTTCGGGGGCTGCCGATAAAATCAGATTCGCCTCGCGCCAACAGCGTGGTGATTCCAAGTGCTGTAATGTCATGCGCCTCGGCTACTTGAGGAACCGTTTCCGTTACAGCCAAGGGCGCTCGCACAGAACCGGCCGCTATCGCCTGGGCAACATATTCTGTTGTCTTTTCAATATCAATCTGTCGACCCACCTGCGGGACAGCGAATTGTGTAACCCGTACCCCTTCAGGCAATGAAGCTTCTTCGGCTACTTCAAACTTAGCGTTAACTGGTTCCTGGTTAACCTCGGGAACGAGCGTAGTCTCGACGTATGAACGCAGTTCAGCTGGATTAAAGCGCACTCCCAGAATGACATTGTCGGGATTAAACGGATCAGCCTGCTCGTTGAACGTCAGAAGACGGCGAATAGTAAACTGTTTGATAACGTACTCTTCCTCGCCATAGGTCAGTATAAATCCGTCACGCAGGAGGGTTTCAGCTAGCTGTCTAGCATGACTGACTTCAGTATCCTCCACCGGCGGAACGGCAGATATGATATTCAGGTTAACAGGAACAAATGAAAGAGAGGAGCGCGATTCCAGATCTGCAATATATTCTTCTATATCCATTCGCAGGGCCACCACATCTACCTGCTGGCCCGGTGCTCCACGCACCAATTCAAGTGCACCTCCGGCCCCTTCCCGTAAAGAAGCGTTCTTAGGTAACTGCAGCTGCATTTCGTATTCGGCATGCAGTACTTCATGGGCCTCGGACGGGTCCAGCGCGATGGTTGGCTGGACTACAGATTGCACGGGTAGTCCGAGTGGCCGATATGCGGAAAGAATTGCAGCTCTGGTGGCGTCTTTGTTTAGGCTTACTCCCAGTTCCCGCAAAGTATGGGTAGATTGACTTTCTCCAAGCCGTACAGTAACTTCTTGCTGCCATAACCCTTCTTCGTACCGACTCAAGACTCCTCCTAGGTCTTTTTCGGAGATGCCTGAGAGATCGTATGAACCCAGCCGCAGTCCGGGGGCAATCCTGTCAGCAAAGACTAACGGCGTACCGAGTAGTCCAATACCAACTACAATAACAGCCATCAACGCTGCTGCGCTATACCATGTGGGCTTTATTCGCTTTTTCCGTTTATTAGCCATAGCCTAATACGTCCCACTATACGAGAGATAGGGCTTCTCGCCGATTCCCGGCTGTCAGATGCGCTGACGAACCCGACGCTGCCCGTGTACCTCGGCAGCTTTTATAACAACTTCCGCTTTCTCCCCTATCTTGAGTGCTCGAGGGGTACCTTCAACTGGCACACTCATTGCAAAAGTACTGCCGAGGCCTTCACCGGGGCTGTCGACATGCACTTCCCCGTGATGTTCTTTAACAATCTGCCGCGCCACATATAATCCGAGTCCTGTCCCTTCTGTGTGAAAACGGGAAGCACCACCAACTCGCGTAAACTTGTTAAACAACCGCGATATATCATCTTTGCTTATACCCTTGCCAGTATCCTGCACTGAGAATATGACTTCGTCCCCTTCCCGGCCCACCCTTACTTCCACCCGACCCTTCTCGGTGTACTTGATGGCGTTATCAATGAAATTCAGCATTACCTGGCGTATACGCTCGCGGTCAATCGCCACAGGCGGCACCGGCTGCTTAGGCTGGTGGAATTCCAGCGTTAATCCCTTCTCGATAGCATTGGGCAGCAAGTCTTGCACCAGCTCTACAGTCAGCGACACAAGGTCTGCTGACTCCAGATTAAGATCTAAACGGCCACTTTCGATACGAGAAATATCGAGAAGGAACTTATTCAATTCAATCAGGCGCGTTGCACTCGCCTTAACAAGCTGCAGTATCTCCTGCTGCTTCTCCGGTACTTTCCCAAAGTCACCTTCGAGCAGCATCGAAATATACCCTCGCAGAGCGGTTAAGGGAGTGTATAGCTGATGGCTGGCGATACTGAGAAACTCGCTCTTGGCTTTATCAAGCGTTTTGAGCTGAGTGTTAGCTTGCTCTAGTTCTTGGGTAGCTTGTTTGATCTCGGCTTGAAGGTCAGCTTCATAGTCCTGCAACTCTTTGTACAAACGGGCCCGCTCAAGCGCTACACTGCTATGCGCTGCCAATTGTGACAAAAAAGCCCAGGCGTTCTTGGAATATGGTTTGTTATCCTGTCGGCCGCCTACTAACAACATGCCAATCAACTGTCCATGTTCAATGAAAGGTACTACTCCTACTACGCCCAACCAGTCGAGCGCAGCCTCTATTTTCTTTGCGGTACTGTAGGATGATTTTAGCTCCTGCTGCATCTGACCCTTTTGCAACAGTCGTCTGTGGTCCCGAAGATACTGGACAATGACATGCTGTATTGGAATTTCCGCCCGGAAAGAACTCATCCCATATTGACCGTGAAGTGCGTAGGTGTTTTTTTCTAAGAGCAGAAGCGCGGCTTTGCGAGCACTCATGTTTTTTTTGACACCAGCCAGGATTGTATCAACGACTTCGCTCAATTCTGCTGCACCGCTTAAATCTTGCGAGATTGTCTTTAAAGCTGTTTCTGCCTGAATACCCCGAAATATTTTTGATTCAACCAGCCGGTATATTCCGAGCACGAGAGCTGCAAATAATAACGAAAGCCCTGTCACGGCCGTAACTGCCAACATTGGTAAGGAGCTCGAGAAGTAAGTCTGGGCTATTCTAACGAGCAAACTCTGTGCTCCAATAAGTGCGAAGCTGAAGACTGCCCACCGTATGCTTTTGATCCGTATTTGGTTATTCATCTGATGCCTTGCCGTTTCCTGTTACTTCTGCCGCCTTAATTTCAACTGTTGCCTTCTCCCCTACTTTTAAGCTTCCAACAGATCCTTCAAGTGGCAACTCAACTGAGAAGGTGCTGCCACGTCCGAGTCCGGGGCTGGTCACTTGGACTTCTCCGTGATGCTCTTTAACAATCTGTTTTGCCACGTAGAGTCCGAGGCCCGTTCCTTGAGTGTGGTACTTCGCTGCCCCACCTACACGAGTGAATTTTGTAAATAATCGCATAATATCGTCGTTGGTAATGCCTTTGCCAGTATCCACCACAGAAAACAGGACGGCATCCCCTTGCGGTTTAAGATAGACATCAACCCGCCCTTTATCGGTGTACTTGATGGCGTTATCAATAAAGTTCAGCATGACCTGCCGCAACCGCTCCTGATCGGCTACGACGTGAATAGGCACCTGCGGCTCATGGAATTCAAGCTCTAACTTTTTTTCCATCGCGTTCGGCAACAAGTCCTGGACCAGCTGACGGGTAATTTCGCCTAGATCAATCAGCTCCAGTTTTAGCTCCAAGCGGCCAGATTCAATCCTGGAGATATCGAGAAGTCCCTTAATGAGTTCAATCAAGTGGACAGCGCTCTTGTTTAAAATATCTAGTACTTCTTGTTGTTTTTCTGTCACTTGCCCGAAGTCTCCCTCCATAAACATCGAAATATATCCTCGCAGAGCCGTTAAGGGAGTGTATAGCTGATGGCTGGCGATACTGAGAAACTCGCTCTTGGCTTTATCAAGAGCTTTTAGCTGTGTATTAGCCTGAGCTAGCTGCGCGGAGGTCTCCTGTAAATCCTGATAAATTTTTGTTTTGTACAGGGACAAAGAAACCAGTCCAATAATGCCAGCGATCGACTCAAGTTCATAGCGTGAGACACTATCCCAAGGACGACTGGTACTCAACGTAAGCAACCCAACGTTTTTGCCCTGTAATTTCAACGGATACAGCATGGTATACATTACAGGATCACTGACTTTAGATTCGATTGTCCCAGACATAGCGTGGGCAATGACTGGTGGGAACACTTGGGCAATCCCTTCAGCACTCATATCCTTTCCTTCCTGGATAGCTTTTACCGACATGAGGCCATCCTTAAGAGCCACGGATGTGTGTGCCAGATCAATTCCCTTCATAGCCTTGGCGATCCAGGGCACTTGAGAGGAAATCGCTAGCCATCGCAAAGTGTTCTTTTTTTCTCGTACAACTGCCAGTGATACTATCTCGTATCCTAGTTCTTTAGAGATAATGGAGGTGATCTTTTGTGAAATATCCTCAACATCCACTGCCGCCAGAGCCATTTCATCTAATGTCCGCAATAAAGCCAGGGTTTTGTTGCGCACTGCCAATTCCGCATTACGCTTGTATAGCTCCTCGTTAATGCGATTCAACAGGGAATCCTGTTGAACATGATTATTCTTAATCTGCGACGTGGCCATATGTCCTTTAGTGTAATGGATTTCGGACAGATTGTACCTAGAAATGGTGTCTCAATCTCTTTATGTACTACTCAGCTGATGTATTTTGAGTCGAATCCCACTTCGGTTCGATAAAGATGAAGACTGTTCCCTTCCCCTCTACCGCGTAGGGAGTTTTAGGCGGGATGTAGGCTACGTCGTGCTTGTTCATCTGGTGTACTTCCCCGTTTACAGTAATCTTCAGACTTCCATCTATGACGAAGAATGCTTCGGTACAGATACTATTCTGTTTATAGCCTTCAGTTGGATATCGTCCGTCCTGTTCCACTAACGCACAAGATAGTTTCTCTGTAGGTGAATCTGGATATAAATAACAGTGGCCTCCTTCGAGATCGTACGACCTAGCATCGGACTGTTTGAATATATGTTTGTTCATGAAATTACGTATGGTTTGGTAAATTGCGTGATGTTCTGCTTACGACTATCGGGGTGAAAAATAACTACATCTTCGAATCGCACCCCGCCTATACCAGGATAATACAGCCCCGGTTCAACAGTGAGAACCATGCCTGGCTCAATCCGGCGCTCAGAGTAGGCATTCAAACTAGACCCTTCATGGACACTTAATCCCAATCCGTGGCCGGTGCCGTGCATAAACCCTTTTTCTGGTAATGTCGGGTGTCCTAATTTCTTAAACGCCCTAACGGTTTTTTTGTAGACATCTGTACACTGTTGACCAATATTGACGCTCTCCAAAATTTGCCGCTGTACATCTGCAACGTCACGAAAAAGTGTCCGGATATCTTTTGATGCTTTCCCTTTTACGAATGTTCGAGTCATATCCGCAAAAAAGCCCGTTTTTTGTGATTGCGGGAAGATGTCGATAATAATGCACTGGTTGGGCAGCAATGGCCCCTCGCCCTCATCATGCGGTCGCGATGTTTGCTCTCCGGACGCTACGATCATTCCCTCCGGACAGCTGTAGCCCTTCTCCAATAAAAAGGTCTGAAGACGAGCCTTCATATATTCACTCGTTAGTACATTCTTTTTGTAGATAATTCGATCACGCTTAACCGTACTAGCAACGAGTATCTGACGGGCAAGTTCAAAAGTCGCTTCCGTTACTCTCTGGGCAGCAATCATGAACTTTATCTCCGCCTCAGTCTTGCACTCTCTTTCGCCTTCGTATGAATGCACAATAATTTTTTTGCCTGCTTTTTCAAGGGCTTTGGCAATAGCGTATGGCATAGCAGGAGAAATACGCACCGCATTAATCTTATGCTCTTTTAAGATGACAAGAAGACTAGCTAACAATGGGCTACCTGTCGCCTTCTTTGCTTTTTTAGCGTAAGGCTCCAGCCGTTCAATCCGCACAGGACTGCCGAGGGCTTCCAGTTTCTGCTTTTGAACGCCGTATTCCCGCGCGTCGAAGTAGACTGTTGCCGGCTTTCCTTCAGGAGCAAGGTAAATAAAAGAATCAGGAGCAACTACGCCAGAACGATGGCGAATTTCTGGCCCTTTAGCATCAAAGAGTAGATATGCAGATTTCATGAATGGTAGGTGAAATATAAAAGAAAGGGGCCTTCGATCCAAGGGCTGGTTGGATCGAAGGCGCGGAGAGTCTAGCCTGTCAGTACGCCCGCTTGGCGCACAGAGTAGGCAGAGTCTGGAAGAAGGTGTTGAAGCGATGCATTTCCGGACGGTCTCCGGCCAGCATCACTACGTTGGGTCCGAAGTCATCAGCGTAGATCTTTGCCAGTGCTGCGTACTCCCCGCCCTGAGAGTACACGAGACTGCTGACTTCCTGATCACTCATCCGATGACCGTACCACCGCTCATAGAACGTGCGGTACTGATTCGGGATGCGAGCGATGACCTCAGCCAGGTCCTCGTACAGCGCTCTCATCTGACCGAAGTCTCCCAAGTACATGCGCCTGGTGGCCTCGTGGCAGTACTGGCGGAACCGTCCGTTGCTGCGCTCTTCACCACACAACTCGAGCGTCAGGGGCAGATCAGGCGAAACGGCCGCCCGAAACGCCTCAAGCGAACACTGGCAGCGCCGCTTGAACTCAGCCTGCTGAAGACCCACCCGCTCCAGGACAGCTGGCGAATCAGCCTCGAAGTCACCAATCCCCAGTACGATCCGGTGATTGATCCTCAGCTGAGTGAGGAACCCGGAAATCGCCGGCACGATCCGCACGAACTGCTGAGCGACGAGACCCACACCCTCCCCCACACCGTTAAAGGTGTAGCGGTAAGGAAGCTGGGGGTTGCCGGTCTCCTCGTAGGCGTAGTCAGGACAAAACGCCCCAACCAAAGTGACAGGCTCACCCTTCTGCCCCGCTGCGATGATCCGAGCGAAGAGCTTAGCCACGGCTGCTGGAGGAATGAGCATCTTGCAGCTGACGAACAACTCCGCCCACTGCATGCCCCATTCCTCGCCAAGCGCTGCGCACAGTGGTGCCGCAGCTTGAAGGGCCAAAGCCGAAAAATGTGCCGGCTGACGACCCTGATAGACCTGGTAGACAGGCATCGAGGCTCCCCTGTCACCGCGCACAGAACCGTTAGGCTTCACCAGCCCCTTCTCGAACACGATGCGCCGGCGCTCCGGTGGATCACCCTTGCTCGCCCGACCTCCCATGTGACGCTGCCCAAGCAGTTGCACCTTGAGGATGTCTGGAAAGTGACACTCCAGCAGACGGTACAGCAGCCAGTTGCGCGGAAAACGGGAATTGGAGTCCAACAGGATGCCGAAAGCATTCGCCAACTCGGTGTTGTTGCGAACCCCGGCCAGGTTGAACGCCTCTGAGCCGTTGTTGTCCGGGCTCAGTGCACTCCAGTAGGCTTGCGCCTCCTCGGGCACCATGCCCAACGCTTCCAGCGTTTGCTGGAAGTTCATCTGATCACCTGCGTGCCGGTACTTTCCCAGCACTGCAGCGATCTCATTCAGCACCTCCACTTCCGCGTGGAAACCGATAGAACGCGTGGTCATCGAACACTCCTTCTTCTTGCGTTGACAAAGAACTCTCCCTTAACAAAGAGCCCCAGCTTGTGTGCTGGGAGCTCAGGGTAATATCTTTTAATCAAAGGATGCTACCATCAACTTCCAGCAATGTTCGCGCGCAGCACAAAATGCCAAGCATAGAAGTGCATGAGGCGCTTGTTAATGGAAGTTGTAATAGCGGATTTCATAAACTAGAAAATAGGATATTACTTTTAGTAATTGAAGTCAAATACCCAGCTTAAGATGAGTGCTTTTAGACACTCAAATACAGGTACTTGATGCGGGTACGTAAAACACTAACCCTTTATTTCAACACTGCAGGAATTTCGTCTTCGGAAATTTGAGACAGCAGTGGTCGCACAGCATCCCGACACACTTCGCGGGAAGCGCGACCAAAAAGGTTTTCATATTGAGCTACAAGCTTCTCAAGAACTTCCTTGGGGTTACCTTCAACAATTACAGCGTGATTCTGCATGTCGATTTGTAAGCTAGTAACCTTATCAGCCTGCTCCCAGGCTATGGGGCCAATGATCAATGCCTGTTCTTCGATTATCTTTATTACGATTTGATCGTGGTTAATCATATCTTGGCACCAATTACGCCTCTTTTAGCTTATAAAACCCGAGGACTCCGAATGTAAGAAGGAATAAACCGAGGGTTAACATCAAATCTCCAAAACTACCGTTGTAGAAAGTACCGGTAGTGGTTGTATAGGAAAAGATGGAGTCAGCAACAAACATAACAAACAAGCCAAGAAGTATCGATATAGCGTCCCACGTGTATCTACCCCCCATGTACTTAAAGGAAAGACCCGAAACAATAGCAGCAATGGCAAAAGCCAGGAAATCTCCCAGTGGATAGACGATATCCAAAATAATCTTAAGAGTTGTTTCCCCTTCAGGGACAAGCACTCCACCTCGAGCAACGGTTACAAGCACATAGTACGATATGGCGAAAATAACAATTGATGCTATCACAACTGCAACTTTTGCGTACTTACTCCTTAAACCAAACTTTGCCCCAGTTGCCTTCGAAAGATAAATAGCTCCTAGACCGTAGAAGAAAATACTTGGAGCAAAACCAACATCAGCTAGGGATGGGTATGGAGCCGGTTCTCCGAGGAAAAAGTTGTAATAAGACCAGATTGTCTCTCCGCTGCCCCAGAAGAAAAGTCCAAGACCTATGAAAAAAACTGCCTTTCCAATAGCAGTCTGAAGACCTCCCCATCTCTTAGCACTAGACATTGCTACAGCGCCCCCAATAAGAGGAATCAATCCAAACAAAAAGGAGTAAAGATAATTGTAGAATCCGGTTGTAGTCCCCATTTGAGACAGGACTATCCAGAAGATAACAAGGAGGGCCAGAAAGACAGCAGTAACTTTTTGAGGAGTGTTCAGTGTCATGCAACTAATTGTATTCCCCTCATCTTATGTGTCAAATAAGATATACACCAGGTTTTGGAAAACCATTGAATCTGCTAGACACTACCAGACTGTACGCACCCACGTCGTGAAAAATAAGCTTATCTCCCACTGCTATATCTTGAGGCAGGGACGCTTCACGAGTAATTACATCGGCTGAGTCCCCTGTGGGGCCCGCAAGAGCAAACAGAGATTCTCCTGAGTCATAAGAAGGGCGCATACTTGTTACACGGTATCGAGTTGATCCCTGATAAGCCATTGCCTCATAAAGAGCATCGTACACACCAGCGTCTAAAAATAGCCATGTATTTGCACTTCTTTCCACGCGAGCAATAACACTGGTTACCAATACGGCAGTTGTGGCAACCATACCTCTACCGGGCTCCAAAATTAATTTGGGGTGATAAGGAAGTTTCTTGTATTGCTTAAGTGTATTTTCAGCAATTTCTTTAAGACTAACTTTTTGATCAGTCGAAGCATAGGCGCACGGGTAGCCTCCTCCTAGGTTAATAATTTCTATTTCAATACCCGTTTTCTTTAGATGCTCAAGGATGGGCCCTAGATTTTCGAGAGCGTTTGCCCAAGCCATAGGGTTGCTTGCTTGTGAGCCTACATGAAAGCTAACGCCGTAGGGATGAAGGCCGAGATCCTTTGCTCGTTGGAGGAGCGATATAACATTTTCCTTGTCTGTGCCGAATTTTTCGGAGAATCTGAATACACTCCCCGTATCGTTAACAATTACTCTGACATATACACGTGAACCGGGAGCCATTACAGCGATCTTCTCCAGTTCAGGCAGGGAGTCAAAAGCGAATCTATCCACCCCATAATCAAAAAATTCCTTGATATGAGCAATTGGCTTTACGGATGTCCCATAGATAATTTTTTCCGGCGGGACACCGATATCCTGAAGCATGTGAAGCTCATACACAGAAGCAACTTCGAATCCTGCTCCAACATCTAATACTGTTTGCAGAATTTCAGGCTCTGAGTTTGCTTTCATCGCGTAATGAACCGAGGCACCGGGAAAGCATTGCTTAAACTCTTCAAAATTGTGAATGATTTTCTCCTTTGAAAAAAGAAAAAAAGGCGTCTTGTGTGATAACCCTTCAAGAAAATCTTGGCCGAAATCAGGATTTGTGAACGTTGACATACAGAAGTTAGTACAATGGATCAATTATAGGGCGGCCAGAACCATAATTCCACCAATAGTAATGAGACTACCGACGGTTTGCATTGTTGTTATTTTCTCTTTTAAGAAGAGATGAGCCAAAATAATTGTTGGAAGAGAGAAGGCTCCGCTTAGTAATGCAACTACACTGGTTAGCGATGTTAGGCTATAACCCAAACTTATTGCTGCATATGCTACGGTCTCAGTAAAACCAATAAGGGCTAAGAACTTCCAGATATGAGGCTTAACAACAAGTAGATTAATTCGACGTATCAAAGCAAAGATGAGTATTGCTACGCTCATAAATGCATACATGAAGAATGTGTACAGTAACCAGTCCCTACCCCCAACAAATTTGTCCCACGACAGCGTCCAGAAAGTGGCAAGAAGTGTTGCCAACGCTATTTCTTTAAACCCAGGAACATACGCAAAATTGAGTCGCTTTGCCTTGAGGGCTTGAACATCGATATTGATTAAAAGAATTCCGGCAAAGAGAGCAACTAGGCCCAAGAGTATGTATGGTCCCACTGCTTCCCCAAATATTACTATCGAAATAATCGCTGTTAAGCCAGAAAATGAGGCAAACACGGGACTTAACACTCCTACTTGTCCCTTTCCAAAACCCTTGTACACCAAAAGGTAAACTGCTGCTTGCAATACTCCAAAGAAGGCAAGGAGTAACCAGGCGCTTAAATCATAATGAGCGGTTACTTTATGCCCCAGCCCTACAAACTGATAGAGGACCATAATCAGGAGGACAATTGTGCCAAAAACATGGCCCCAGGCCAGACTTACTACATCACCAACTTCATCTATCGTTTTCTTTGCAAAAAAATCGGCCAAGCCCCAGCCGAGCATGCCTCCGAGTCCCCCGAATATAGCAATTAATAATTCTGATGGCATCTACCAAGAAGCTAGAAATCTATGACTCTACCTAGAGAAAATTCACAAACTTTATTCATTATATACTATAATGTGAGTAGTGTCAAATATAGGGCAAGCTGCGGCACCGTAATGGTTCACCTATAATCCTCTGTCTCTAATTCATAAATCAAGGACAAATTGTCTAACTCCGTCATACTCCAATGACCCTTAGCCGGCTTGAGCCACCGATCTTTCATCGTTCGATGCTCCTGGTTCACACTCATAGACATGTCCGGATACTTGATCTCATGAGGGCTATACATAAACGCCACCACCAAATAAGGTATTTTTGCAGTCTTCGCCAAGTACATTCCTTCAAATTCCACATCTTCCTTCAACATAGATCGCAAGGCTTCGTCCTTACGAGTGGTCATTAAGGCCCCTCCCCATGCAAGGAGCTGCTTATATCCTTCTTTCGTTGTGGTATAAAATCTGACTTTAACCATACTCCTCAGACCAAAGATAGGTTCTAATATAAGATGTTGTCAAAAATTATTAACATACTATTGTAGAGCTTATTTGACAGAACATTGTTGTTAATTATTATTAACAGCAATTTCTGGAGCGTGCTGCCTCAATCCTCTACTAAGAAAGATTTTGAGCAGCAAAACAAGGAGACTGCCAGAGGTCATTAACACCTGACATTATTATTACCGAACAACAACTAGAAAAATTTGGGCTGTCTCATAAGGAGGCAAAGATATATCTCGTGCTACTTGAGCTGGGACCAGCTCCTGTGAATGAAATAGCAAAGCAGTCGGGAATCAATAGAAGCACGGCATATGTTTTACTAGACTCCCTCTCCGGGCACGGCCTCGTCAGTATTTCAGAAAAATCAGGAACCAAGATATATAATCCTGCTCCCCCTGAACGCATTATCCAGTTCCTTGAGGAGTCGGTGAAAAAATATACAGAACTAGTAGGTACTGCTCGCAGCCTTCTGCCTGAGTTAAAAGCTATGTATGTTGGTGTGGGACCAAAACCTAAAGTACAGTTTTACGAGGGCATTGAGGGAATTAAAACAGCCTATGAGGACACTCTGACCTCCCAGGAAACAATTCGAGCCTATGCATCAATTGAGAATATGCACAAAGCTCTACCTAACTATTTCCCTGACTATTATCAGCGTCGAGCAAGTAAGAAGATTGGCATTCGAGCGATATTCCCTGACACACCAGAAGCCCGAGAGCGTATGACACATGACTCGGAAGAAGCTCGTGAAGCTCAATTAGTACCGGCTGAAAAATATGCTTTTTCGCCAGAGATTAATGTATATGATGATAAGATCGTCTTCATGTCTCTAGTAGAGCGTTTCTCTCTTATTATTCAGAGCCAAGAGTTGGCTGATGCATTAAAAAACGCTTTTGAGCTCTCCTGGAAAGAAGCAAAGCGACTCAACGGAAAAGCAAAGGCATGAAAAAGATCCCTCCGGTCGGACAAACTCCCCTACTGTCGCTCAGAGACTTACAAGCACAGCTAGGAATGAAAGCTGTCTTTGTGAAAAACGAGAGCAAGAACCCATTTGGAACGGTGAAAGATAGACGTAACCTATATGTTTTCCAAGAAGCAAGTCGCTTAAAAGTTGATAAATTAGTTTTAATAACCTCAGGTAATAACGGATACAGCCTCGCCCAGTTTGCTAAAAACAGCCCCATTAAAGTCGTTTGCATCGTAAGTCGCGATTTATCAATTGAAACTAAAAATATTTTAAGGCAGGCAGCCTATCAAGTTATTGAACTGAACCTAAATCATAAGATTATGAGGCCGGAGGAATTGGTTGCCTTTGCCCGAGAAAAGGAGGAAGAGGTAATTTGGGAAGTAACCAACGGCTATGAAGAAAATTACCACCCGATTGTAAAGGAGATTTTTGCGGAAGTAGAGCCTTCACACATCGTTGTTCCTGTAGGTAGCGGCGGCATCTACTTGGGTATTATTCAAGCATTAGAGAATAAGAAAAAACGAACACAGGTAATTGGCATCGGCGTACAAAATACTACACAGAGTTTCGGTGATAAACTCTCTACGCCGTGGACACCTTATTCTAAGGCCTTGGAGTTCTACCAAAAGGCAGGACACCCAATTTATCGACTAAGCGAGCAGGAAATAAAGAAGACCTATGCAAAGTTTCAAAACGTGGTTGATTGCGAGCCCTCTTCAGCTGCGGTTTTTGCTGCACCAGACAAGCATAAATTTAACTCAAACGATACGGTGGTTTTCCTCAACTCTGGGAAAACACTAATTGACTAAGTGCTAACTCCCTATGCTTACATGCACATTTGAAGATGGCGGTGAAGGAAAGTTGCGGCATGCCGTAGCTCAAGCTGTTGTGGTTAAAAACGACCAGATCCTCCTTGAAAAGCGAGCCGAGACTCTGCTGGAAGGCGGTAAATGGGCATTGCCCGGAGGCTATGTAGATCACAATGAAACAATAGAGCAAGCAATTACCAGGGAAATACGCGAGGAAACGGGCTGGGAAATTACTAATCTCAAACTCCTTAGCATTTTTGATAACCCTGATAGGCCTAATGACGCTGGTCGTCAGAACATCGCCTTCAACTACGCATGTGAAGCTACGGAGCAGACAGGAGAGCTTGATTGGGAAGTAAGCGAGATACAGTGGTTTAATATAGCGGATCTTCCCCCTCCCGACACTATTGCCTTCGATCACTACATGGTTATTCAGCAATATATAGCTGATGTATAAAACCGACTCCTGTTTCCAGAGAGTCAGTTTAGAGAACGTATATTTACCGCTCCCTCCTAATAAACGACTTCGTAAGTTCCCGCAGGCGCTCTTGCCCTTCTTTGTTTGGAATCTTGTCCTCTATCTCTTTCCAAGCATCCACAAAAAGTGTGTGGCCGTACTCTATCGCACGATCAACGGCATTGGTTTTCATAATAAGCGCTCGAGCCTCATCAATCAGTTCTTTTGCTTGCTGCCCGGGATGCTGCTGCAAGATGGCTCGCAAGCGTCCTTTGTCCCTCTGGGCTAGTTCCTCCAGCGCCAGAATGACGGGCAGGCTAAGTTTCCCCTCCCGGATGTCGTTTCCGTACGGCTTACCGAATGTCTCTTCTATAGCCGTAAGATCAAGCGCATCGTCTTTAATCTGGAAAACAATACCTACGCTTTCAGCAAACCGTTTGAGGGTTTCTTCTGTCGGTATATCCTGTTCAGCCAGAACGCAGGCAAACCGCGCACTCATCCGCATAAGCGATCCGGTTTTAAGACGGCACATTTCAAGATACATCTCCCGAGTAATATGATCAGGAAGAGTTCGGTGCCACGAGATGTCTATGCCTTGTCCCATATGAACATTCGTCATCTCTTCGCTGTATATTTCAAAAAGACGCAGCCGCTGTTCACCAGAAATTTTCTTACTGTGGTTAAGAAGCATAGTGACGGGGATAAATAACATTCCACTGGCGATGTTAACCGCTATATCGAGTCCAAGCATCTTATGCAAGGATGCCTTCCCGCGCCGAAGCTCAGAGCTATCTTCTATGTCATCCGCAACCAGCGTCCCATTATGAACCAGCTCTATAATGATCCCGAATTCTTCATACCCACGAGGATTAATATCAAATCCCTGCAACAGCGTAAACAGAAGCGCTGAACGCAAACGCTTTCCACCTCGAAAAAATAATTCGCGTATAGGGACGTTGATCGTCTGCTGTATAGCTTCTCTGTCGCGCACGAAGCGGGAATCGCCAAGAAACTTCTGCAACTCTTCACTACTCCACTGCTCAGGAAAGTAGTGCTCAAATACCCGCTCAATGTCTAAAAACATACTCTTATCCATTTGATTAGGGAGTTAAGCAGTATGTTCTCGCAACAACTGCTGAAATTCTGCATTTTCTGCCAGTAGTCTCGTTTCTTCAATACACCAGGCAGAGAACTTGGAATCCGGCGCTGCAGCTTCACGCTGAAACTGCTCCCATGGCACCCAGCGAATGGTTTCAATTTCATCATGGTTAACTACAGGCTCCTCATCAACAAAACCAACGAATACTGGGCAGATTTCATTTTCCACTATTCCATATAACTCAGCTCGGTACCGGAAGTCTGGCAGGATGTTCCAGAGTCTGGTCACTTTCAGCCCCAACTCCTGTTGGATGCGGCGGTGAGCAGCATCTTCTGTGCCCTCCCCCGGCGCCGGATGCCCACAACAACTATTGGACCATATGAGTGGCCAGGTTTTCTTGCCGCCACTACGTTGCTGGAGTAGAAGCTCTCCACGAGAGTTAAACAGAAAAGAAGAAAACGCCCGATGTAGAGGGGTATCACTAGCGTGCACCTGTGACTTTAGCGCCTGCCCCAAGGGTTCATTATCCTCATTAACGAGCACTACATACTCTGCACTAGTTTCGCTTTTTGTTTGGTCTAAATTTAGCATGGTATTATTGAATCATATGAGGCTTTGGATTATCAAACTGGGTGGCAGTATTATAACTGATAAGAAAAGTGGTAAGCCCGCAGTTCTACAGGATGTTATCACAACAATATGCACGGAGCTGGCTGATGCACTTGCCGCCTCTCCGGACCTGCGCCTTGTTATCCTCCATGGAGCTGGCTCTGTAGGCCATCCCTTAGCTCATGAATACGATCTAATTAACAAGCCCTTGAACCCAAAGCGTCTGATTGGAATGGGAAAAACGATGGCTAATATGCGACGGCTTACACACGTCATCACGAAAGCTCTTCATCAACTTCATCTACCAGCCCTTCCCCTCCAAGCCAGCAGTCTAGGATACATGAATGAACAGGGCGATTTCAAACTCACAGGAATTAGAATCATTGAGACCATTCTCAAAACTGGCGGCATTCCCGTACTGGCGGGAGATACTGTTGTAACACTCTCCGGTAACGTCGCAATTGCCTCGGCGGATACCTTAGCAGTGGCGCTAGCACAGACACTCCAGGCTCAGCGCATTCTTTTTTTCACCGACGTAGACGGCGTGTACGACTCCTTTCCCCCCACAGACAAAACTCAGCTAATACCTTCTCTTTCGCGACAAGAAATAGAGGGCTCTCCTTCTTCGGCCAAGGTACACGCAACAGATGTTACCGGCGGTATGCAGGGGAAGTTACGAGCTCTTCTCCCCTTACAAAATATAGAGGTTGTGATCTTTAACGGTGTAATTCCTGCTAACATACGAGCTGCATTCGCAGAAGAAGCAATTGGCACAACTATTCGATTATAGAAAAAGCGCCTTCCCCTGGAGAGCTGGCGCTGCGATCGAGTTGAGAGAGTCCTAGAGAAGCACGAGCAGTTGCTTCATCAGTGGCGGCACTTCACAGCGATCACAGATCCGGCCCTGAAGACCGTCCCGACGATCACGAAGAGCTTCTTTTGCTCCCTGCCGCAGAGTCGGAAGCTCGACTGCCTCTGCCAGATCGTTCCACTCGTGCCCAGAGACTTCTGCGTCCCATCTCCCTGTTGGCGTGACCCCGGTGTGGCTTGTAGCCCAGAACACAAGCAGCCACTTCCCAGGGACCAGTTGGTAGAGTCCACGAGGTGTCTCGCTGATCTCGAGATCAGCTGTCATCGTCCCGGCCAGTTCCTCTTCCAACAGTCGCCACAGTGTCTCCACGGGGCTGTTTTCACTCTCGAGTCGCGTCTCCATCGGAAACGACTTCGAGCCTGCTGGCTTCCCGAGTGCCAACTTTTCTTTCTTCTCCTCCAGGAGCAGCACCTGCCGCTTCTTGCCGGGAGGATCATGCACAATGATGAGTCCCGATCCGGCAATTGGGTACCTTTGCCACCAGAGCATTGTTGAGATTCCCTCCTCGAGCTTGAATGAGCGTGGCATCTCGCCCTTGCGGATGCACAGTGGTCACATCATGTCTAATCTGTTTCCTTTTTGCAACCGTTACAAACGTGAGTTTTCCCCCGCTATAGCTGTACTATATTGAAACGTGTTTTTATTCCCATGTAGCGACTGGCATTATCCGCAACTTCTTCGGGATTACCAGTAGTGTAAAACTGCCTAGCGGGTATTCTAGTGAGTTTTCCTTGTATTTCCGGATGTCGTTTGAGGTATTGCACAAAACTACTTGCCACAATTTCCGGCTGACCATACACGTGAGTATCTTTGGGCAAATGGGCTTTTATACCATCGGTAATGAGCTCAAAATGTGTACATCCTAGCAGCAACGCGCTGATGGGTGGATGATAGGAGGGTATTTTTTGATATAGCTCAGTAATAGCCTGCTCAATCAGCTTCTCAATCTTTTCTGAATCATTTGCCTCTATCGCTTCGACGAGACCATTACAGGCCTGCTGGGCCACAAAGATGTTGGGATTGCGCTTAGTAATTTCAATTTCATAGGCGCCGCTGTTTACCGTCTGCTCTGTTGCCAGAATACCCACTGTTGCCTGCTCACTTTCAAGAGCCTGGTGAATTGGCTCGACATGACGCCATGGTACGCCTGTAATTTGCTCAATCGTTGGAACAACAATACCGAGAACCCGCTTGTGAGGATATTTGGAAGGAAGAAAATGCTGCTGAATCGCTCGCAGCGCATTAGCAGAAGCCGTATTGCAAGCCAGAATTACGACTTCACAACCCTGGGCGAAGAGATATTCAATGCCCTGAGTAGTGAACTGCAAAATTTCCTCTCGACTACGTTGTCCGTATGGTGCTCGAGCATTGTCTCCTAAATAGACATAGGAGTACTGCGGCAACGCATCCATTAGTGCTCGCGCTATTGTTAGTCCACCATAACCGCTATCAAAGATCCCAATCATGATATGGACCACACAAGCCTATTACCTAGGCATAAATCTTTTCAGCGGCTTCCTTTTGGGGACGCCACCACCACTCGTTATCTTTATACCAGTCGACAGTCTTATTTAGCCACTCATCAAACGTGTGTTGCGGCTCCCATCCCAATTCCTGATGAATCTTCGTCCAATCAACAGCGTAACGTCTATCATGCCCCGGACGATCCTTAACAAAGTCAATTTTATCATCCCCTTGGCCCATATATTCCAGCAGCTTTTTGGCCACATCGAGATTACTTACATCTTCATCCATTCCCCCCACCAGGTACGTTTCCCCTACTTTACCCTTTCGCAACACAACATCAATTGCTCGACAGTGATCTTCTACATACAGCCAATCACGCACATACTTCCCGTCTCCATATATTTTTACCGTGTCACCGTCGATAAGGTTTGTAATCATACGGGGAATAAATTTCTCAGGATGCTGATACGGCCCAAAGTTGTTAGAGCAATTTGTAATTGTGGCGGGTACGCCAAAAGTTTCATGATAGGCGCGTACCAGATGATCTGATCCGGCCTTGGATGCTGAGTACGGACTATTCGGCTGGTAAGGGGTGCGTTCGGTAAATTTTTCCTTGCTATCAAGTTCCAGCGCTCCGAATACTTCATCCGTGGAGACATGATGAAACGGCAGCTGGCGTTCTCGGACAGCTTCAAGCAAGACAAAGGTGCCTTTGACATTTGTCTCTATGAACGCTTCGGGACCTAAAATGGAGCGATCGACGTGAGACTCGGCTGCAAAGTGTACCAGCGCATCAGCACCTTCAAGCGCCTGCTCAACCACCTCTTTGTCCCGGATATCTCCTTTGATAAAGGAATATCTATCGGCAGGGAGATCCTTCAGACTATCGAGATTACCTGCATAGGTGAGTAAATCCAGATTCACGATGGAATCATCCGGATGCTCCGTTAGCCAGTAGTGAATAAAGTTAGAACCGATAAAGCCGGCTCCGCCTGTAATAAGTAGTTTAGCCATAGAGTTTACTATGCGTTCCAACCTCCTCTAAACGCAAGACCTGTTGCGTTTTACCCCTAACAATGCAGTATATGGCTCTCTAGTCACCAGTCGCAAGGCAAGCCGGGGTTGGACGCCAATACATATGATCGTCAATTTATTTTCGCGCAAATAGTGGCTCAAGGGGCTTCTTAAGCGGACGGTCCTCCAAAAGCCTTGATAAGGTTGCGTGGGTTTTAGGCATAAAAGGAGCTGTTTTTTCATTCACGGTTTCCAGGGCTGTGAGCAGTTGAGCCAGAATATCTTGAATTTTGTCTTGTTGCCCAGCCTTGGCCAGCTCCCACGGTTTGGTGGTTTCGATCAGCTGATCCGCCCAGGCAATGACTTCCCATATTTCAGTTAACGCCTTATCAAACGCCAGCGCCTCAATGTATCCGTCGATATACGTAAGCTTCTCAGCAAGTTCAGCGGGTAAAGGACTTCCCTGCTCAAGGCCGGGTGTAAATTTTTCAATCATGTTGAGTGCCCGGGACGTTAAGTTGCCGAGCCCGTTAGCCAGATCCGCATTGTAGCGATTCTTGAACCGTTCGTGAGAAAAATCTCCATCACTACCGAAGGGAATATCGCGCAGAACAAAGTACCGCACGGCATCAGAACCATATTCCTCAACTAGCTGAACAGGATCAATGGCATTACCTAAGGATTTACTGATTTTTTGACCATCAACCGTAAAGAATCCGTGGGCAAAGACCTTGCGCGGCAATTCTTCATTAATTGCCAACAACAGGGCCGGCCAGATAATACAGTGAAATTTAATAATGTCTTTACCGACAACATGAACATCTGCCGGCCAGTATTTATGAAACTTCTCCTGATCCTGGCCATAGCCGATGGCTGAGCAATAATTGAAAAGCTCGTCCAACCACACGTATATAGTCTGATCCTTGTCCCAAGGCAGCGGAATCGCCCACGGCACGTTACGGCGGGAAATAGCGATATCTTCGAGTCCCTGGTTAATAAAAGACAGTACTTCATTGCGACGAGACTCGGGTTCAACCTGCAACTCTCCACTTTCTATCCTTTCCTTCAGAACTTGTCCGTAGTCCGACAGTTTAAAGAACCAGTTCTGCTCTTTTACTTTTTCTGGAGCAGTGTTGTGATCGGGACAAAGACCGTCCTCGGTTAAATCTGCTTCTTTAACAAACGCTTCGTGCCCCACGCAGTACAAGCCTTCGTACTCTCCTTCGTAGATCTGCCCAGATTCTTTGAGCTTTTCAAAAAATAGTATGACGGCTGCTTCATGCCGCGCTTCTGTGGTGCGGATAAAGTCATCGTATGAGATATCCAACTTCTCCCAAGCTAGTTTAAACTTTTGGGCATTCTCATTGGTAAACTCCTGAGGACTTTTCCCGGCTTTCTCCGCGCTGAAAGCAATCTTAGTACCGTGTTCGGCTGTGCCAGTTAACAAAAACGTGTCGTCTCCTTTTTTCCGATGATAGCGAGCTAACACATCAGCTGCGATTGTCGTATACGCTGATCCAATATGCGGAGCAGAGTTCACGTAGTAGATAGGGGTGGTGATATAAAATTTGGCCATAGCCGCTTGTTCGTTACCGCTTCACAATGACAGGAAACGCTAAGATTTTCCAGTTTTAGCCCCAGAATTAGTTAATTCCTGTAAATCGTAGACGTACATTGGCAGTACCCGTTTTTCCCGAATCGTCGTGAGGGCTGGCATATCCTGAAAGGGAAAAGCATAGGCAATACAGTATCTGCCTGCTGGAATGCTTTGGGTGGCAAGATACGCTTTAAGTCGAGGCATATTTTGAGGCAGTAAAAACACAAAGACGACAGTAGCATCCGAGATTGATTGTTTGTAGAAATTTCCAAATCGTATTCGTGCTCTTTCCTGAAACAGGGAACGCGACCAAGCGATACAAAACATGATCGGCGATAATTCGTATCCGTAGGCCTGCGCTCCTTTGCGAGCTGCTTCAATTACAACGCTACCGTCCCCTGCTCCCAGATCCACAACAACATCGTCAGCATCAATCTGAAGCTGTTCAAAAGTTTTTCGAATAGAAGCACGCCTGGTTGGCGCATAGGGCGCCCCAATCTTCCCCGCATAGGCCGTGGGGATGAGTAGCACCAGCACTCCGGCCACTAATAACAAGAACCAATCCATAGCAACTAAGTGTACCTAATGCTGCCGTTAAGAAAAGCGCCCTCTGGGGCGCTTTGTCTCTTCCTTAAGTGGATTTTACTTTGAGCTTGCGGGTAACCGCGGTGTTAGCCTTAGGGATGCGAATAGTCAGTACGCCATTTTTAATCTTGGCTTCAGCTCGATCAGCGTCAATTTCAATCGGCAGGATGATTGAACGAGAGAAGGTGCCCCAATAACATTCCTGGTAGAAGTAATCTTCACTATCGGCATCATATTGCTGACGGCGCTCGCCGCGAATTGTTACCATATCATTTGTAATCGATACATCCAGATCATCAGGAGAAACTCCAGCGATTGTGCTTTGGACAATGATGTTCTCATCATCTTGAAATACGTCGACTGTTAGCTGGCCTTCTTGCTCTTCAGCACCAACGTGTCCGCCGGCATCTTCGTCAGAATAGTCTTCATCCATTTCCACTTCCGTCTCATCCATAGCCTCTTCCACTTCCTGATTAGAAAAGCGGGGTTCATAGGACACATCTCGCTCCAGCAACTCTTCTTCGTGCTGATCTTCGTCTTCGTTTGATGGGCTCAATACCCGAGCCCCGGTTAGACGTTCAAAGAAACTTCGTGGTTCTTGTGGCATATATCGTATAAGTACAAATGTAGCAAAAAATTGTTGCTCCTACTATACCATAAACTTATTTCAACAGCGACAAGCTCTTGTTGATTTCTCGAAGTCGCTCCTGTGAACGGGTGAGAAGTGCTTCTTTTTCGGCAATAACAGCCGGATCAGCCTTACCCCGCATACCATCTAGAACCTTTTCTTGGCCCACGAGAGAGCTTTTTAATACTTGCTGCTCTTTTATAAGCTTAGCCTCTGCTCCTCTTACACCCTCTTCCGTAATCTCCTCAGACCCAATAGCGATAACCCCTCCAGCGGGTAAGGGGATGTGTCGCATAGTTGAGGTGGAAGTCTCTATCAAGGTCGCATTCGTCATCTTGGCAGCCGCCGCTGGAGAAAACACTGGTTTATCAAGGTAGATATCAACCGTGCTATTGGGCTTGATATTAAATAACACTCGAGCACTGCGAATTGTCTCTACGACCTGCTGAAAATATTGCATTGGTTCTTCTGCCATTGACCCAGCTGCTTCTACAGCTGGCCACTCACTGGTTGCAATGAAATCGCTTTGGTTAAAGTGCTTCCATAATACTTCTGTCACATATGGCATGAAGGGATGAAGTATCTGCAGAGTGTGAGTGAAGACTTGCCTAGCCACTACAGTAGAGCCTTCAACTTTCAATATTTCCAGATACCAATCCGCAAAATCTTTCCACACGAACTCGTGTAGTACGTGCGCAGCCTCTCCAAATTTGTATGCTTCCAGCAAGACTGTAACCTCTGCAGTTACCGTGAGGCTACGCGCCCTGATCCATTCATCAGCAACCGTCGGTACATCCTTTTCTTCTACGGAATCAATCAAACGAGCGATATTCCACAACTTAGTTACAAAATTTCGAGAAGCCTTAATCGCACTTTCATCGAACTTCATCGCCTGTTGATCAAAACTAGTCTGATATATCAATCCAAAGCGCGTGGCATCAGCGCCGAATTGTTCAATTAATTCCAGTGGATCAACTCCAGTTCCTAGGCTTTTACTCATGCGCTGTCCGCCCTTGGCCAGGATTGTGGGATGTATAAAGACAGTATCAAATGGAATTCGATCTTTTTGTGCTGGCCTCTCATAAACCGGATCTTTCAGAAGTTCTAGCCCGGAAAATACCATACGAGCTACCCATAAGTATAGAATATCGCGCCCGGTAACCAGAACCGACGTAGGATAAAATGTTTTCATATTTTCGCTTTGTTGAGGCCATCCCAAGGTGGCAAATGGCCAGAGCGCAGAAGAAAACCAGGTATCGAGCACGTCAGGATCCTGTTCCCACTCCCCTTCGGGTTTTTCTACCGAAACCACATAGTTACCCTCCTCATTATTTGTCCCACGCGCCCCAGGCTTCCACCACACAGGAATGCGATGCCCTAACCAGATCTGGCGGCTGATTGTCCAATCGTGAACGCTCTTCATCCATTCAATGAAATGTTTTTTCCAGCGTGGAGGTGCAAATTTCACCAGTCCCTGTTCCGCCACCGAGATTGTTTCACTTTTTAACTTACTCATATCCATAAACCACTGACGAGAGATGAGCGGTTCGATAACGGTGCCGCAACGCTCACACAGCGATACGGCATGCTGGTGATCTTCTTCGCTTACAACTACCCCCTGTTCATCTAACGCTTTCAGAACGGCCTTACGGGCCTCTCCCACTGATAAGCCCGCAAACTGTCCGGCCTGCTCCGTCAGCGCTCCACTCTCCCCAATGATGTTAATAATCGGCAGTTTATGTGTTTCGCCCAGCTGAGCGTCAAGCGGATCATGAGCCGGCGTTACTTTGACGGCTCCGGTGCCAAACGACTGATCAATGCGTTCATCCGCAATGACGGGGATGACTCGATCCATCAGTGGTAAACGAACTGTTTTCCCCACCGCCTGTGTATATCGCGTATCAGCTGGATGAACAGCAACAGCTGTATCTCCCAACATCGTCTCAGGGCGCGTTGTGGCAACTTCAATAGCCCCAGACCCGTCCGTTAACGGATAACGCAGGGTTACCAACCTTGTTGAACGCTGCTCATGCTGAATTTCAAGGTCTGATACTACAGATTCGCAGCGAGGGCACCAGTTAACCATGCGGTTGCCCCGATAGATCAGGCTCTTCGCGTGATAGCGTACAAATGCCTCCTGAACAGCGCGAGAATACTCCGTGTCCATGGTAAACCGCTGGCGCGTCCAGTCGCAGGAGCATCCGAGCCGTTTCATCTGATCCAATATTATCGCCCCCGTGTCCTCATACCACTTCTCCGCTCGTTCCAAGAACGCCTCACGCCCAAGCTCCTGGCGTGATAGCCCCTCCGCGGTTAACTGCTTTTCTAGTACACGGTTCGTGGCGATAGCCGCATGATCGATTCCCGGTACCCACATGGTGGGCTGTCCCAACATTCGATGGAATCGCACCAGTATATCCATGACTGTATCCTGCAAAGCGTGTCCCATATGTAAACTGCCAGTAATGTTTGGCGGGGGCAGCATAATCACAAACGGTTGTTTTCCCTCCTTAATGGCTGTTTGATTGGGCTTGAAAACGCCTGCTTTTTCCCACGCGCTATACAGCTCCTGCTCATACGTCTTTGGATCGTATTGTTTCGGTAATTCGCTCATGATCAGTTAATAAATATAGGCAAATCGTAGCGTAAAACAGCGGAAAAGGCGAAAATAATGAGTGAGGCGGTTATTAGGACCCGAAACTGCTAAAAATCAACGTAGCGCACAATTATAGAACGAGGTATTCTATGTTTTAGATGTCGTATTCGATCGCCATAGGACCACTCCAGATTGTTCACGACGCAGCTGCGCCTACGCGCAGCTGCACTTGTAGCGAAGCGCACAAAAAGTGCATGCCCTCTTTTGTTTACAGTGTTTCTGGTCAGGTTGGCTTTCGTAGTGCCCTGGATCATTTACTGACATGCAATAAAAAGGAATGCATCACATTACGCAAAGACGTAAAACAGGGCATGCACGCCAAACTTGATTGGCTTTTCCGAGAACGAGTACTCTTGGGATGTGTCCAAGTCCAGCCGTTTTTGTACAAAACGAGCCGGGCCGTTGATTTGCGTCAGCAAAAACATTTTAATACCGTTGCTTCTCACTTGGCCCACTGTCCCCAAGAATCCTGTGCTCGACTTCGTCGCTCTCTTTTACTTTCGGTTCGCGATCAAGTAAGTCCAGCCGCCAAAAACCCAACCTTCGCTTAAATTACTGAAAAGGATTCTAAGCTGGTGCGCGCCATGGCATCAGTCTTATTCCAATCCTGGATGCGCTGGGCATTGTAAGCAAAGGCTGCGGCTAAACCAATCATTGTTGCGTTATCACCACATAATGTAATCGGTGCGATACGCAGTTCAACATTGTGATCACTTGCTGTGTTCACTAACTCTTTCCGTAGTCGTGCATTAGCTGCCACTCCACCTGCTAGTAAAAGCGTGCGGTACTCATTCTGCGTGAGAGCCATGGCAACTTTTGCTGTTAGCGATTCTACCACCGCCTGCTCAAAGGATGCCGCCAGGTGCGGCTTCTGAGCTTCAAACGTAGTTGGATCCATATCGCGAATCGCATACAAAACGGCAGTTTTAAGGCCGGAGTAACTAAAATCAAGATCGTGAGAATCCAGCATTGGACGAGGCAACCGGTAAGCAGTCATGTCTCCTTCCTCAGCTATCCTGCTCACATGTGGACCTCCTGGGTATGGCAACTGTAACATGCGCGCCACCTTATCAAAGACTTCTCCTACAGCATCGTCGCGAGTCGTTCCGATGATCCGGTACTGCAAATGAGCTGGCATGTGAACAAGCATTGTGTGCCCACCGGACACAATAAGTGCCAGCGCGGGAAAAGAATCAGGGACAATAGTATATCGGTTGTTTTCTTCTTTTTGCAGTAATGCAGAATATACATGTCCTTCTAAATGATGGATCGGTACAATCAGCTTGTTCCAAGCATACGCCAGCGTACGTGCCGCCTGCACACCTACAGACAGAGCAGGCATAAGGCCGGGGCCCACCGTTACGGCTATGGCATCGATGTCTTCTCCGGTAACCTGAGACTCCTGCATGATTTTTTCGATAAGAGGCCGGATGACCCGGACGTGCTCTCTGGCAGCCACTTCTGGAATCACTCCACCAGTCTCCTTATGAATATCAATTTGAGAAGCTACTGCCTCCCCCAATACCTGGACAGCGTGTTCCTCTTGGCGCACGACGGCAACACCCGTCTCATCACAGGAGGTTTCAATTGCTAACAGAGTTATATCTTTCTTCTGATTCATTCTTATACCCTATGGGTACATACCCAAATTGTCGATATGTGATGCTAATATAAAGATATGACCGGAACCACCCATCAAATGGTTGCCTTGCTTGCAGCCCTATGGATTGGCACTCTTCACCCCGTCCAGCTAGGGCCTGTTGTGGGCGCTTTGGCGGTTATTATGGTGATGATCGGAGCTTTGACACCGGACCTGGATCAACCAGCTGCTAATCTATGGCGCCGCATGCTGGCCGGCAGGGCAATTGGTAATATTTTTCAGATGTTTTCCGGCGGGCACCGCCACCTTACCCATTCAGTTATAGGAATTGTAGGCATAGCCTTGCTGCTACGCTGGATGATTATTACATTTATCAACCCTGATTTCATTCCTCAAGCAATGGCGCTGTGGTACGCCTACATGATCGGATACATCAGCCACCCTATTGCTGACACTCTTACCGACCTAGGTGTCCCCTGGTTTTGGCCGATACCTATTCAAATCAAAATTCCGCCAGGATCCCGCGCCCTGCGTGTTACAACCGGCAGTTTCGTCGAAACAATTCTGTTTCGGGTCGGCATTGTCATTGCCGTTACCCTTATCTTACGATCTCACTGGGAAACTATCTGGATGATGTTTAAGTAAAAATCTACCCCTGCCACACGCGGAATATGATGTAGGCAAGGTAGAGGACTATGAAAAACACTCCCTGACCACGCTGAAGCGTATGCTTTTTGCCCACAAATAGAACGAGGAATAACAATAGTGACGATAATATCGTCATGCCGACATCGATATCAATGGTATCTCCTACAGGCAATGGGCTAATAAGGCTGGTAATGCCGAGGATGAAGAAGATATTGAAAATGTTCGATCCTACTACATTACCAACTGCAATATCGGCTTTTTTGCGATAGGCAGCTACAGCTGATGTCGCCAGCTCCGGCAAAGATGTGCCCAAGGCGACAACGGTAAGACCAATGAGCCCTTCGCTTACTCCAAACACCTGAGCTAGCGTAACTGCACTGCTGACTATGAGATGTCCGCCAACAACCAGTCCAGCAATACCTCCGATCACTCGAGTTACAGACGATGAAACGCTGCGTACTTTTGTGTTGTCATTCTCTTCAGCTTCCCCTGTTGTCCTACTAATACCATAGGAGTAATACAAGAAGATGATGAAGAAAAAGAGCAGCATTATGCCGTCTGCACGACTGAGAATTGATGCTGACTCTCCTTCTAACAACGTATCGCTGATAAGTACGAGTAGTGCAACAGCAGCTAAGAGAGACAGAGGAATCTCTTTCCAAACAGTCCCTCTTTTAACGATAAGCGGGAAAATGGCAGCTGAAACCCCTAAAATGAGGAAGGTATTGGCGATATTGCTTCCAACAACATTTCCAATCGCTAGGTCGTAGTTTCCCGACAGCGCTGATAGTACGTTAACAACCAGCTCTGGCGCTGAAGTTCCAAAGGATACGATAATTAACCCAATGACAATTTCTCGAATACCAAAGCGTTTAGCAAGCGACGCTGCTCCCTCCACGAGGAAATCCGCGCTCTTTATTAAAGCTGCGAGACCAATGATAAGAAAAAAAACGGCGACAATAACTGACATGGTTATGAGTATACAGCAGATCTAGGATATTTTTAGAAGCCGCTACACGTAAGACATCTGAACTTTTTTGAACAGCTAAGAGATTTAGTCACTTATATTTCAAAACATCCGGAGTTTCCAGATAGTATAAAAACCGTTTTTAAAATCCCTTGTCCCTTAGTTCTTCGGGAATGCTATATTTCTTGTAAAACTCCGTTGGGTCTCCACCTGTACCATGAGTGAGAATGACCCACTTATCATTTCTTTTTTCCGCAAATCCAAACGCAGGATCGAGCTCGACACAGGGGCGGGGAGTGGTATTGAATCTCACGAAATTACCGCTAGCTCCAACAATGATCACTATTGGAGGGCATTTCTTATTACGAGGGTTATACTCCTCTAGAGCAACCAAAATTTCACTTTCCAGTTGGGATCCCGCTGTAGGAGACGTAGTATCTCTATTCGAAATTTCGAATATAAGCAACGCTACTCCAGCTGCTATTACTAAACCGACTAGTATGTATTTTTTCATAAACTAATTTTACCAGAGTGTTTAATAGTTTCGGTTATGTAGCCCCACGGGGAATCGAACCCCGATTTGCAGAGTGAAAATCTACTGTCCTAGCCGTTAGACGATGGGGCCATGAGTAGAGAGTATAGTCAAAATAGTAAAAATTACAACCACAAAAAAGAGCACGATTTCCTTACCGTGCCAACGACTACTCCCGATGATGGTGATAGGAGTCGATGTGCTTCTGCACAATTTTCAAACTCTTATCAATCCATCGCTTCTCGGCGACCAACTCTTCCGGACGATGCCCTACTTTGTAGGCTGTGCAGTCAGAACAGTTTTCGCGCTTCATCTGATTACGGATGCACTCTCCGCCCTCAATGGCGTGCTGGAGCACTGCCTGTCGACTAAGAAGAGCTGATTTCATATGCCCCAACTGGCTGCGCTCCTCTTCGTCTTCCATATTTACTCGCTCCAGACTTACCTTCCTCTCCCACTCCTTGAGTGGCGAGGTGTCTGGGAGGCCTCCTGCCCCACTAATATTGTGTCTCATAATCATGGTGAGCCCTCCCTCAAAGGAGCAGAACGAACAAGCCACAGTGGCTTCTCTAATATTCCTGGATGTGGCTACGTTGGCCAGGATATTTTGTAAGTGGGCGCTGACGAACCTTATCTATTCCCCATTCGCAGCTCGAACAGTAGGGAATTTATCAGGTGATTGATAGTGAGAAACGAAATTCTTTTCCCGGATTGATTTGCCATTTTTCTTGACGATCTGAGCGACAGCCGCTGTTAAGGATCCGTCCGGTCGGCGCTCCGTTACGAACGGGCCATTCACCGTTACTTGCCGACCGTCACTCGTGCCCCAAACTTCGAAAATGACGCGGGTGCCGCTAACTTGCGTGGTGAGATAAACAGGATTCGCGGTATCATTCTTAAACTTAAAATCAGGAGCTGGAGAATATATCGTTGCGTCGTAACCGGGAGTACCATAATACGCGACAGGATAAGAATGATTTTTGCGAGCAGTGATCTCGAGTCCGGCCTGCATCGCTGCACGAAATACC
This sequence comes from Candidatus Anderseniibacteriota bacterium, assembly GCA_040876835.1. Classification (GTDB taxonomy): domain Bacteria; phylum Patescibacteriota; class Andersenbacteria; order UBA10190; family UBA10190; genus JBBEDC01. The sequence goes on along the minus strand of JBBDOX010000010.1, from coordinate 52,575 downwards.
GTTGTCGATACTTGGCAGATTCCTCCGCCATATTCGGGAGTTGTAACATTTTCTTTAATGACTAACTCAGGCAAATAACCATTGGCTGCATCAACGCTACCTAGATAGCCGTTAAAGGAGAATTCCTCCCCTGGCATGATCACTAGCCCGTTATATCGCGCCGTGGCAACGGCGATGTTGTGTCGGCGATTGGCTGGACTGCCGGCAAAGTTTGTCTCTCCTCGCGATAAGAGATCGGGAAACTTTAGTTTACGAAAATCCTCCGCAGAAAACACCGACGGACGATACTCCTTCATAGACACCGGAGCGGTAGCTATCCCTTTAGCTAATGCACTGCGAATTGCCAGAGAGGTTTTAATGCCGTCAACGATCTGCCCCTTTCGTCCCCCATGAAGCAAGTGAAGGTTGCCTCCGACATACGCAAAGCGGCTGTTCTCGCCTATATTATTAACTTTTGGAGAAATGTGAACGTTTAAATAGTCATAAATGGCGCCAGGGCGCAGCTGCAGCAGAACCTGGCCGTCTAATCCTACCCTCGTCTTGAACCACTTACGCACCTCAGCAGGTGAAGCGGTCCACCTTTGTCCTTTGTGAGTGAGGGTAAATGACTGGCTTTTTATCTGTTGGGCACGCTCAGGAGTTACTGTCACCTCATTAAGTAGTACGTTACTCGCGTGCGTCATCACGGGCAGCAGTACGGCAACTACTATTCCAACTCCTAGTAATATCAGCTTTTTCATCTATTCAGCTAAACAATTAACATCATACTTATTTAATTCCGCTGGACTACGAGCTGTCATGACCGCTGTGAGAAACGAGACACTGCTTTTGATTGTGCCCCATATGGTTGGGTCTTCGAATTCCGGCTCTTCTTCCTTCGATTTTGCTACCTTATCCGGACGAATACTGTCCCCTGCACTACCATAACCTACAACTGTCACGGTAAGCTTTTTCCGGCCAAATTCCAGCGCACTGCTCGTTGATGGAAACCACAGATCAATAAAGTAGCCATCGTAGCGGGCATTCATGCGATCCTCAACAATGAACTTCTCATTGTTAATTTCAAGAATTGTTCCAATAGGCAAAAAATTTGAGGCAACCACGCCCGGCCGTACACGGGTGCCTGCTGCAGTGATGCAGGGGGTGCTATCTGTCTGATATGGAGAGGAAGCATACGCGCTCGAGTTGACTGTAAACTTCGTACCGATTGGCGGCTTTACTCTCGCTTGCTTACGAATACCTAAGAAAGAGCGAATTTTCTTCCATACTGAAGAATCAGTCGGCGGCGCCAATTCCTCTGGTAATTCTATTTCAACTCGCACAGCAGAGTCTGCTGTGTCATCGAGATAGCCGGTCACGTCTTGAGCTGTAACGAGCACTGGAAACATAAGGGCTCCAAAAGATATTAGTACTGCACTGACTTGAAAGTTATTCATATACATCTATTGTACTAGTTCATTTCCTACTTTTCACCTTTAACCTTACACTGAATGATATGGCAGGCGAAGTAAGTCACGTGGTGTATGCAGCTCGCATGCTCACCCACCTTCAAGGCAAAGTCCAAGGTCCCTCATATTGGGCAGGAACGCTTTTTCCTGATATTCGGCACTTAGGCATTATTACGCGCCGACATACTCATATTGCTGATGTCACTTTATCTTCCTTAGCAGGAAACAATGACTTCTTAACAGGCATGCGCGTCCATGCATGGATAGACAGTACCCGGGAAAAGTTCTTACGTGATCAGAATATAAAAGAGAACCTTCCGTGGCATCCGTTTGTTCCTCATGCGCTCAAACTTGTAGAAGATGAATTGTTGTATGAACATTTCGACGACTGGAATCTCATCCATCGTACACTCAGTAATGTGTTTGATGAGGAGCTGCACTACGTACACGATAGGGAAAAGATTACTACCTGGCATTCAATATTGCAGCGCTACTTTAAAGAAAAGCCTACTGATCAGTCCCGCAAGCAACTCGATATGGATATTGGACTGTCAGAAAGCAGCGCCGATGAAGTGAATAGTGTTGTCAAATCTTTACAGGAAGATAAGCGCACGCTCAAACTCGTTCACAGTTTTCTGAAGTATCTAGAACAGACGCTGCAATAAACAAAATACCTGCCCCATGGCAGATATTTTGCGTGATAACCACTAAGCGTGGTTATTTCTTCTTTCGACGGCTAGAGGTGGTCTTGCGACGAGTCGCCTTCTTTGGCTTTCGGCGGCTAGTGCTTCGCTTCTTAGCTGTCTTTCGAGCTGGCTTTCGCTTTGCTGTTTTGCGAGTAGCCTTCTTAGCTTTGCGCTTTTTCTTAGCTGGCATGGATACCACCTCCTCTCCTTGTCGTGGTGACATGCCAACAGGAATTGCTCCAACACTTCGATGCGCAACGGCGCTGAAATGTTTCCCCTCCTGTGAACATTGTTTTGATTGTTAATAGCTAACGTGCAGTTCATGCAACAAAACGTTTTATTGCATAACTACATCAATTGAAACAAAAAAGCGTTGCTTATGCAATACATTTTTGCACAGTTAACAAAGTACGTTACACTTTGATGTTATGAAAAATGTTTTGCAACGAAGTTTTTATGACCGTGACACACATGATGCTGCCAAAAATTTGTTAGGAAAAGTTTTAGTTCGACGTTACGGAAAACAATTAGTGAGTGGACGAATTAGTGAAGTCGAAGCATACGTGGGTGAAGATGATTTAGCTTGCCATGCGAGCAAAGGCAGGACAGCACGTACCGATATTATGTTTGGCAAAGCTGGGCACGCTTACATCTACCTTATCTATGGGATGTATCACTGCTTCAATGTAGTAACTGAACAAGAGCACTTTCCAGCTGCGGTATTAATCCGCTCTGTTGAGCCTCTTGATGGCGTTTCCGTTATGCAGCAGCGCCGAGGCACACATCAACTGAATAACCTCACGACCGGTCCAGGTAAACTGTGTCGTGCTCTCAGTATTACGAAGAAACTAAACGGTGTTGATGTAACAGAAAGCAATGAGATATACATCGTCGATGATGGCTTTGTCGTCCACCCTAATCACATCGCTACTTCCAAACGCATTGGTGTTGAGTATGCCAGACACTGCACAGAATATCCGTGGAGATATTATCTAAAAAACTCAAACTATTTATCGCGCACCTAACTATTCAAAATGTGTCTGCAGATTTTTCTGCTCCACCTTTTTTTGTAAAATAGGATAGTTTTGCAGTTGCGGATCTCCTGCAAGAATGTTTTCCGCTTCTGTGCGTGCTAGTTTAATTGTTTCGTAATCAAGTAAAGATGCTACTTTTAAGTCACCAAACCCTGATTGCGACACTCCATATACTTCTCCCGGCCCGCGTAGTTTAAGATCTTCTTCAGCAATTTTAAATCCATCTGTTGTTTGCTCCAGCACTTGCAGTCGCCTACTTGTCGCTGCCTCGTCAGTAGTTGGAAAAAGATAACAATATGACTGCTGCTGTCCGCGACCAATACGCCCCCGAAATTGATGCAGCTGCGCTAAACCAAAGCGCTCAGCGCCTTCAATAATCATCATCGTGGCGTTGGGAACGTTTACCCCCACCTCAACTACAGCAGTTGATACGAGGAGCTGTATTGCTCCAGCAGCAAAATTCTTCATTACTCCCTCTTTTTCTTCCGAACTCAACTGCCCATGCATAAGCCCAATGGCAATACCTGGAAAAAGCTGCTGCATTTCTTCATACGCCTGTTTTGCAGATTTAAGTTCCAACTTATCTGACTCTTCGACGAGGGGGGCAATAACATACGCCTGGTGACCAGCGTGTAATTCCCTTAACACGTGCACAATCGCCCGATCACGATTACGCGTAGGAACAATGCTTGTCTCAACCGGTTTGCGGCCCGGAGGGAGTTCATCCAGTACTGATACATCTAGATCTCCGTATACCGTAAGACTTAAGGTACGAGGAATGGGGGTGGCGGTCATAGATAACAGGTGAGGTTCTGCCTCCGGTTGCACTTGAGTGAGAGCGCGACGTTGATCAACTCCAAACCGATGCTGTTCGTCTACGATCACGAGGCCAATGTTTTCACCTATGACATCTTCTTGAAGCAAGGCGTGGGTTCCCACCACACACACGGGATCTGAGCTCACCAGTAACGCTTTGACCGTTTGCTTTTCACGAGTCTTCATCGCTCCAATTAACAAATGAACTGCAAAAGGCGATAATCCTTCTGCGAAGGATAATGCTTGCTGACGAGCCAGAATCTCGGTCGGTGCTAGATATATCACCTTATACCCCGCCTCTAAAGCAATATGAGCTGTGATTAGCGCCACAGCGCTTTTTCCAGCACCCACATCCCCTTGAAGCAGTCGATTCATTGGATGAGGTTGTTCTAAGTCCTGGCGGATTTCCTGCAATGATTCCTGCTGCGCCCCGGTTAGGACAAAAGGCAGTGTTTTAATAAACTGCCCAAGCTTCTTATCGGAGATATGAAGTGGGAACGTATCGGCTCGTTGCAGATGCTGGCGTCGGACCAGGGCAGCCAGTTGTAAAAAGAACAGCTCGTCGAACCGCAAGCGCCGCTGGGCATCAGCCAAATGATCCTGATCTTCTGGAAAGTGAACAATGCGAATTGCCTCGTGAATTCCCATCAGATTATTTCGGGCAATGATATCCTTTGGTAAATACTCCGGGATAGTCTCAATAAGCGGTAAAAGCTTTTTAACCTGATACCGGATAAAGCGGGAGGTTATTCCATGGGTTTCGGGGTAAATAGGCGTAATAGCCGCTGTGTGCAAACGTTCACTGTCGCTGTCAGCAAATTCGAGTGCCGGGGAGCGCATTGCAAACTCGACGTCTTTATTTCGTCCTTTATATGGCTCCACCGTTCCGGCTACGTATATTTCTCTTCCAACGATGAGCTGTTTTTCTAAAAACCGCAGGTTATACCAAGTCACCTGCAAGGTGGCAGTATCATCCTCCAATTCAACAAAAATCCGCAGTACCCGACGACGCCCCTGAAACCCCCACAGACTTTTTGCGGACACAACTCTGGCTTTTACCGTCATCTGTCGACCTATCTCAAGATCTTTAATAGCTGTTACCTGTGAAAAATCGTCGTAGCGACGGGGGAAAGTATATAAAAGGTCGCGAATATGGGTAATTCGCAGTTTTTCAAATAACTTTGCCTTAGCGGGGCCAATACGAGGAGCTTCAGTAATAGGGGATGAAAGTCGTAGCATATCAATATGAGCGTACCGGACGCGAAGGTTTCGAGCCAGAATGCCCTCTAAAAATCGAAAAGGCTCCATGGGGGAACCTTGTGATCTTTCTGGCTACATGGATTCTTTCTCGCTTACTGCGTAGAAAGTCTTATGTCAGAAGTCGAAATCTCAACCAACTTTCTCGCTCCGAAGCGAAATTGTTAGCATTCTCGTAGTAAAGAGCTGTTATGCCCGGACCGTGACGGGGTCCGTAAAGGTCATCATGCTTGGAAGAGTCGCGTCCAAAGCACTCACTTTACTACCGCACCGTCACGGCCCGGGTCCCTATGAATTCAACCCTTCTTGAACCCAATATTCGCATTATTCCCCTTCAAATCGCCTTGTCAAGCCTTTCTGTCCCTACTTCACGGTTCAGCGGCCACGAGGCGACCTTGTCCTTTGTCAGTACCAGTTGCCAGAGTTGCAGATCCCCCCACCTGAAACCTGCCTCGGATCCCTGAAGGTATAGCCACCACATTCGGGCAAATTTTTCATCATATTGGGATATAACCTGATCCTGAACTGCCCGAAAATTCTTTGACCAATGCTGCAATGTTTTGGCGTAATGGCGCCACAAGTTTTCGACATCTGTCACTACTAGTCCGGAAGACGCTGCTGGAATAGTCATTTCTTCTAAAGCAGGCAGAAAACCGCCTGGAAAGATGTATTTACGAATCCAGGGATCCGTAACAGTGGATGCCTTCATCCTGCCAATAGTGTGAAGCACTGACACCCCATCATCGGCAAGCAATCTATTCCATGTATCAAAGAACGTCTGATACTGCTTTTTCCCTACGTGCTCGAACATTCCGACGCTAATAATGCGATCATATGTTCCAGATAACTCTCGCCAGTCCCCTTCAATAACTTGTATCCGACTCTCCAGCCCACGTTTTTTGGCTTCTTCGCGAATATACGCAGCCTGATTTTTTGCTGGAGTAATCCCTGTTGCTGTTACCCCATATCGTTCAACGGCGTGAAATAACAGGCCTCCCCACCCACATCCGATATCAAGCAGGCTCTGTTCTTTTTGAAGTCTTGCTTTTCGACACAGCAATTCAAGCTTTTGTCGCTGAGCTTGTTCTAGTGAATCATTTTCATGAACAAAGTAAGCGCAGGAGTACACCATTTGGGGGTCAAGCCATGAGGCATAAAAATCATTCCCAACGTCGTAATGATGCTGGGCATTTTGCTTGGCAGCATCCATAGAGATACGCGTAGGAATCAGTTTTGTTAAAGTTCTCATGCGGGCAAGGGGGTTTCCCTGTATAGCCAAGCTTGTTTTGTAAAACCCCTCTAGCACCTTCATAAGGTCACCTCGGATTTTAATATCTCCCTTCATATACGCTTCCCCAAACCCAAGCGATAGTGATTTAGCAATACGCCATAGAATATTTGGCTTAAGGACTGCAATACTTGTAGAAACTGTCCCTTTGCCTATCCGCTCCTCTTTGTTGTTTATTTCAATCGCAATAGTTGGTCCCCGCCAGACTTTCTTAAGTTGTGTGATAATTGGATGCGACATAATGAAAGTATGGATACTACAGCAAAAAAAGAAAAGACGTCGCAAACTCTTTGCAACGTCTCGATTATCCTCCTCTCGTAGCCTACAGGAAGGCTACGATCCGATTCTCGAAAGCGTGGCGCGCATGCGCAAGCTGTCAACAATCCTGGCAGGCAACCCAGGACCCTTGTGAGGCAGTGCGGACAACAATTGTACTCCATCGGCTCCTGCCACCTCCATTGCGGCAAGTGCACGGTCAGAGGAGTTAATCCCGCCGCAAGCCACAACGCTCATGGAAGAACCGACAACCGTGCGTGCCAGAGAAACCTTCTCCATCACCAGAGGAAACAGGCTCGGTCCGCTACGCCCCCAGCTTACACCTTGGTCATCCTGGACCATACAGGTGTTGCCGATAATCAGCCCGTCCACACCCACCTCTTTGCACACGCAGACAAACGCTTCGAACTGCTCCCGAGGCAAGTCATTTGCCGGCTTGGCAACAATGCCTCGGTAAAGACCGGTTTGAAGCCACAGGGTGTTCCGCAGCTGGATGACTGCGACGAGCAGCTGTCGTAACCGGCCAGCTTCTTGCAGTACCCGCAGACCTTCCGTGTTTGGAGAACTCACATTGATCGTGAACCAGTCGACGAGCTCGTAGAGTTCCTCCAATACGTGGCAGTAGTCATCAACTGCTGACAAGAGTGGGGTCCACTTGTTCTTGCCGATGTTGATCCCGACCGGAAACGGCAGTTGGCCGTAGTGCTCCAAGCGGTTCTTGACCTTTCGACACCCGTGGCTGTTAAACCCCATCCGGTTGTTGATGTCCTCGCTGTTTGGAACCCGCTTCATGCGGACTCCCTTGTTACCCAGCTGCTTAAATCGAAGCACAGCTCCGATATCAAGCGAGCCGAATCCCAAGGCTGCCAAGCCCCACAACGCTTCCGCGTTTTTATCGAAGCCAGCGGCGAGACCAACTGGGTTGTCCCACATACAGCCAAAAATGCGCTTCTTGGTGTAGTGGGTATCTCCGCACATTCTCCAGCGCAAGATTTTTGCCAACCAAGGATGACGATTCAGATCCTTGAGCGATCTCATCGCTTTGCGGTGAGCGATCTCAGCGTCGTCCTTTGACTGTTCGAACAGCTTCTCCTTAATGAGCCGATGATATCCAAGGTCAAGCAGCTGAGCGAGCATGGCAATTCTCCCTGTCTGTGTTGTTAAATGTTCTAGATGTCTTCCCTCCACGGTGTGCCTGGTAGGATTCGAACCTACGACCTAGCGGGTAGAAGCCGCTCGCTCTATCCAACTGAGCTACAGGCACGCGATTTCTTGTTTTTACCAGAAAATATGGTAAATTGCTACAATCTTAGGCAAAAACGCCTACCATGGCGGCTATAGCTTAGTGGTAAAGCCCCGGGTTGTGGTCCCGGTGACGAGGGTTCAATTCCCTCTAGTCGCCCCAGATAAATGGTTACAAAGAAAACAACAGAAGATCTAGTGAATGAACGTCCAGCACCAGATATGCTTTCGTCTATGAGGCGTGTTCCTATTTCAATAGTTACAGATAACGTGCGCAGTCTCGATAATGTGGGCTTGCTCTTTCGCCTTTGTGAAACTGCTCGGCTTGAAAAAATATATCTGACAGGCTACACAGGCCATCCCCGCATACAGCGCGATGATCGACCAATGGCACTTATTGCCCGTCACGAGCATCGCATTGCCAAAACTGCCGTATACGCCCTGCCCCACCAACCATGGGAGTATATCCAGAATCCAGTTTCCCTTATTAAGCAGCTAAAAGAGCAGGGTAATACTGTTGTTTCTTTAGAACAAACCGATAAGAGCATTCCATATCATCAGCTATCGGCTCAGCAATATGGCTTACCATTAACAATCATAGTAGGTCATGAGCGCCAAGGGGTTCGCCAGGAGCTATTGGATCTTTCTGATCATATTGTAGAAATTCCCATCCTTGGTCTGGGCAACTCTCACAACGTCGCGCTCTCTACTAGTATTCTGCTTTACCACGTTCTGGAGAAAACAGAATTGATATAATAAGTGCACCCGGCACGGCTCGAACGTGCAACCTTTGGTTCCGAAGACCAACGCTCTATCCAATTGAGCTACGGGTGCGGTTTCCTCTTTATACGGTCTTACTCGGTATCTCGCAAGGCTCTAGCTTGTTTTAGCAAGAGGCAGCCTCATTTCAAATTCAGTTCCAGCTGTATTTCCTCTTGGCCGCCAGAGAAGAGCGCCCTGAAACTCCTTCATGATATGGTTAGTTAGAGTTAGCCCTACGCCGATACCATCGGGATCAAATTGATCAGCCTTATCACCACGTGCAAATGGTAGCAAAATTGCAGGCGCATCTTTTTCTTTAACGCCAACCCCTCGATCCTGCACGATTATTCGTACATGCATTTTTCCTTTTATAATCGAAATATTCAACATGCCTGGTGTTAATGTATATAACACAGCATTTTCCAGAAGGTGCCCGAGAGCGATAAAGAATAACGAGCGATCAACAACTACAGCGGCATGCTCACAGTGCGTCTTTTGAAGTATTTCTACATTACGAGCCGAGGCTAGAGGTGTCACCCGCTCTACGGCCTCTTCAACTAACTTACATGCGTCGTATGTTTTTAGATCCTGTACTATCTTCCCATGCTGAGCTCGCAGTATTAAGAAGACGTCACGAATATTATCGAGCAAAATACGTGACTTTGTATCCATCCGTTTAAGTTTAAGGCGAGCTTCTGCGGGTAAACTGTTAGACTGGGCTATAAGTTGCTGCAAATCTTCCTGTAGAGCATGAAGCGGACTCTCTAGTTGATGGGCCACTCGAGATAAACGGCGTAATTCCGCTCTGGCTTGCTTACGAGCTTGGTGCTCAGCATACACAACCAGTAAAAGACCGGTAGTGATAAAGATGCCGGCAACAATGGGCACTATCGGTACGAAGTTGGCCTGGAAAAGCGACTTAACCAAATAAAATAAGTCGAGGGCGAGCAAAACAGAAGCGCCACCATACACAAATGAATGAAAAATAGTTTGGGATGAGTATCGATTCATATAATAAAAAATCCCTCCTGGTTAATATTGTACCATTTTCGATTGCATCAAACGAAATCTAGCAGCACTACTTTATAACTGCTCACTCTTTCGCATATCTTTAGCCAAACTATCGTTAACCGAAAATAGAGTGAGAATATACCATACTACTCCAATAACAATCAGTGCGTCTGCAATATTATACTCCAGTCGGTTAAGGTGTATGTAATCAATCACCTGCCCATGCGTAACTCGATCGAACATATTCCCTAGCCCGCCTAATAAAACGAGTACTAGCGGTTCTCTCCTCTTCTTCCTAAACGAATCGATAATGAGCAACCCAAAGAAAATACTCAGACAAATAACTCCAATTAATAACCCCTGAGAGTAAGACAACCCTGCTAGCAAGCCCTCATTAGCTTGAAATTGCAAAACCAGCTGACTGCCTAGCAACGAATAGGCTTGGTCTTTGTGATCAAAGAAATACTGCTTAGCCCAAAAATCTCCTGCAAGAAGAAGAATAGCGATCAAGATAAAAACCGTTGACCTACTTACCAACAAGGGTGGTGGCTGCCGGATTAGCTCGCAAGCGAGCTTCGGGAATAATTTCTCCCTCATCGGTAGTTCCGTATGTGCCCCGCTCAATGCGCTCAATAGCAGCTTCAATATCTTTTAGACGAGCCTCTATGGCTTCAGTTGTAGCATTTGCTGCCTCATAGTCAGAAAACTCAGAAACACTCTCTTCATCATTACGGCCATAGTCGGGAAAATTCGCTTGAAAGTCTCCTTTCTCCTTATGGGCAAGTCCCTTCAGTTCGCTGCTAATGTCCTGTCTTTCTCTTAATAGAGCTTTTTTCATTTCTTCGATAAATTCGCGAGAGTGAGCTGAGTCGTTATTCATAGACATATATATTCAAAATCAATAGATACTATTATAACGCTTTCAATAAAATGAAACAGGCCCGACATCCGGCAAAAAATAAATAATTGACCGTGCGGACCTGTAAGGCCCTCGCCCGAAGGCAAAATGGTCGGTGACGAACCGCTTTCACGAAGCTGGAACCGATCCAGCACCGACCATTATTACCAATGTTACAAGCAAGGACTAAGTGCATCTATCCCACATCCTACGAAATGGAATGTTCCTTCACCTTGATTGCAGTTCCGGTTACTCATCTTAATGTAGTTTGATGCTGATGTAACCATCTCTGCTAGAAAGTACAAATGTTCTAACCGTGTGTTTGAACGTTTTTATGTTTGATGTTTGAGGGCGACGTAGGTCACCACGTCCTCAAAGTGGAGGATGTACTTCTCCTAAGTTAGGGAAGCACGCTTAGGGAGTATAGGGGGAAATACTCCCTAACCGCGCCCCCCGTCCCCTTAGTAGAAGTGTGGATATTCAGTTGTAGTGTTCAGGAATTGTGTCGACCCTGCATGCTATACGCGAGGTATTCTCTTCAGGGTCGTGGTGGCTGTTTGTTTCGCTTTTTTGTATTCCTAAGCGCCCGAGAGTGCTTAGTGATAGGTGAAGTATAGCATGTTTTTACCCCTCGGTAAAGCGATTGAACATGATTTTTGAACATATATGTTACCCGCAATAAATACGATCATATGTTCCTTTACTGTATGCATTTTATTCCCTCTTTACACCCTTCCCCTGCTTGAAAATCTTAGGATAGGTCTGTCTTTTGGGTCTCTTTCTTAAACTACTGCGCAGGAGACGTGAAGTTCAGGCGCACAACACGATAGACATCTTCGCTTCCCACACACATACCTGTAGAGATCCTACTTTCTGCCCCTTACGACCAGCTGACGCTGGGTTATTTCTTGTAAAAGTCTTTTAGATCTTTCAATTTATGGATAGCCTTCCATAAACCTCCTTCTGCGACTTGATTATAGAAGAACTTCTCGTACTCTCGCCGACTCTTGCCTCGATTTTTCTCCATTCTAGTAAGAGGCTCCCGATTCAAAGCGTTCCTCAACCCTTGTCTTAGCCTTACCCCTTGCCCTACCTTTTCTTTCCTGTGTTGCCTTACAAGAAAGCACATACAGAAAAGTGGTTTGGTTTCTGAGTACTGCTCTATGTAAAGTTCTGCTGGTGTTATCTCTCTTATTGCTAGGGTCTATTGGCCAAGTCCTATAAGCATAGGGGATCGGTTTTGATACTTGCGTGTTCCTGTTAGTCTCTATGTATAGGCACGTACAGTCTATTTTCCTATTCTCATTTCGCTAAATTCTTCTGTCTTGGTAAAGAAGAAGGATGGGGCAAAATTTGAGAACGCAGTAAGTAACGTGGGGTCAGTGATCTCTAGTCTTTCTTGTTTTTCAGAAAGAAACGCTGTCCCTCGTTCGATCAGGGATATTGATGTGGTAACGAACAGCATATTGGCCTGGTTGCATATCCACACTTTACTACCATGCATAGATAAAGCCTTGCACGCAGAATGGGCAGCACTATCTTCTATGACGACTTCCGCAATATTCGGAATGTACTCATATCCAAGCGTGCGATCAGGAAGTAAGAATGTGTGTCTTTGTGGGTAATCGTAAGCAGCTTCTGCCTCAAAAAGCCTCTGCAGCTCTGCCACGTTGGCTTCTGAGGCCCCTTGAAGCCCCAGGATTGTATCTTCACCCTCTGCGAGTAATACAACCCGCTCAGGAGTGGTTATAGTCGCTATAAAGGCGGGGCGTGTATGAGTAAAGGAAAAGCGGTTTGCTATATATGCGCTTAACTGATCTTTTACTGCACCTGGGAGTACTTCTAAACTTGATAAGCCTGCCACCATTACTGCTTCCGCAGGGGTTATTGATGAGCCCCATTCGCTTCCGTTTTCTAAACCGCTTTTGAGTTCCCCAAAATTGCGAGTATGCTCCTTCGCAATTAAGCGCTCTCCTCTATTGTCGTGCAAAAGCATAGCCACAACATCAGATTTAACATAGGGAGCTTGTTTCTCTTGTATGCTCGCAATAGCCATTGGCCATATCGGAAACCTATACTTAGCTACATGAAGCGCCAAACTGCTTATTCCTTTCTGAAGATATTGCCATGTACCTTGCGTTAATTCCCCCTCCTTTGCAATAACTATGGTCCACCCAATTCGCTTAACAGTTTTTCCAGCCCTTTGCAGATTTTCTGCTACCTCCTTTGCATGGAACGGGTTCACCACCCCCGCTACAGAAACCTTACCTCCCTCTTGAGCTATCACATACGCATGCCACTTATTATTTACTATTGCTGCTGGTACTAACGCATGTTCAAATTTTTCAGAAAAAATATTAGTGGGACGCTTGATCCCTATAGTCAGCGAGGATGGAGCGCTTTCTGATAAAAGACCTAACAAGAACCACGATGACCGATTTAAAGAAAAGAAAAGCAGTATGCCTACCACTAAGGTGGTTCCTAAAACAGTGGCAATATATATTGCAATTTTTTTATTACTAAGACGCATAGGCAGATAAAGCCTCAGTGTATACTAGAGGCTCCAAGTCGTCAGCTAAATCAGGCTCTAGCGGGCGACCTGATCAGAAAGAGACAGTACGCCTTGTAGAATTACGCTGTCTCCGACTCTTTGTCTGCTTACTACAAAGGGAAACTGTCCCGAAGGGTTTGAGGGAAGTAGCGTTGATAAGAAGGTAGCAGCAGCATTGTCTATAATTGTTGGCCCACCAAAGACTGCATTTCCACCTTGCGCAATTACCGTTCTCCAGGGTTCCTCGTTAACCAAGGCCGGAGCGGTACCTAGAATAGTATCTATAAGCTCAAACATGCTGTCTTTCGAGGATGCTACGAGCAGGTAGTTATTTATAATCGCATAGTCTATAGCCTGATCTTGGCCAGAGAGGTTTACGTATCGCAGTGGCACTGAACGGTATTCCCCTGTAGCAAACGCTAGTTGAGGAACTGTAGCACTACCCTGCCCGGCAATCAGAGGAATTAACGCTCGTAGGCCTGTTTCGATCGCGGTATCCCCAAGACCAAGTGTTGCGGCAGTATTCTGTGGTAACCCTATAATAAGCGCTGCGTTCTCAGCTCCTGCTTGACTAGTATAGCGATAATATACATATGGAGTGGTGAGTTGAGATACAAACTGTTGTACGGCGGGCTGTTCAAGTACGGCAATATCTATACTCTTCTGCCCCGACAAGCTGGCAATGTCTTCCTGTAAATTCGTACCAAATTGCGTAAACGTGCTTTGAGCTGGAACTAAGGGCACAAACCCTTCCTTTAGCGGAGTGCTTGTGCCAGCTATGAAATCCGAACCGCTTGTAAAGAGAATGCTATTGGTTGCCGTATCGTATTTTCCCTGCAAAGCAATACTTGTCTGACTCGGCAAGAATGCTACATCTGGAAATGCCTTTGCTTGAGAGAGCTGCTGTAATTCCTCCTGTTGTATAAGAAACTGGAGATGAGAATCGCCTGCTAAGGCTGGCAAACCACCTATGGCGGCTTGAGAGCCAAGTGAAAGACTTTCTTTATACAGCCCGGCGTTGATCGGGTGAGCAACAATCCAATTCTCTACAGACGAAACCTGGACTCCGCTTTCTGTAGTCAATAACTGTTCTGTTTCTGCTGTTCTTGGCACCACCATAAATGGTCGAGTATTGTCAGGAAGTAGAACATACATCACTTCCTGAATAGTCTGTACTTCCAAAAGAAGTATGGGGTTTCCGGCAACGAGATCCCCCAGAGGGGTGGAGCTATCAGCTCCGCTTGTTTGCCACATAGCCTGCAAAGCGATGCGATCCTGAGGATTTGTAAACTGGTACCTTATAACTACACGTGCATCTTCAGGAATCATCTCAGCGGCAGATAGAGTGCTGGTAGATTGAGGAGCAATACCGCTTTCTCCCGAGAACCGGGACCATATATACCATCCACTGGTTCCAACAATAGCAAGTAACACTCCGAGGAAAAGAGCAATGATCAGCCCTTTATGGCTTCCTTTTTTCTTTGCAGGCTGCTGAACGCCCTGTTCGGACTTATTGCGAGCTTGCAAAGGTAGAGAGCTAGGAGAAGGGAGTGGTTGTTGTGGGGCTGAGAGGGGTTTCCCCTGCGTAGAAGGAGCCGCAGAAGCCTGGAAAGTGCTACTGGCGGTTCCCAGGTCGTCCTTCATGGTTTGGATAGCTACTTCTTTGACAGGAAGGCGTATAGGTTCGTTTGTAGGCTGCGGCTCAGAAGCTGCTGCGGGTCTCACAGGAGGTGGCGGAGGACCAACAGGCAATGAAGATTGCGAAGTAGGCCCCGTTGGCTGCTGGTTTGATGCTTCGGCCATACCTTATTGTTACATGCGAAGGAATAATTTCCTTTTATCATACCAAACAACGCTTTCTCTGAGTAGTAAAAGCAAACGACCTCTTTTTTTAGAGAGGTCGTTTTAAGTTTGACATTCGGTTACCGTCTAGGAGGCTGGGGGCCATGGAAGGATCCCGACTTCTTGTGTGGGCCACCTGCTGGAGGATGATTGGGACGCTGAGGGCTACTGGCTGAACTATTACCACCGGGCAACGCAGCCTTGTGGGATAAGTTAATTCGACCCATAGCATCGATTTCAACAACTATCACCGGAATGATATCCCCCACTTTAGCTACATCATGAATATCACGGACATGCTCCTCACGAAATTGTGAGATATGAACCAAGCCCTCTACATTCGGCACAATCTCCACAAAAGCTCCGAAGTCCATGATGCGAGTTACCTTACCTTCAAAACGTTCTCCGGCCTTAATTTCCCGGGTCAAATTTTTTACCCAATCAATTGCCTTTTGAAGCGCTTGAGGATCGTTTGTAGTGATAGATACGAGCCCATCGTCTTCAATATCAATTTCTACACCTGTCTCCTCAATAATTTCGTTAATATGTTTACCGCGCGGACCAATAAGGTCACCGATCTTTTCCACGGGGATACGCATCGTATGAATGCGAGGGGCATATGGCGACAGGTCCGGTCGAGGAGCATCAAGCACTTGATTCATAGCCTCCATAATATGCAGGCGACCACGTTTCGCTTGAGCCAAGGCTTCTCCAAGAATTTCACGGGTCAAGCCACTGACTTTAATGTCCATCTGCAGCGCCGTAATTCCATCTTTTGTACCCGCTATTTTGAAATCCATATCTCCCTTTTCGTCTTCCATGCCAGCAATATCTGTCAGGATCCGATGATTACCTTTGCCATCAGTCATGAGACCCATCGCTACTCCAGCAACTGCCTTTTTAATTGGCACACCACCATCCATTAAAGCTAATGAAGATCCACAAATAGATCCCATTGAAGAGGAACCGTGGCTTTCGAGTACTTCGGATACAAGCAGCATAGTATATGGCCACTCTTCTTTATCAGGTAGCACGGGAACTAACGCTCGCTCCGCTAAAGCTCCATGCCCAATTTCGCGTCGTCCTGGACCACGATTAGGCTTCGTTTCTCCAACAGAGAAGGCTGGGAAATTGTAATAATGGATATAGCGCTTCTTTCCTTCCATTTCCATCGAATCAATAATCTGCATGTCTCCTGGGCCTCCCAGTGTAAGAGTTGTTAAGATCTGGGTATCCCCACGCTGAAAAAGACCGGAACCATGCGTACGGGGAAGGATTCCTGTTCGAATATAAAGGGAGCGAACTTCTTCTAAGCCACGTCCATCGGTGCGCACGCCCTCCTTTATGGTTCGATCACGAGCAATACTGCCGTGCAGTTCATGAATAGCTGTTCGAATCAGGGATTCAGAGAATTCCTCTTTTTCTTCTTCCGTTAGCTGAGTTACTACGTGCTCTGCAGCGGTACGTTCAGCCTGCCCAATCTCCTCTTTTGTCTTTGCTTCATCGAGCTTTACAGCCAATACTTCACGAGCCAGCTCCTGCACTCTAGTAGTTTTTTCTTCATGTTTTTCCATCAATATAGGGTCTCTTTTGCTTTTGCCGACTTTCGAATGAAGTTCCTGTATCAGTCCTACAATAACCCCAATTGCCTTTTGCCCTTCTTCGATAGCATTCAGCATCTCCTCTTCAACAACCTCTTTAGCTCCACACTCGATCATAGCCACATCACTTCCGTTTCCGGCCAGCAGCAGATCTAAATCACTTACTTCTCGCTCTTCAACGGTTGGGTTGATGACAAATCGGCCATCTACGCGACCTACGCGAGTTGCGGCCAAGGGTCCTGCCCAGGGCACATCCGAGATAGTTAGCGCCGCACAGGCGGCAATCATAGCTGCTACATCTGCATCATTTTCGCCATCGTATGACAGAACTGTAAGCACTACCTGCACATCGTTAATCATCCCCTTGGGGAACAAAGGTCGAATCGATCGATCGATAAGGCGAGCAGTTAGAATAGCGTCGTCAGTTGGTCGTCCTTCACGCTTAATAAACCGGCTGCCCTTAATCTTGCCGGCAGCATAGAATTTCTCTTCATACTCCACCAAAAGAGGCAAGAAGTTGCCATCTGGGTAGAGAGGTCGGCCCATTGTGGCCGTTCCTAGAACAACAGTTTCTCCAAACTGTACCAATACTGATCCACCCGCTTGCTTAGCCAGCTCACCAGTAGAAATTTTTAACTCCTGGCCGCCCACGCGCCCAGACGCTACATGTTGTTGAATCTCCATATATTTTCCGACCTCTCGTCGCAGATGGATGTCTTCAGGTATTTAGAAAGACGATTTTCTCTTTCCACATATCTAAAGACAACAACCACCTATAAGGACTTCGGGGTAGGAATCTTTCTATTTAAATATAAACGTGCGCAGGTGAGGTCGTCAGAAGACCACGTCACATGCCCACCTTACATGTTAAGCAATGATTTTTGCAACCCTGCGTCGGCCTCGGCTTGCAGGAATCAGGAACTCTTTGGGGTTCGCTGAAAGGTCCACATAGCTATCCGCAGATTCTACAAGGGCTTTAGAGGTACTTTCACGAAAGCTCATAACTTCCATCCGTAGCCCTTTTTCTTTCGCAAATTCCACGATTGGCACAAAATCTCCATCACCACTGATCAATACTGCAACATCAACTTTGGGCTCCAAGCGGAGAATATCAGTTGCAATTCCCACATCCCAGTCCCCCTTTTTCTGGCCTCCGATAAACGATTGCAAAGGTTTTGTTTTAACCTCGAATCCCTGATCACCTAAAGCCGTGTGAAAATCTTCCTCGTGAGCTTCCTCTGTCGTAATGCCATAGGCTATTGCTCGTACGAGCTGTCGACCAGAAACAGCATGCTCTAGGATCTTTTTGAAGTTTACCTTGCTAGCATGAATAGCGCGGCCAGAATAATACATGTTCTGTATGTCAACAAATACCCCCACGCGTTGCTGGGGGAATTGTCCAGGAATACTCATTACTGCTGTTTTAATCCAAGCTTCTTAGTTATCTTCTTGTAGCGTCCTTCGTCCTGGCGCTTCAAGTAGGTAAGCAGGCGTTTTCGCTTGCTGACCATTCCCAGCAATCCACGACGGCTGTGGTGGTCTTTTTTGTTGCGCTTCAGGTGCTTAGCTAACTCTTCGATTTTTTCAGTAAAAATTGCCACCTGAATCTCGGGAGAACCCGTATCATCGGTGTGCGTCTTGTACTTCTTGATAATAGCTTGTTTTCGCTCTTCAACTTTACTCATACGTAATTAAATTCAAAGGTGATATAAGAAACTAGCATGATTGTATCATATTGGCAAGGAGCTTGTATACTATACCCATATGTCGCGAAATCTTAAGACACTGCACGCAGATTGGCTGGAAGACCTTGAGATTGGTCGAGGCCGGTCTTCTAAGACTGTCGAAAACTACGACCACTACCTTCAGGCCTTCTATTCCCGGCAAAACATAGCTTCTGTAGCAGATATAACTCCCGATACTGTTAGAGCTTTTCGCCGCTGGCTTAACCAGAGTGGCGCTACAGGAGACGGATTATCAATGGCAACCCAGAATTACTACCTGATTGCCCTGAGACAGTTTCTTAAATATCTTGCCAAGCGTGATATCCCCTCTCTGGCACCAGAGCGCGTAGAGCTCGCCAAGCTCCCCGAACGAGATATTGACGTGTTGTATCCTGAAGAAGTTGATGGGCTCCTAGCATCAGCCGAAGGAACTTCCCCAGAGCAGCTACGTGATCGAGCCTTGTTACATACGCTTTTTTCTACGGGATTGCGCATCTCAGAGGCAATCCAGCTTGATCGAGACGACCTTAGAGAAAGTAGCAACGAGATCCCTGTTCGTGGAAAGGGCAACAAAATACGGGTAGTTTTTCTTTCAGATCAGGCTAAGCAGGCCCTGTCTGATTATATAAGTAAACGAGGAGACACCGACCCCGCCCTCTTTATTCGTCACAAAAAGGGAGTGGGAGATCAAAGCGACTTACGCCTCACTACTCGAACGGCTCAGCGTTTGATCAAAAAATATGCCGCTAAAGCAGGGATTACGAAAAATATTACTCCCCACACCCTCCGTCACTCTTTTGCTACTGACCTTTTAAGCAATGGAGCAGACGTGCGGCAGGTGCAGGAGTTGCTTGGACACGCTTCTATTACAACCACTCAGGTATATACGCACTTAACTGATACACATCTACGCGATGTTCATAAAAAATTTCACCACGGCACTCGTGGAGAAAACAAGCAGCAAGATTAGGCCTTACCCCAGAATATCCATTGCGCAGGGCAGATCCTGCTCGCGTTCAGCAGTCATAATGGTTTCGCCGACTTGTGTTACCCGAAGCGTTTCCTCTCCCTGGGCATGCGGCTGCAGCAAACGAGTAAACATGAGGTCTAGAGACTGTTCAGATTTCAGAATACCGTACCGTTCTAGGACATCACGTACTAATAATCGTTCAATTACAATCGGCAGTCCGCATCTTTGATACAGCTGCCGCAGCGATGTTTCGCCTGTTTCCACTTCCTGTTCCCACAACGGGTTAAAGGCTTCCACACACGCCTGAACGATGTTTTCCGCGTTACACTCTTCTCCACTCTCTAAGTCTTCGGTCATCTCCCATACCAGTGGAAGGTAGTTCTGCATAACCCGTACATAGGAGCGCCATTGTCCCGCAAAGGCCTCCCAGTCAACGTGGTAGACATCCGTGTGCCACAATACGTAATACTGCTGGGGAAGAGGCAGTGACAGAAACTGCTCATAACGGGATTCCACCACGCATACACGCCCTTTAAAGACCCTTACCAGGCGACTAGCCTGAAGCAAGGCTCGCATACGACGTAATGGAATATAGTTCCATTCGTGTTCTACGCTGGCCACGTCTCGGTCTTTCAGTGAAGGCACAGCCGCGATTAAGCGTGCCAGTTCGCTGGGGTCGATTGCCCATTCGTTTTGATCGTATGTGACTTTTGCTGGCTGCTTTCGCAGCTCATTCATCATTCCTCGTACGTCTTCCAGAATTGTGATTCCAGCCACATCAAGGCTGCTCAAAGGAATTGTTAGTGCTGCAGAAGCGTGTTTGTGATATTCCAGCCAGGTCTGACTGATGACCTTGCGCCATTTGTCCCGCAGTGCGGAAGAGCTAACAGAAACATGCTTTGTGATCACCCGACACGCAGTTTCAGGATCAGGAGCTTCAGAAATAATTGTAGATAGCTCTGTCGGATCAACGTCTTCAGCGAAACCGCTTAAGAGCCATAGAGCTTTTAAATTTTCGTGCTGGACTTGAGCAGGGTGAGTGCCCTTTGCTGAAGTTGTCTGTCCGGAGTGGAATACTGACATACTAAGATTCATCCTACCTAAAAGCCCTTAGGCCGTCACGGTCCTTTTTGCACCTTTGTTTGATGTTCCTGGGACAGAAAGAAGCTCAAAGGCAATGTCGTCTCCCTTCAGAACGGCTCGAATGAGTGAGCCGGAAGAAAATTCTCCGCTTAGTAGTGCGGTAGCCAGCTTGTTCTCCAGACGCCGCTGGATCTCCCGACGTAGGGGTCTTGCTCCTAGCTGAGGGTCGAATCCTTCCTGGGCTAAACGGTTGCGTACCTCTTCGGTAATTTCCAAATCAAGGCCCTGAGCTCGCACCAAACGCTTTACGTCTTCGAGCATGTAGTCGGCAATCCGTTGTACATGCGCCTTTTCCAGAGGATGGAAGAGAATAATATCATCAATGCGATTCAGAAATTCTGGACGGAATGTTTCTTTTAACTTATCCATGAGCAGTGATTTCAAGTCCTCCCAGGCCTTCGGATCTAGTTGAATCTTACCTGCGGCAGACTGAATCATACTGCTGCCAACATTACTCGTCATAATAATTAACGTATTGCGGAAATCGACTGTACGCCCCTTTCCGTCCGTCAGGCGTCCATCTTCCAGTACCTGTAGCATGATATTAAATACGTCTGGGTGAGCTTTCTCTATTTCATCTAAGAGAATAACTGAATATGGCTTACGACGCACCCGCTCGGTCAGCTGTCCCCCTTCTTCATGACCTACATAACCCGGAGGAGACCCAATCATGCGAGCAATGGCATGCTTTTCCATATACTCTGACATATCGAGGCGAATCATGCTGTCGTCACTGCCAAATAGTACTTCTGCTAAAGCCTTCGTTAGCTCGGTTTTGCCAACCCCAGTGGGCCCTAAAAACAGGAATGACCCTTGTGGTCGGTCAGGATCTTTAAGCCCTGCCCGATTACGCCGGATAGCCTCGCTGACGACCTTTATAGCCTCCTCCTGGGCAATGACGCGCTTATGAAGCTCATCTTCCAGCGATAAAAGTTTCTCCTTTTCAGTCTGAGTCAGCTTTTCTACAGGAATGCCCGTCCAGGACGAAATGATAGACTCAACATCAGCTGCGCACACCTCTGTCTGGGTGGTACCGGCTTTTTTCTTCCATTTTTCTTCGAGTGCGAGGATTTCCTTTTCAAGTGATTCTATCTTTTCTTTCAGATTCTTTATGCTTTTGCTTTTAGCTCGCTGAGCTGAGGCCAACTCCCGTTTGGCTGTTTTGAGTTCCTGCTTTTTTGCAGAAAGGTCTTCTGGCTCCTCCATCATACGCAATCGGACCTTGGCGGCAGCTTCATCCATTAAATCGATCGCCTTATCAGGTAAAAATCGATCCCGCAGATACTTATCCGACAGGGTTACTGCTGCCACAATAGCTTCATCGGTAATGGTAACTTTGTGGTGAGCTTCATATCGATCCTTTAAGCCTCGTAAAATCTCAATGGCATCCTCAGGGGATGGCTCTTCAACAAGAACTGGCTGGAAACGACGCTCCAGGGCACCATCTTTTTCAATGTGTTTTTTATATTCGTTCAAGGTGGTCGCCCCAATCATTTGCAGCTCACCTCGCGCCAGGGCCGGCTTCAAAATATTAGCAGCATCCATCGTCCCGCCCTCTCCGCTGGCGCCGGCACCCATTACCGTGTGTAGCTCATCTATGAACACAATTACTGAACGACCTGCTTGCTGAACTTCGTCTACCACTTTCTTAATCCGCTCCTCAAATTCTCCCCGATACTTCGTACCGGCAACCATAGCGGGCAAATCCAGGGACAATACTCGCTTTCCTTTGAGCGTATCGGGTACATTGCCGTTTACGATACGGGTTGCTAACCCTTCAACAATTGCTGTTTTGCCAGTACCTGGCTCACCAATGAGCACCGGATTATTCTTAGTGCGACGCGACAATATCTGAACAACTCTCTGGACCTCGGCACTGCGGCCGATTACAGGATCAAGTTTTCCTTCACTTGCGAGAGCACTTAAATCTCGACTGTATTCATCAAGTGTAGGTGTTTTGCTCTTCGTTTTTGCTCTACCTGTTTTCTTCCCTTTCTCACCCACGGCAGACAGGACTGCCTGTCGAAGTTTAGTTTCAGTTATGCCGTACTTCTTGAGCGTCTGCGCTGCTAACCCGTCTCCTTCAGCCAATAGCCCTAACAAGACATGCTCGCTGCCCACATAATCGTGTTCGAGATTACGCGCAGCGTGCCAGGATAACTCTAAGGCCTGCTTAGCGCGCGGAGACAGCTCCGGCATTACCCCGTCTTCGTACTTTTTAACTTCTCTTTGCATATTCTCGTTGAGGTATCCGACTAACTCTTCTGCATCAATGTCGAGATTTTCAAGAATTTTCCGACCTACTTCAGTTTCTTGGGCTACCCCAATGAGGAGATGCTCAGTGTCTAACGCCGGGGAACCAGACACTTGAGCAGTCTCGGCTGCTTTTTGAATAACGCCCTTCGCTCTATCTGAAAAGGCATCAAGAATGTTTACAGCCTCGGTTTGCGGCTGGAGCGGAGCTCCCGCGGAAAATCCGGCATGCTCATGCTGGCCTGCCCCGAAGAATGGATCATCAAAAAAGCTGCTAAAGCCGGGAAAGCCAGCAAAAGGACTGCGAGAGTTAGCTGATGCCGTAATGCCAACTTCCTCTGCGCAGGCGTGACACAGGCTAGTCTGCTGTTGTTGCCCGTTTATTGTGCGTCTGACCTGAATAGCTGCTGGCCGACTTTTGCATCGTTCACATTGCATACTGACAGGTATCTTAGGGGTCTTATATTAAAAGTATACCAAAAGAGCATTGGTATAATCGATACTATTCCGAGATCGTACGGTCGTGTCAATACGGCGCTGAAATAAAAAAGCGCCCCGAGAGTATCTTGCGATACCCCGGGGCGTGAATGAACTTCCTCCGTTTCGTTGTTTAGCCGTATCTAGGGACACGGCTGCGCGTACAGAACCGGAGGTCCCGAAGGCGTGGGACAAGGTCCCCACACCCTCACGGGGCAGTTGAGGTGCGGGACGAACTCCTGTCGCACCTCAACTTTGTTGACGATCTCTGCTGGGGGAACGTCCACGATGACCGTGACGTTGTACTCCCGCTCGATCGCGGCGGCCCATTCGGTCATCCTAACCGAGAGCTGTTCGCCAATGCGAACAGGCAGCCGATCAACCGACTGACTCAGATCCCGGAAGGATCCAGTCACCGAGGACTGCAGTCCTTGCAATTCCCGGTTTGTCGTCCGGCCGACTTCAAGCAGCTCCGCATTTTGCTGGCGGAACTGGTGCCGGAATTTTGCGTTTACGAGCGACGTCTGCTGGACGTGCTCCTTGAGTCGGCTTTGCTCCCTTCGCAACTCCTCCTGGTCGCGTTGGAGCTGGTCGACCCTCCTCATCGCCTCCCCGAAACCGAGCTTATCCCGGTGCGCATCGTCGCGCTCCTTTTCGGCTCGGAGAACTTCCGTTTCCGCCTTGTTGACCATGGCCAACGCTTTCAGGGCGGCGGCCTTGGCCTCGTTCTCTTTCTCCTGTTGCCTGTAAGCAGCCTCCTGGGTTGGCAGCACAGGAGCCACGAGGGCGGCGGGGGCGGGGTTCTCAGCGGGAGCGGCAGGGGCAGAGCCCCCACCAAACTCCCTGAGGAACTTCTCCTGCTGCTGTCCCATGATGGTAGGCAGAGCGTTCAAACTCTGCACCGTCTGCTCGCGAAACTCCTTGTTCTTCTGGCGCTCTGCGTACTCTTTTTCCCACACCGTCACCTCAAGGGCGGCGTGGTCCTTTCCGGGCTGGTTGATCTTGTCGATGGTCTCATCGCTAAGGTCAACCGTGCAACCTGCTGCGAACAGCAGGATCAATCCGTACCGAACGTTACTCATGACTCAACTCCTCTGGGGTTTTGTTGGTGAGTGTGTCAGCGACACTGCTTCTCTGTGCGTGCCTATTTCTCCTCCTCGAGGAGCTGTTTGATGCGGCTGTAGTCGACGTCGGACTTCTGAGACTGTGTCTCGCGGGGCTTGGCGCTGGTTTTGTACGCCATGCGCGTCACCCCGAAGGTGCCGCCGATGGCCAGAGCCGCGCCCACGAGGGCGATGACCAGCCACCCCCACACGGGGATCTTCTTTTTGGTGGGCGTCTTCTTGGCTGCCTCGGCGTCGATCGCCTGCTGATCCCTCTCGTCCTGGCGCTGCTCTGCGAGCTGCCTGTAATGAGCAGCCGCCTGGATCAGTTGAAGGAGCGTCGCCTCGGAGAATTCCCTCTCCGGCAAATGCTCCTTCCAGACCTTGTTGAGCGCCGCGTACTGCGCCACCTTCCCTTGAAGCTCCTTCAGCTCCTCGGGAGTGGGCTGACTCTGCGGGTCACTCACGCCGACTGCTGCCGGAGCGGGGTTGATGGTAGCCATGTCGCTTTCTTCCTTCTGGGGCTCGGGGTTGGAAACTTGTTTGAGCAACCGCTTTACGCGGGGGTTGCTCGACCATTTCTTGGTGGGGTAGTAGCGCTTTCCGGTGTCTTGCGAATGACGCGTACCTTCCCGTACCAGACGGCCAATGGTAATGTTTTCACGAACTCGGGGCGTGATCAAATTCGAAGATGCCTCCACCTGGGAGAATCCCTGAGAGATCAGCTCCTCCCGAATTTCGCGTACCGTACAGCTTCCGTGCGCTTCGAACAGGCGTTGCATTGCCTGTGCGATCGCGACTTCCAGCTTGTTGACGGAGGTATCTGGTTGGTGACCAGCATTCCCTCCATTCGGAGCGGGTACCATTCAGGCACCTCCTTTCCTTTTGCTTGGTTGTGAAAACGTCCATCCGTGCAACAAAACTATCCTTCCGTGAACCCTGTATTAATGCATAGATTCTAATTCTTGTCAACATTATTTCTTTGTGTTATATTCCCCTGTTATTTCAGATTATTAATATAAAAGTGATGCATATTCTCTTTATTGGCCAGAAAGGCCTTCCCGCCCAAAACCCTTCTGATACCTCCGAAAAACGGGTAGAAGCTCTTGTTTCGCACTTAAGCCAACAAGGCCACTCTGTAACCGTAGTCTGCGAACGAGGTTATACCCCCAATTCCCTCCGGTTTATACAAACGGCACAACTTTATCGTCCACGGCGATTATTGCCAGCCTCAGTAGGGATTTTATGGCAAATCTGGCGTCAAAGGCCTGATGTTATTCATATTCAAAACTGGAAAGCGGCACGGTTAGTACGCTTTGCAGTTTTACTAAGCCCGGAAAGCACGTATGTATGGACGATTTCCGAACTACCAAAAACATGGCGCAGAGCAAGATTTACAGCATGGCTGAACACTCGCGCATTTGATGCTATTACTACCCCAGGCCGTCATCTACAGTACCTTTTGCTAGTACAGCTCGGCTTGCGAGTAACATATATTCCCGATGGCTATACTCCTTCAGAACTGCCTTTGATTCCCGCTACTGCATGGAAGCTGCGTAAGAACCAATATGCCCTGACTACGGCTTCTACGCCCAAGGATGTTGAGTGGATTGCCCAGACATACAAGCAACTCAAAACCCGTAAAAAGCTCGTTACTGTCGGTAAGATGGCTGAATTTGCCCGTTTAAAACGTAAATACCCGTTTCTAGTAAACATTAACTCCCTGGGAAACCGAGCTGTTGTATCGCTGATCCATCAAGCCACAGTAGTTATTGCTTTATCTGCGGACGAGCAACTTCTTCAGGCTATGCATGGTCAACGTCCCATTATTGCCGTTGCCAGCCCTGCCCTAGAAGAAATAGTGGGAACGACTGCAAATATTGTTATGCAGGGAGATAGCGATACTCTAAGCGGACTACTACGGAAAACTCTTAAAAAAGCTGACTCTGCAAGCGTGTTGAGTAAAAAGGCAGCAAAGCGCGCCCAGGCCCACTTTCGCTGGAAGCGCATTTATGAGGAGTATTCAACTCTCTACCACTATCCGACTACCAAACGTATTCCTCTAGATTCTGTTGTTCCTCGTCGGCATGTAGCCGTATCGGCCTAAAACGTGCAAATTACGGCCATTTAGGTATTATTAGAAAGATTCTAGGAATCACAGTATAAGCGGATGTGGCGGAATTGGTATACGCGCATGGCTTAGGACCATGTGGGCGCAAGCCCGTGGAGGTTCAAGTCCTCTCATCCGCACCTTTACCTTTGTTGAGCCATTATAACTGTAATGGTATTGACAAGTTACGATTATTGATATATAAAAGTAGGTTACTGACTGGAGTAGTTTCGGCCGATCTACTGCCCTTTTACCAACCTCAAGCAAGGAGCGATACCATGAGTCTTTTGTCTGTGGTCCTTCTCGGTGTGTTTCTGTGGCTCTTCGTCGTAGGCGTCGCCTACATCCTCTTCACGGGAGTCTGGCAGTGGGAGAGCGATATGTATCTCGCAACCTTTATTTTCGGCGACTACCGGCACGTTTACGTGCCAGCAGAGTATGCCGAGAAGCACGGGTTGAATAAGGACGCCCGCCTGGGCATCCTGGGGTTCAACATCGCGGTCCTCGTTCCTCCGTTTGCATCGGGAGTTTACTTCCCGACAACGGACATTCAGTTGCGCTACCGGCCGACGGAGGTCTACGACAAGGACATGCTTCCGCTTGTCCTGCGGGTGACAATCACCATCCGCTTGGACGCCCGCCTGGATCTTTTTATCCGGCGGATCAATGTCCTCGGCCTTGGAAAGAATCTGGCAGAAAAGCGGCCGACGACTTACCGAAGTTCCTACGACCCCGTGACAGGAGAAGAGAAGCGGGTGTCGTACGACACGGATCAACCGTGTATTACACGGGCGATCCTCGATGCCACCGAGGACGTCGTTTGGGAAAACGTGCGCAAGGTTGCCTGCCAGAGCAAGTTTACCAACATTGCTGGGCGCCTTGCGGATTTCGAGAGGCTGCTCGGCCTTGAGCTGGCAGAAGAAGAGTCGGTTTTTGCTCAAGCGGGCATCCTCGTCCGCAGCAAGACCAACTTCAACCGGGCCTTTAATGGCCCAAGCGTTCTGTCGAGGAACGGGGTGGACATCATCGTCACCCAGGTGCTCACGGATAACCCGGAGTACTTGAAGGCGCTGGCTCTTCCCGGAATCCGCAGAAACGAAGGAAAAGCGGAAGGTCTCCGCGTTGCGGAGATCAGCAGGAGAACCGGCGTGTCCGCTGACCAAGTTCTCGGCTACGAGGCGCTCAAACAGGCCGAGACGTTCAACATCTTTGCGGCCGGTGATGGCGTCGTTGACATTCTTGCCCCCCTCGCCCGCATGGCGCGCGGTCAGCGCACAACGGGCAAGCAAGACAACCCCCCAAAGAAGACTCCATGAAAGGAGCCAACATGCTGACTTTCGCACTTACGTTCGGCGCGCTGCTGGTGGCGGCCTTGACCACGCTGGTGGCGGCTATCACCATCATGCACTACAGCCGAGGCAAGAGTTTCTTCTCCGGCAAGGGAGGGATCGTTGGTTGGGGATTGGTGGCAAGCGTGGTGTTCGCAGCTGTGGGGGCCTTAGTTCTCCTCGCAGCGTACGCCGAGCCAGCTGCCCAAGCTAACGGCAGCAACGCAAGGCCTACCTCCAAGCAGCAGTTCTCGCCCGAGGAAAGCGCTAGGCTTACTCGCCTGGCGCGGGTGAGGACCTCACCGAACCTCCTCGTCCCCACGGAGATTCCTACGCGGGTCTCTGTTCAGTACCCCGTTCGGGGAAACAAGAAGGGTCCCCCCCAAGGGACACCAGCGAACATGGCTCTGCTCGAGCCAGTAAGTAAGTGGGTCACGATGACCCTCGACGATTACCACTCGAGCTTTTGGGTCTGGGTCAACGGGGAGGAGAGAAGAGCTTCTGAGCCCGGGAACTTGCGGTTCCGCGGGACGGAAGTAGAAGGTTGGAGCATGATCATCGTTGCTTTCCAGGCAATGGTGAATCACGCCCAAGACGCGTTCGCTACTATGACGGTTGAGTACGGGGACGAAAGCGACCCGTCAAAGCGACTCCGCTTCGCGGACGAAGTGACCGTCGGGTCTGGAAGAGCCGGCGTGGCGAGCTACCGGTTCATTCCGGACCCGGCAGCGTACCTCGTCACACTCCATGTGACGATAAAGTACCCGGCCACAGAGACGGTGCCGGCGGAAAAGCACTACCTCCCCATGGAAGCGGGGGGTCTGGCGCTCGACCTGCCAGTAACGCTGCGCCTGTTCGGTGACAACGGCGCGGTGGTCGAGAAGAAGCTCTATGCGGCAGAAACAGAAATTCTGCCGATAGAGCTTGAGGGCAGCTCGCTCGCCGGAGCAACGGCTGCAGAAGTCACCGTAGGCATCCCTGCCCTACCGCAGGGAGTACGCGTCGAAGTCGTTCGACTCGTACAGCCCCGGTGACAACACCCCCGAGTGAAGCAACGCCATTGTGCGCCTGCTTCGCTCGGGGGATTCTTTTTTATAAAGTCAGAAGATTGAAAACAGCGGCGGCAAAAGCAATTCCGGAAATCAGAACAATGAGCTTAAGAACCTTGTATTTCAACACTGCCTGCTTGGCGTCATCTCCAACAGCGTAGTTATAAAGACTCGCATTTTTTAATAACAAGACTCCAGCTACCAACACGACAATAAGCAAAATGCCGTTAATGGGGTAAACAAGGAAAGGAATGTTACTCATATGTTAATCATATCACAACAAGAAAGCCGGTCTTTGCAGAGCCGGCTTTCTTTCGATTCTGGTTCTAAGCTTATGCTACGTTAATTGCCTGAATGACAAATCGTACGATAGCGGCAGCTAAGCCAATAACAATCAGACCAATAACTGCGAACAAAATGGTATTTTTTGCCGTTTCAGCTTTGGTATCATCTCCCTGCGAGGTGATGTATTGAATGCCACCGATAATGAGGAAGATTGCAGCCACAAGTGCCGCAAGCATCAAGCCCCAGTTAATAATATTCTCGATAGCGGTAATAAGATCAGAATCTGCGTCTCCCGCAAAATCGAAATTATCACCCGTCAATCCAACGGCCAGCGCCTGGAAAGGTGCGGCTAGTACCAATGCTGGAAGAATACTGTTTTGGAACCAATTCTTAATTTTCATACTCCCTCACCTCCTTAGTAGTAGAGAAGAAACTATCACCTAGGCTAAGGCGATAGCGTCAATTACAAAGTTAACTATTGCTGCAGACAATCCCACAACAATAAGCCCGATAACTGCATACAGGATATTTTTCTTGCCTTTTCCTGCCTGAGTTTCGTCTCCCGATGAAGTTATAAACTGCAGTCCGCCAACAATCAGGTAAATTGCTGCCACAATGGCGATCAGCATCAAAAGTACATTGATAATAGTCTGAACAGCCCCAATGAGAGGAGTTTGGGCTGTACCGGCAAAGGGCACAGCTTTTGTTAAGCCTTGAGCTTGTACGAAGAAGGGTACAAAAAGTAATAGTATAGTCAGGGCGCTGTATGTTTCTACAGACTTTCGCATGTCCGTATTGTACCACTCCTTAACCAAACGACGAAAGAACGAAGTTAACTATTGCGGCTGACAGTCCAACGACAATCAGTCCGATTGTTGCGTATAAAAGAGTCTTTTTACCTTTTGTTGCCTGAGTTTCGTCTCCCGATGAAGTTATAAACTGAAATCCGCCAATGACAACAAACACTGCCGCAACAACAGCAACAAGAACAAGGAAGGTATTGATTATGCCATAGATAGCCCCTCCTAGATCGCTCCCACAGACAATATTCCAGGTACTACAGGCTCCAGGAGGTACCTCATCCAGCTTGGCGGCGGCCGGGAACACAATCAGAGTAAGCACTCCAACAGTGCTTACAAACATGATTGATCGCAGCGCGCGAAATAACTGCTTTTCACTCATAGGGCTACCTGATCGCATTAATAGTAAAGTTCACAATCACTGCTGAAAGACCAATGACTATCAGCCCCACAACAACATACAAAATGAGATTTTTTGCCTGCTTGGTTTTTGTTTCATCACCCGCAGACGTCAGGAATAGCACGCCTCCGTATATCAACATTCCCACTGCAATGATAGCAATAATGGACAGAAAAACGTTGATGACTTTTTGAATGATAGCGATAACTTTAGTTTCATTCGCATCGGTATCACATTGAATACCCAGATCACCACAATTAACAGGTCCAAATTTCTTGGCATTGTTGTTATTTTGAGCGTATACGACTGAAGAAGAGAGGAAGGCAGCCGAACCAAGACCTGCAACCAAAGAAAATGCTATTAAAAACACTGATATATATTTAAGAAATTTTATATTCATGATCACTAGCCTTTAGGAGCAGCTACAAAAATATTAACAACAAAGTTAACAACTAAGCCCGCAACACCAACAATAACTATTCCAATAATAGCAGCCAAGATGAGGTTTTTTGCCTTCTTTACCTTGTCCTCCTGACCACCAGAAATTAAGTACAGGAACCCTCCAATGATAACCATGGCCAGGGCCACAACACTGACAAGAGCAACAATCATTCCTGTAATACGCAGGATGACCTGGCTCAGGTTCTGGTCTTTCTGAACACCACTATCGCTGGCAATTTTGTTAACGGTTCCAAATCCCTTTAAAAAACCTGTGGCAGGTTTTTCGTCATCTCCATCGGCAGCATACACGCTCACTGAAGTAAGCCCAGCGAAACAAAGAAGAGACACCATTCCTATTAACACAGCCGTGTGTTTGATAATCATGGATTTGGTGGCTTAACCGTCAAGAACTCCTTGATTGTGTTGATAATGAAGAATGAAATACCAACAACAATCAAACCGGTAATGGCGTAAATAATAATACTTTTTGCTTTTTTTACCTTCGCTTCATCGCCGAAGGAGATGATATACATCATTCCACCAACTACGAGAGCCAGCAGTGCTAACACAGCGGATATCGATAATAGCCAATTAATAATATTCTCTAGGAGCGTAGTCTCTATCCCGTCCGCCACACCACCCAGAGTTGGGTCAACATTTTTAGCCTTGGTTAGACCATCCTCAAAAAAACTTGTACCTGGTTTAACTGGATCGGCCATATACTACCCCGCTACTGGTCCGCTTAGGAACCGTTTTACAATATTAACAATCGCGTACGATAGTATCACGGTTATCAAACCAACAACTGCCCACGTGATGATCTGCTTGGCAGATTTAACAGCTGCTTCGTTACCAAACGACACCGTAAACCGAATGCCTCCCCACACCAACGCCCCTAAAGCTAATAAACCTACAAGTCTCAGCAGCCATTGAATGAAGTTTATAAGCACAGCCTGAATAGTTTCGGTTCCTTTGATAGGATTCTCTATTCCGGCAGCAGCAACCATAAGCGGCAAGACCCACATACTGGCAGTAGCAAGAAGAAGGTGTTTGTTTTTAGGAAGGATTTGCATCGTTTGGTATTAGCTGCTGAAGCTGATCTTGAGCGCGACGGAGAGCATCCTTAACCGTGATCGACCCCGTCACAACTTCATCTATCATAGCATTAAAAATAGCATCTGTGGCGACGATATCAACCCGTGGCCAACTGGTTGCTAGAAGGGCCTGATCGGCAAATACTCCCAGCTCTGGATTAGAACGAGCCGCTACGATACTCTCCCGGAGAGCTGGCGGCGCCCCCTGGGCGTCATTAATGATTTGCGCAATGGGAGCACTGGTCAAAAAGCGCACAAACTGCCAGGCAGCCTGTGGTGCCTGTGAAGAGGGAGAAACAGCAAACGGCCAGTAGCTTGCGAAAGTAACAGGAGTACTGTCAGCAATCTGCGGCATAGGAGCAATTCCGAATCTCAATCGAGGGTTTTTCGCTTTTAGCGTCGGTAGATGATATGAGTAATTCAACATAATGGCAGTTTTACCCGCTGCAAACGCATCAATTGAAAAATCTTGTGTCAGATCCCACGTATATACTTTCTTCGACTTATTTGAAAAATCTGTGTAGAAAATAAGAGCTTTTTCCCCAGCCTCATTATCAATATCAATTCGCCCCGTGCTGCCTATAACATCAAGTCCGCTCTGGATCATGAGAAGCTGAAGAATGTCTCCAGCACGGTTTACATTAGAAGCCGTGCCTATAGCTGCTCCGCTTTGCTCGATAATACCAAGGCGCGAAACTTTAGTAATACTTTCTATTGTCCGCTGAAAATCCTGCCAGGTCCGTGGTGGGCGGGCTACTCCGGCAGCACTTAACAAATCCTGGTTGTAATACAAGCCCAGCGTGTCTACCGAAGTCGGCAAAGCATATATGAGGCCGTCGCGAACAACATCCTCCTCAACAACTGATACAAATTCATCTTTTAACTGCCGTAGATTAATCACTTCACTAGGGGCAGGACTCAATAGTCCGCGCTTGCCCTCTATCCAGGTATGATGGATCACAAATACGTCCGGACCTCGCCCTTCGGCCAATGCACCAAGGAGGGTCTTTTCATACGTAGCTACTGACCCAATTTTTTTGTACTCGACGCCAACTCCGGTCTGCTCCTGAAAAGCCTTAACAACAGCATCCATATCAGCACTCTCCTGCCATAAGCCCCACACTACAAGTTTCTGAGAGGTGCTATCTCCCAAACCCCCCTGAGGTCTACGGCAGCCGAATCCTAACAGTGAGGCTGCACTTACAATAACCAGAATCGCTAAGGCTGTAGATTTAGGGCTAACACTCATACCTTTAGCTCTTAGATAGCACGAGAGCGTAGTGATACGGGCTGGGGGCAAACTGTTTAGTCAAATGAAGACCCGCCACGGCGGCAGTTTCTTGTATTGTTTGAGCAGGGATTCGCTGACCGACCGGTGGGCCAAAGGGGCTGGCCGCTACATCCCATCCAACTATCACCACGTGTCCATTAGCTGCAACAACTCGAGCTGCTTCCTTTAAGATCTTGGGAAGATCGGACTGATAAATAATATTTGCCAGCAGTACCCAGTCTGCGGTGTTGTCCAGCAGTGAACTACCTTTTTCGTTTTCCAGGTTTGCCCGCATGATACGTACAATCCCTTCAACGTTCTCGCGCTTGGCACGACTCTCTGCTTCAGCCAGCATGTCTGGTAATACATCGATGCCAATAGCTTTTCCGTGCTTGCCAACAATATGGGCAGCTGGCAGGAGATAGAATCCCGCGCCTACTCCAAAGTGAACAACCACCTGTTCTGCTCGTAGTCCCAGCTGACGCCACAAGTCTTCTGGTCGAATGAAGGATCGATCCTCTGTCATGGGATATAGAATACCACAGAGCTCGCCTTCAGCTGAACTCATTCCTATCCACAGGACAGGTACTACTATTCGTCTACCTCGGTCCAGGTGGTAAAGGTCGCTACTTTTCCGCTTTTATCCGATGCCTTCATCACGCGAACACCTTGAGTGGCTCGCCCCTGTTTGCTGATACTGTCGGTTGCAATACGAATAACTTGTCCTTTTTCGGAGATAATAAGCAGATCAGTGTCTTTCAACTCTTCCATGTTTATGAGAGCCGCATTCACAATAGCCCCCGTTTTTGCCGTAATGCTGGCAGTCTTGATACCAGACCCGCCTCGCTTCTGTGTACGATACTCCTTAACCGGAGTGCGCTTGCCATACCCCTGTTCGGTTACAACCATTATTTCAAGACTCTTGGCATCCGTAGGTGAAAAGACATACATAGCAACAATCTCATCGCTCTTCTTAAGCCGCATCCCGATTACACCAGCAGCTGTGCGACCCATTGGGCGTACGTCCTTTTCCGGGAAGCGCACGGCCTGACCATTTCTAGTCACTAGCATAACTTCGTCCTTGCCGGAAGATACTGCCACCCACTCAAGTGCATCTCCTTCTCTAACTGTAATAGCCTTTAAACCGCTACGGCGAATATTCAGGAAGTCCTCCCGGGATGTCTTCTTTATCAAACCGTTGCGTGTCGCCATTACCAGATACTCACCAGCATCTTCTTTGGCTGGCAGTGCCTGCATAGCCGTTACTTTTTCATTTGGGGCCATCTCCAGGAAGTTCTGTACGGCCTGCCCCTTTGCAGCCCGCGCGGTGGCTGGAATCTCATAGGCTCGTGCTGAAAATACCCGTCCCAGGTTAGTAAAGAAGAGCAGTTGCTTGTGGGTTGTAGTGGCCAAGAAGATATCGACTACATCCTCTTCTTTCGTGGTCATGCCACGCACGCCTTTACCACCACGTCTCTGGACCTGGTACGTGCTCACTGCCAAGCGTTTTATGTAACCGCCACGAGTAATAGTTACCAACGTCGGATCATCAGGAACTAAATCCTCCTGCGAAAAATCCCCAACAGCTTGGGCAAATACGCGAGTACGTCGCTCATCTCCGTACTGATCAATCATTAACTTATAATCATCTTTAATCATTCCCAGTACTTTTTTAGGATCAGCAAGAATACTTTCCAACTCTTTAATGAGCTTCTTCTTCTCCTTTAATTCATCCTCTACCTTTTTGCGCTCCAGACCCGACAGCGTCTGCAATCGCATTTCTAAAATCGCTGTTGCCTGGGCATCAGACAGTCGAAAATCCTTACGAAGGTTCTCATGAGCAGTTTCCCGGTTGCGGCTCTTTTTTATCGTGGCAATAATTTCATCGATATGATCAAGAGCTTTCTTTAGTCCCTCTAATATATGTGCCCGTTCGAGAGCCCGGTCGAGATCGAACTGCGTCCGTCGACGAATAACTTCCTGACGATGATTCGTATGTTCCTTTAAAACCTCTTTCAAGGTTAATACCTTAGGCTGACGGCCACGTTCCACTAATGCCAACATATTGACATGGAACGTCTTCTGTAAATCGGTGGCAGAGAAGAGCTGGTTGAGAACCTTTTTAGGATAGGCATCCTTCTTCAGTTCAATCAGTATGCGGATTCCATCTTTATCAGACTCATCCCGTAAATCGCGAATTCCTTCTAAACGTCCCTCTTTTACTCCAGCAGCAATCTTGGTAATGAGCGTAGCCTTATTTACTAGATACGGAATCTCGCGGACAATAATGCGATGTGAGCCCCTAGCATCTTCTTCAATATCAGCCAGAGCTCGCATAACAATGCTGCCTTTGCCGGTCGCGTATGCCTGAAGAATTTCCTGCTTATTGTAAATTGCGGCTCCGGTTGGGAAGTCCGGTCCTTTTACGAATTTCATCAAATCTTCAACAGTAGCGTCGGGGTTTTCAATAAGGTGTATCGATGCTTCGCACAGCTCTGTTAAGTTATGCGGAGGAACGTTGGTAGCCATACCAACAGCGATACCCACTGTTCCATTCAATAAAAACTGGGGGATACGACTGGGCAATACTACTGGCTCTTGGCGAGTTCCATCATAGTTATCAGTAAAATCAACTGTTTGCTTTTCAATATCAAATAGCATCTCATCAGCAATCTTTGCCAGACGAGATTCGGTATATCGCATCGCTGCGGGAGAGTCACCGTCAATGCTTCCCCAATTTCCCTGTCCGTCGATAAGTGGATAGCGCAATGAGAAGTCTTGGACTAAACGTGCGAGTGCGTCATAGACTGCTAGATCACCGTGCGGGTGATAGCGTCCCAGCACTTCACCGACGACGTTCGCTGATTTGCGCAACTTGGCAGTGGAACGTAATCCCTGCCTCCACATCACATACAAAATACGGCGAGCAACAGGCTTCATCCCGTCTCGCACATCTGGTAGTGCGCGAGAAACGATAACGCTCATGGCGTAATCTAGATAGCTACGCTGAATTTCGTCAGAAAGACCTTGATCAATAAGTTTTCCAATTAGATCAGGTCTTTGCGTCTCAGTAGCTGGGGGTCTTTTGGCCATAGTGTGGACTATTCGCTAAGAGGTAAGGGGTTCGTAGATGCTTCGGGGGTTGCGGAGGGGGTAATAGGTAAAGGACTTTCCGGTGTTGGTACAGTATTAAACTGTAGGTCTTGAGCCCCACCAACTTGCGGAGTTGGCGTCTGAAAGAAAGTGGCAGTGTCTAATTGGGTGTTATCGGTCACTATATTATTTTCTGGTTCTTCGCGATTAAGCCGCAGCTGTATTGGTAGAAGAATAAGTAGCCAGATCAACACGATCACGACTCCCCCGATAATTGTCATATAGGATGCGGTACGAAACCGGATATGCTCTGGCTGCTCACGAAGATCTTCGATTTTCCTTTGGATTCGCTTCTTCATATATAAATACTGGTTTTAGGCGGCGAGAATAATAGTATCCATATCCTCCTGCGGCAATTTACTTGCCTTCAGTATCACCTTACTTTCCTTTTGTGACGAACTTACGCCCATCTCTTTGGCAAACTGGTCAACCGGATCCAACGCTTCCTTTAGCTTTGGCAGCTTGTAGTGAATAGGGATAACAACGCGTGGCTCAAGTGTTGTAATGAAGCTCAAAGCCTGTTCTGTATTTAAACCACTCTGACCACCAACAGAAATTAGTAGAATATCAATACCGGTCCGCTCGAGATCCTGCAGCTCTTTATCGGTAAGCTCTCTATTAAGAGCGCCTAGGTGCACAAGTGTCATACCTTCTATCTGCCACAGCTGAATGTTCCGCTCCACACCGTCCTCGGTGTACCACGATTGAGCATTCATAGAGAGCCCTCGGAATGAGTATTCTCCTGGAGTGTTTACAATAAGAGGGTCTCCCTGGATCGCACCAAGGTGGCTCATTGAACTATCGCTTGGATTAGTCAACGAAACAATATCAGCCTTCGCACGAAAAGGAGGAAGTCCCACATCAGGCGAATATGGATCCAGAACTACGATTGCGTCCTTCGAAGTAATCTTTATAGTGTATTGGCCATGCCAGGTGATCTGCATAGGACATATACTATACGAGAATATCCCTTTGCGGAAGCCCTTTGTTGGATGAAAAATCATATCTTTGACTTTAACCATTCTGTATGGCATCATCATTCCGTCTTGGATAGCGTGAGACGCGGTATTCCCCTTATTGGAATAAAGCATTATTTAACCCTTAACCTTGACTAGCCCGCTATCTTTATAATGTAGAGGGATGAGACATCCGAGCTTCCTACCCACTACGGCTAGTCAAACAGTACTAATCTCATGGCAACAAAAACTACTAAAAAGCAGGCGGTTATGGAAACCCTGCTGGAAAAGCACGAGAATCTCCTCCATGTACCAACACGTGGAGAAATTTTAACGGGGACTATTATCGAAAAAACAAGCAATGCAATGTATATCGACATTGGCCAGCTTGGTGTTGGAGTAATTTATGGACGAGAGCTATTTGACGATATTGATACTTTTGAAACAGCAAAAATCGGCGATATTGTTCAGGCGACTGTCCAGGAAGTAGATAATGAGGATGGTTATGTTGAGCTATCTCTGCGTTCGGCTACCCGAGAACGTAGTTGGGAGGAACTTAAACATAAGCTCACCCAGGAGACTGCTTTTGAAACGGAGATCATGGATGCCAATAAGGGTGGTTTAATGGTTCGCGTCAGCGGGGTCACCGGCTTTCTCCCTGTTTCCCAATTAGCTCCTGATCACTATCCACGAGTAGAGGGTGGGGATAAGAATAAGATTCTTGAGAAGCTGAAGAGCTACGTGGGACAAAAATTCACTGTAAAAGTTATTAACTTGGATCAGGAAGAAGAGAAACTTATTGTGTCCGAGAAAAGTGCTGTCAGTGACGAGATTAGTTCTACTCTTGATAAGCTTGGCGAAGGTAAAATTGTAGAGGGAGTAGTAAGTGGAATTGTCGACTTCGGTGCTTTCGTAAAATTCGAGGAGAGTGGACAAGAACTTGAAGGGCTTGTTCATATCTCTGAACTCGCCTGGCAGCGAATTGATAGCCCCGGAGATTTTGTTCAGGTAGGGCAGAAGGTGAAAGCGAAAGTAATTGGCGTTGATGATGGCCTGAGAATCTCACTTTCTATTAAGCAGCTTGAAGAAGACCCTTGGACGAAGGTAACTGATACGTACAAAGTAGGCGAGAAGGTAGAAGGGGAAGTGCTAAAGGTGACACCTTTCGGAGGATTCATCAAACTAGATGATCAGATTCATGGCCTCGTACATATCTCTGAACTTCCTGAAGAGGCTCAGAAGGATCCAACATCATTGCTGACTGCAGGAGAAACGAAGACCTTCACTATCATCTCTCTTGAACCCAAAGAACATCGCTTGGGACTAAGCCTACGAGCAACAAACAAAAAGAAGGACTCTAAAAAGAAAGAAGACTCAGAGGAAGAAAAATAGGTAAAAGTATAAGGTAATAAAAACAGCTCGTAATCCACGAGCTGTTTTTATTTTCACAAAGACCGATACCCCATTGTGGACTCAGGGAGATTCGAACTCCCGGCCTCTCCCATGCCATGGGAACGCTCTACCAACTGAGCTATGAGCCCTGAATAAGATTTCCATAAAATACCTCAAGATTACTATCCAATCAATAGTTCTTTGCCAAGGAATATGAAATACTTTTAGTGATGATTACTCTCTCCCCACTACTTCTGTTCTCCCTTGTCGCTGCGCTTGGATTGCTTCCACTTCAGAATACAACGTTGCCGTTTTTTCTGCCTGTCAGTCGATTATGGAACGACTTGGGCTGGCTACTGCTGCTCGTTCTGGTGTTTATTTTTGGTGCTCGACTCAAGACTATCGGAAGAGACATGAGCAACTGGAGTGTTCGGGTTGTTGTCCTTGGAATTTTATTCTTTCTGTTACTGAGCATTGCCGGACATGGCACATCTGCCTTTCTCCTCCACGCCACCGAAGTAATTGCCTTTGGCGTCCTGTTTATTAACCTTGTGCCGACTCAGCGGATTATTCTCGTGACTACACTCATAGGAGTCCTTAGTATTTTCGCACAGTGGGGGGTGGGACAATTTATAGTTCAACACGATTTTAATTTTCAGCATCTGGGAGAATCTCAGCTCACCTCCGCTCTTCCAGGAGTAGCGAAATTTGCCTCTTCTTATAGTGATGGGAAGTTGATCAGAGGGTATGGTCCCTACCCTCATGCAAATCCATATAGCGGGGCGGCTTTGTCCGGACTGATCCTCGTACCCTGGCTGCTCTCCCACGTACGCGGATCAAAGGACGTTTCACTAACCTCAGCTACGGGCCTCTCGCTTATCATGATGTTTGCATTAGCCGTTGCTGTAAGCTTTTCCCGGGCTGGAATTCTAGGTCTCTTTCTGTGGTTAGTCATTACAGCAACCCTCAGGCAAACACGGGAAGTTCTGCAAAAAATTCTAGGCAGTATTGTTGTAGCATTTCTTGCGATAGCCTTGGTATTTTCTCCCCTTTTCGTCAGTCGGATTTCTGACTCTGAAGACAAAGCAGTCTCGGATCGTTCTCTTGGACTAGTGTGGTCATTGAACATTATACGTGAACATCCATTTTGGGGAGTGGGTCCTGGTCAGTATAGATCTGCTCTTAAGGAGTATCTGGACTCGCATGATGAATCGTATATGTCTTGGCAAATAGCTCCTGTCCACTCTGTTCCATTCCTGCTTCTGAGTGAGCATGGACTCATATTAGGGGGTGCACTTATTCTTATCATCTTGTCCTGGTTCATCGCCCGACATAGAAGTGCTCTGCTTTTTATGGCTCCTCTTTTACCCCTTCTTTTGCTTGATCACTTTTATTACACACAGACTTTTTTTCTCATTCTGCTCCTTATAGTTGCACACACTATGTCTCACACTAGGTTTCAACTAGAGGGACGACGGTAACGTAGAGACTGTTCCGCCTCGCAGTTTCAGAGACAGATGCTGTACAATAGGAAGATGATTAAGTCCTTCCCTA
This sequence comes from Candidatus Anderseniibacteriota bacterium, assembly GCA_040876835.1. Taxonomy (GTDB): domain Bacteria; phylum Patescibacteriota; class Andersenbacteria; order UBA10190; family UBA10190; genus JBBEDC01. The sequence goes on along the minus strand of JBBDOX010000010.1, from coordinate 12,361 downwards.
GTCAGGAATCGTTTCAGCCGTATCGGATGAAGCGTGCCGATGTTCTTAACGCTTTGAGTGTTCGAGCTGACCAGGGGCTTTCTACTAGAGAAGTTAAAAAGCGCACGGAACAGCTGGGCAGAAACGAACTGCCAAAAGCCCGTAAGCATCGTTTGCTGTGGATGTTTCTTGAGCGCTTCCGTGATGTCTTGGTCTTGCTACTTGTGGCGGCGGCCGTAGTATCTTTTCTGATTGGCCACACTGAGGATGTAATCATTATCGCTATCGCTATTCTGATTGATGTTTCGCTGAGCTTTGTTCAGGTGTGGCGGACGGAACAAACTCTTGCCCGCATGCGTCAGAGAATCGAGGATACTATTACCGTTCGTCGTAATGGAAGGTCATCTTCAGTATCCTCCGCTGAGCTTGTTCCTGGAGACATCATTGAATTTCGAGCGGGGGAACGGGTACCGGCTGACGCCCGCCTCATTAAAGCTCAGGGAGTCCGTGCCCAGGAGGCTGCTCTAACTGGAGAGTCGGGCGATGTTGAAAAGCATACTCATCCTATCTCTACTAAAACCCCTCTCAGCAACCGAGCAAATATGCTGCTTGCGGGCACGATTATCATCAGCGGAACAGGGGAGGCTGTTGTTACTCACACGGGGACGCGCACTGAATTTGGAAAAATTGCTCAAGTCTTACGTGAGCAGCGATCACCAGATTCTCCATTGCGTAAGAAGCTGCAAAAAAAAGGTATTCAAATTGGCTGGCTCATTATTGCAGCAGTAATTCTGCTTACAATTATTGAGATACGGCAGGGCAGCCCCATAGCAGAGGCGGGACGCACAGCCATCACTTTGATGGTTAGTGCCATTCCAGAAGATTTGACTATGATTTTAACGATCGCCCTCACAGTTGGGGTAGCCCGCATCCTACGCAAAGGTGGAGTGGTGCGTAAACTTAGTTCTGGAGAGACACTTGGGGCGGCTACGGTAATCTGTACTGATAAAACGGGAACCTTAACTGAGGGAAAGATGAAGCCGATAGCTTTGCACTTCCTACAAGGCGATTCTCTTACGATGGGACATTCCCCGCAGGAAACAATGCATATTCTAGCACTGCAGGGTCTGCTTTTAGCTAATGATGCTCACAAGGCTTCGACAAATCACGGGGAACAGGAATACATTGGATCCGCCACCGAGCGAACCGCTCTTCTCTTTACTGAACAGCTTGGACTTAACTCGGAAGAAGTGCGCACGAGCTGGCGCAAACGTGACGCAATAGCATTCGGCTCTGAATGGAAATATAGGGCTGCGCTGGTCGATCACCCCACTCAGAGCACTCAAACGCTTTTCGTCACCGGAGCTCCTGACGTATTACTATCAAGGAGCTCTCAGGCTTTGAATGCACAAAATGAAGTAGAAAGGTGTACCTCTGCCCACCGGCATAGCCTGGAACAGAATATTAATCACCTCGCCGGCCAAGGCTATCGGCTTATTGCTGTCGCCGTTCGTAGACATCTTACGCAAACAGAGCTCACTCACAACGATATTCATGACCTCACCTTGCTGGGAGTACTTACTATTGAGGATCCCATTCGAGAAGACGTGGCTAGCTCTATAAAGGAAACGTTATCGGCAGGTGTGCAGATTAAGCTCATTACAGGGGATCATCTAGGAACTGCCAAAGCTGTGGCTCGAGCTGCAGGCCTTATTGCCAACGAAGATACTTCAATCGGAGGATTAAAACTTCAGGAAATGAAAGACGATGAGTTGGCGCGAGATATGAGTACTACTACGATTTTTTCCCGCATAGAACCATTAGATAAACGACGCATCATTCGAATTCTACAGGAGCAGGGACACGTGGTAGCCATGACAGGGGACGGAGTCAACGACGCCGTTGCTCTTAAGAGTGCTGATATTGGGGTGGCTATGGGGAGCGGTACTGATATCGCCAAGGATTCAGCCGACTTAGTGCTACTTGATAATAGCTTTTCAACTATTGTAGCAGCAATTAAGGAGGGTCGGGTAATTCGCGATAATATCCGCAAGGTGATTGTCTTCCTCCTGGCCACTAATGCAGCAGAGGTAGCTATTTTCTTTGTCAGCGTCTTAACTGGTCTTCCCCTTCCTCTTTTACCCACACAGATTCTTTGGATCAATCTGGTTACCGACGGTACCTCAGATATTGCTCTTTCGCTGGAACCGGCTGAGGACGACGTTATGAAGCGCCAGCCTGAGGATCCTCAGATCTCTCTCCTGAGTAAAACACTAGTGTCCCATATTATTTTCTCCGGCCTTGTTATGACTGTCGGTACTATGAGTCTATTTTGGTATCTACTTCAATATATGAATACTGACCTTGCGTATGCCCGTACAATGGCGTTTACGTTCCTTTCTGTTGCCTCCTTGCTATCAGTCTGGAGTTTCAAGTCACTACGATTCATGATGTTCCACCAGACGTTTTGGAACAACAAATGGATATTTGTTTCAGCGGCATTCTCCTTTAGTCTTCACTTGCTCGCTGTTTACCTCCCCGCCTTACGCTCCTTCTTCCATACCGTTCCCCTAGCTCTCACTGATTGGGGAGTTATCCTAGCCATGGCAGCCCTTACAATCTTCATCATTGACCTGCGCAAGCTGGTTATACGGCAACCAGAAACACCTCCTGCATGGCTTCCCGTGCCTAGAGCTGCAAGTTCTAAATAAAAAACCGGACCATGGGCTTTCCGGCTGCTCTCGGGTATATAATTGACAGAAATCCCCCAGATAGCCTATAGTGAAGGCATCAGATTCCGCGGCCAGGCCGCGGAATTCTCATAACAACTCAGTATTCAACCTCATACTACTATGGCAGAAGAACAAGGATCATTCGGTTTGGCGATCGACCAGATTGTTGCCGAAAAAGGAATCAGCAAAGAAAAAGTGCTTGAAACAATTGAAGCAGCCTTAGCAGCTGCCTACCGCAAAGACTATGGGCAGCGTGGTCAGGATATTCGGGCTGAATTTAATGAAGAAGATGGGGCGGCTCGCATTTTTAAAGTTACGACAGTGATGGCTACCGAAGAAGATCTGGAAAATCCAGCCGCACAGGTTCTTCTTGAAGAAGCTAAAAAAACTGATCCCGAAGCTGAAGTAGGTAAAGAATATGTAGAGGAAGTGACTCCAACTGATCCTCACTATGGCCGCGTTGCAGCCCAAACTGCCAAACAGGTTATTATCCAGCGTATTCGTGAGGCAGAACGTGAGGCTGTATTTGAAGAGTATAAAGATAAAGAAGGAGAAATTATCTCTGGTATCGTACAACGAATCGAAAACGATGTGACCTTCGTTGATATTGGTCGTACCACTGGCATCTTGTTCCCAAGCGAACAAGTGCGTGGTGAGCGCTACCGTCTCAATCAGCGTATTCGCGTGTACGTAGTAAAGGTTGAACTTTCCAGTCGCGGACCTGAAATTGTCCTCTCCCGCAGCCACCCGGGGATGCTACGCCGCCTCTTTGAGCTGGAAGTGCCGGAGATTTTCGCCGGCAGTGTAGAAATTAAGGGCATCGCCCGGGAAGCGGGTGAGCGCTCAAAGATTTCCGTCTGGGCTAAAGAAGAAGGCATAGATCCTGTTGGTGCGTGTATTGGCCAGCGTGGCACACGTATTCAAACAATCATTGCCGAACTTTCCGGTGAGAAAATTGATGTAATTCAATGGGATGAAGATCCTGCTCACTACATCGCCAACTCTCTGTCGCCTGCCCGAGTTGTAGCAGTTGATATCTTTGAAGACGAGAAACGAGCCTTGGCACATGTAGACGAAGACCAGCTAAGTTTGGCAATCGGCAAACGAGGTCAAAATGTTCGTCTGGCAGCCAAACTGTCCGGATGGCGTATTGATATCGTAAAAGCTGGTTCGGAAGCAGCAGCTCAGGAACAGACTCAGCAAAAAGAGGCAGTCGAAGAAAGTACAGTACCGACACTTGCCGAAGAAGCTGAGAAACCAGCAGAGCCCGAAACTCAGGAATAACCCTATAAACTCTCCCTCCCATCAGCTCCGAAGAAATTTGGAGCTGATGCGTTGTGTATGACTATATTTGCGTTTCTCCAGCCATTTGGCGTACAACAAATAGAAGTCTTTAATACCTAAAAGGACCACATATGCAGTACGAATACATTGTTGGAGGGGTCGCGATTATAGGTCTGCTCTATGCCGCGTGGCGAGCAAAACAAATATCAAATATTCCTGTCTCTTCAGAAAAAGCTGAGGAGATCGCTAGCGCTATTCGAGTAGGCGCAATGACATTTTTGCGCCGTGAGTATCGTGTTCTCACCATCTTTGTTATTGCCGTCGCAATTTTGCTGGCCTTAACGCCGGTTATGTTCGGAGAAGAAAACGCCGTTGCCTCCGGTACAATCTGGGCCTTTATTATCGGTGCGGTACTATCTGCCATCGCGGGGAATGTTGGAATGCGCATTGCTACACTGGCCAACGTGCGCACTGCTGAAGGAGCACAGCGTAGTTTAGGGGAGGGACTAGGAGTTGCCTTTGCTTCAGGATCCGTTATGGGCCTGTCTGTTGTAAGTCTGGGGCTCTTGGGAGTTGTTGCTCTGTACCTGTGGCTTAAAGATCCTAACCTAGTCTTTGGATTCGGGTTTGGAGCATCGGCCGTAGCCCTGTTTGCCCGTGTCGGTGGCGGTATTTACACCAAGGCCGCTGACGTGGGGGCTGACCTGGTAGGTAAAATTGAGCAGAACATTCCGGAAGATGATCCACGCAATCCCGCGACCATTGCTGACAACGTAGGAGATAACGTAGGGGATGTGGCTGGTATGGGTGCGGATCTGTTCGAAAGCTACGTAGATACCCTTATCGCCGCTATGGCATTAGGATTGGCCGCTAGCGCCCTGTATGGGCCTAATGGCATTCTCTACCCTCTGGGAGTAGCCGCCATCGGCATTCTCGCCAGTATCATTGGCGTGTTTGTTGTTAAAACAGACGACGAACGAAAAATCGGCTCGGCAATGAATAAAGGAATCTTAACAGCTGGAGCCCTCACGCTCGTCGGCGTGTGGTGGCTGACAAGTAGCATGTTTGGGGACTTAACCCTGTTCTGGGTAGTTGTCACTGGTCTTGTATCCGGAGCACTGATCGGTCTGATTACCGAGTACTACACCAGCCATCACCGCAGTCCAACACGTAAAGTAGCCGAGGCTGCGCAAACAGGGCCCGCTACCGCCATTATTGCCGGACTAGGGCTGGGAATGATGTCTACTGCTTGGCCTATCATTATTGTGGCCGCTGCCATCCTCATCTCCTACAACCTGGCAGAGTTTTACGGCATTGCCATCGCAGCTGTGGGAATGCTGGCCACACTGGGTATCACTTTAGCCTCCGATACCTACGGGCCGGTTGCTGATAACGCTGCTGGTATTGCTGAAATGGCTGGCATGGGTAAAGAAACCCGAGAGCGCGCTGAAGCGCTTGATGCCGTCGGGAACACTACTGCCGCTATTGGAAAAGGCTTCGCAATTGGTTCGGCTGCTTTAACTGCCTTGGCCTTACTCGTCAGCTTCATTACGTTCTCGGATATCACTACTATAGATGTCATCCAACCAAAAGTTATGGTCGGTCTTCTCTTTGGAGGTATGCTGCCGTTTGTTTTCTCAGCCCTAGCCATGCAAGCGGTGGGTACATCAGCTATGAAAATGGTGAATGAAGTACGCCGCCAGTTCCGTGAAATCAAGGGGCTCATGGAAGGTACGGCAAAGCCCGATTATAGTCGATGTGTCGACATTGCGACGACCGCTGCTCTAAATGAAATGGTACTCCCCAGCGTTCTGGCTATTGTCGTCCCTCTCGCCGTTGGCTTTATTCTCGGCCCTGAAGCACTTGGAGGGTTGCTTGCCGGCGGTATTGTAACCGGCTTCCTTATGGCTGTGATGCAATCGAATGCCGGAGGCGCCTGGGACAATGCAAAGAAATACATTGAAGCAGGCAACCTCGGTGGTAAGGGATCCGCAAATCACAAAGCCGCCGTTGTAGGAGATACGGTTGGAGATCCTTTCAAGGATACATCCGGCCCTTCGCTGAACATTCTCATTAAGCTTATGAGCATTGTGGCCCTGATTATCGCTCCGCTGCTATAAGCGAGCTGTGTCTAGTACAAAAGCAGGCATCTAGAATGCCTGCTTTTGATATATAATGGCTTTATTGCAATGTTGTAGCTCTGCTTTTAAACGAGAAGTTTCTTTACAATCTCAATCAAATTCGCTAGGCTCTAACAACCTATGAATGTCAATATCACTCCGAAAAAAGAAACCTCTCAGGTCGAACTGGATATTTCAGTTCCCGTTGATGAGTTTACACCTTTTGTTAACCGCGCAGCCAAAAAGATATCAAAAGACTTGAGCTTAAAGGGTTTTCGCCCCGGCAAAGCTCCCCTGAATGTCATTATTGAGCAGGTAGGACAAGAGCGCCTGCTTCACGAGGCCATGGACATGGCTCTGCCCAAATTCTTCGTTGATGCTGCAGTGGAATACAAAATAGATGCTATTAATCGACCCAACGTCACCATTAAACAGATAGGATTAGATACGCCTTTTGAATTCATCGCTATTGTTGACGTCATTCCGGAAGTAACTCTTGGGGACCCGACCAAAGTTGATGTAAAGAAAAAGGGTATTGAAATAGCTGATAAAGATATTGAACTGGAACTGAAGTATTTGGCCAAAATGCGCAGTCAGCCATTGGACGTGGCTCGCCCGGCTCAAGAAGGAGACACTGTAACAGTTGATTTTGAAGTAAAAATGGGCGGCGTAACTATCGAGGGCGGAGAGAGTAAGAATCATCCCGTTACGCTAGGAGAAGGGCACTTTGTGCCTGATTTTGAGAAGAATATTACTGGTATGACAACGGGAGATACCCGAACTTTCTCTATGGAATTTCCTGCAGACTATCCTCAAACAGAACTACAAGGCAAAACAGCTGATGTCACCGTTAAAGCTCATTCGGTACAAAAGCGTATTCTGCCGGAAATAAATGATGAGTTTGCTAAAAGTCTTGGGTCATTTGAAACTCTAACTGATCTGAAAAATAAGCTTACGGAGAATATGCGAAAAGAGCTGGAGCAGAAGGAAGAAGACCGGTATTTGGGAGAATTAGCCGAAACATATGCTGATCAGTCTGTCTTTCAACACATTCCGGAAATCCTGATTGAAAAAGAAATTGATAACCGTATCCAGGAATTCGCTTCAATGCTGGCCTACCAGCAAAAAACACTGGATGATTACTTAGCTAAAGAGGAAAAAACATTAGAGCAAATGCGAATAGAAATGCATCCTACAGCTGAAAAACGAGTTAAGGTAGGACTAACGCTCCGCCGATTCGCCGAACGGGAAGGTATTGCAGTTGAAGATAAGGAGATCCAGGAAGAGGTAGCTACCTATTTGCGTCAATACAATAATCCGGAGCAGGCAGCCAAAGAAATTGACGTTGAGCACCTGCGTGATCACGTGGAAAGCGTCATTCGCAACCGTAAAACCCTGAAAAAGCTGTCCGAGCTTGCTACAGGGGCTCAGTAAGGTATACATTCGAGGCGTGGGAGTAACAGGCTCGTTCCTTCCTTTCCAGGAGATTTCTCATGAACGCACATGCGGCAAGGGCCCTCGTGGATACTCTGGCGCAGTCTCTTGCGAATCAGACGGTGTTTGTCGGCATCGACAGGGAACTCTCTTCGATTCAGAGGTCGGAATCCGGAGAAGAGCTTTGCCTGATGGGCTACGTGATGTTGCCCTTGGGGTCAACTGCCGGTCTGCATGCCGACATTCCGGTAGATTTCTTTGACCGTTTCCCCCCGCCTTTCGGTGCCAGAGGTCTCCGCCAAGGGTCTGATCGACGTCCTTCACCAGTGGTATAACGCTGTGTTCGACGAACTCGACGAACACCTGGGCCAGTGTGGGACGCGTCTGTCGCTTGATGATCGCGATAAGCGGCAGCTCGCTCAGAAGATCGAGAAGCTGTCGCAGCAGCAGGTACGGCATGAGCTGGGAAGTCTGGTTGTCTGTCCCATCGTCTCACTGACGAAAGATGCTTTTACGTCCCGTTTTGAGGACGGCTTCCCCTTGAAGGAGTTGCTCGATTCAGTCGCCCTCGACAACATCGCCAAAGCGGCAACGGCGTTTCCGGATCCGAATGATCCCGCAGCGCAGAGTACTGACCCTTACAGAATGGGTCAGTACGGATTCACCACCGGCTAGGCTACCCGAGATAGGTACCCTTGCCGTTTTTTATTTCACTGACGAAATGAGCTAGTTGCGATATAGTAAAAGAAGCCTAATTATTACGTTTCTTTAAATCACCTATGTCGTACCTCGTACCAACCGTTATCGAAAAGTCTCAATTCGGCGAACGCGCCTTTGATATCTACTCTCGCCTCCTTAAAGAACGGATTATCTTCCTCGGCGGCGCTATCAATGACGATGTTGCCAATATCATCATTGCCCAGCTGCTGTTCTTGGAACACGAAGACCAGAAAAAGGATATTAAGATCTATATTAATTCTCCAGGTGGAGTCGTAACTGCCGGTATGGCGATCTACGACACCATGCAATTCATTAAGCCTGACGTTTCGACCATCTGTATTGGAATGGCCGCTAGTATGGGAGCAGTTCTGCTCGCCGGTGGTGCGGCGGGTAAGCGCATGGCGCTGACACACTCAGATATTATGATTCACCAAGTCCTTGGTGGGGCTGAAGGACAAGCCTCCGACATTGAAATATCTGCCCGTCATATCTTGAAAATGAAGGATCGCTTAAACCAAGTCCTAGCTGATCACACGGGGCAGAAAAAAAGTAAAGTGGAAAAAGATACCGATCGGGATTACTATATGGACGCAGAGGAAGCTAAAGGATACGGCTTAATTGATCACGTTGTGAAGAAAGCCTAACCGTAGCTTAACAAAGCATATTATTCCTCTCAATTAGAATCGTCCTTAGTATTAATATTTCCCTTTCGCTGTATCTTTCGCCTTGCCTGTTCCGCACTACTCGTTCTTGACCTCCCTGCCTCATCTTTTGGCTTTACGGCCCCTGTCGTAAAGCTACATACATCGCGCTTGTACAGCTGTAAGGGTTAAAACCCTATGCCCGTTACTACCGCCGTTATTGCTGCCATCGTCGCAGCTGGTGCTGGTCTGGCGATCGGATACCAACTCCGTCGCAGCTCAGGTGCCCGACAAGAAGAATCAATTGAAAAAAAGATCGAAACAAAACTCGCCGCTGCCAAGGCTAAAGTCCTAGCTCTTCGCGAGCAGGCCGAGAAGGAAGCTCGAGAGATTCGCGAAAAAGCTGAGAAGGACCTCGATTCCCGCCGCACTCAGATTCTTGAACTTGAAAAACGCGTTGCAGAACGAGAGGAAAAAATCGACAGTAAACTTGAGCAACTTGAAGAGCGTGACAAAGCACTAGCAGATCAGCAGGAACAGCTTCGGGCTCGAGAAGCTGAACTCAAGGGACTTAAGGGAGAAGAAGAAAAGAAACTGGCCGATATATCCGGCTTAACCAGTGAGCAAGCTCAGCAGCGCGTTATGGAGCTAGCTGAAGAACGCACCAAGGAAGATATCGTCCGTCGAGTACGGAAAATGGAGAAGGAAGGCGACCGGGAGCTGGAAGAAAAAGCTCGAGATATCCTTTCTAACGTCATCCAGCGCTATGCCAGCTCACACGTCGCAGAGCATTCTACGTCCTATGTAGACGTTCCTGATGAAAGCATGATTGGCCGCATCATTGGAAAAGAAGGTCGCAATATCCAGCATATCGAACGCGTTACCGGCTGTGAGATCGTAATCGACACTGAAGCAGGGCACTCCATTATGATTTCCGGCTTTTCACCTGTACGCCGCCAGGTCGCTAAAAAAGCGATTGAACAGTTAATGAAGGATGGGCGTATTCACCCCGGTAGAATTGAAGAAGTTGTCGAGGAAGCGAAAAAGAAGATCAATGACGACATTCGTGAAGCTGGAGAAACCGTGGTCTATGACCTTGGTATCGTTGATTTCCCACCGAAGCTCGTACATCTGGTCGGACGGATGAAATACCGCACCAGCTATGGCCAGAATATCTTACGTCATAGCTGGGAAGCTGCCCGCATTGCCATGATGCTTGCTCAAGAACTTGGAGCTGACGTGAATATCGCCAAAAAGGCGACCCTACTGCATGACATTGGGAAAGCGATTGACCATGAGGTTGAAGGAAACCACGTCGAAATCGGGGAGAAAATCATGCGTAAGTTTGGGGTGAGTGAGGAAATTGTACGAGCTGCAGCTGCTCATCACGAGGACTATCCCTTTGATACTCGAGAGGCGATTATCGTCCAGGTATCCGACGCTATCTCCGCTGCCCGTCCTGGAGCTCGACGAGAGGACGTAGAAGGCTATGTGAAACGCATGGAAGACCTAGAACAGATTGCCACCAGCTACGAAGGGGTGAATAAGGCCTATGCAATCTATGCTGGTCGAGAAATTCGCGTCTTCGTCGAACCAAAGCAGATCGATGATCTAGCAGCTATTAAGCTGGCCCAAAACATCGCCAAGCAGATTGAGCAGGAGATGACCTACCCGGGTGACGTCAAAGTAAACGTCATTCGCGAAACACGTTCGGACGCGATCGCCCACTAGGACCCTTCATCTTCTAAGCCTTCTGCGGTAGCGTTAAAATTATGGCTACCAAATACCAACGCATCGGATTCCACGCTTCAGCTGCTGGAGGTTTAGAGAACGCACCGGAAAATGCTCACGCACTTGATGCGGAGTGTTTTCAATTCTTCTCACGCAGTCCGCGTGGAGGCGGCGCCAAGCCCATCTCTGACGAACAAGCGAAGCTCTTCCGTGAACGATGTGACAAATACGGCTTCGAAAGCTATATCCACGCCCCGTATTACACTAATTTTGCTTCGAAAAATAACCGGATATATCACGGAACAATTTCCGTCCTTCGAGAGGAGCTGGAGCGTGGCTCAAAGCTAGGAGTAAAGTACCTCGTAACGCACTTGGGTAGCGCTAGGGAGCACGTAACTGATCCTACATCGATAGAGACTCCGAAGAGTGCCCTTGGTCAGGCCGTAAAGGGAATTAAGGAGATCTACAAAGGAAACCCGAAGTTTGCTACCCAGCTTCTGCTCGAGATATCAGCTGGGGCGGGATCAGTTGTAGGCGATACCTTTGAAGAGCTAGGGTATCTGCTTAAACATGTAGGACGCAAAGACATCCATGTCTGCCTTGATACCTGCCATATGTTTGCTTCCGGATATGATATACGAACGGAGGATGCCTTAAATGAGACGATGAAGCAGTTTCGCAAGCACATCGGTATCTCTCATCTTAAACTTGTGCATATGAATGACTCCAAAGCTGATCTCGCAGCACGAGTCGACCGCCACGAGCACTTAGGAAAGGGGAAGATTGGCACGAAAGGCTTAAAAGCAGTGTTGACTCATCCAGACTTCCAGAAGGTAAATTTTATACTCGAAACCAAACACGATAGCCTCCTGCCGAAAGATTTGGCATTCTTAAAGAAACACCGAACTGTCTCATGAGCAAGGAAGAAAAACAACAGGCCTTAGAAGAGCTTAATGTCCGAGAAGCGGAGCATGTTAAACATGGCCCCTTAGCTCAAAATGCCACCCAGCCTGTTCCGGGAGAAGGTAACCCTAATGCCGACATTCTGTTTATTGGTGAAGGACCCGGAAAGAAGGAGGATGAACTGGGACGACCGTTCGTGGGCGCTGCCGGCAAGTTTCTTAATGAGTTGATTGAATCTATTGGTCTCAAACGTGAAGATGTGTTTATAGCCAACGTGGTGAAGCACCGACCACCGGGCAACCGTGACCCTTTGCCAGATGAAGTTGAGCTGTATAAGCCATGGCTGGAAGGACAGATAGAAATTATCCAACCCAAGTTAATTGTGACGCTTGGGCGCCATTCCATGGGGTGGCTGTTGGGGCCCGGCCTTTCTATTACAGCAATTCACGGACAGCCTAAGCGACGAGATGGCAAGGTTGTGATGCCGATGTATCATCCGGCTGCTGCGCTGTACCGCGGGGACTTACGTCCTGTGCTCAAGGCTGATTTTGCTAAAATTCCGAAAGTTATTGAACTAATAGATAAAGAAGAAATAGCTTCTACTCAAACAGAAGAAGAGGCTGCAGCGGAAAAACAAGCGGCATTGCTCTAACAACGCAAAGCCGCTATTCTCTTCTGTACGCGGACGTGGCGGAATCGGCATACGCGCAAGATTGAGGTTCTTGTGGGCGCAAGCCCGTGGAGGTTCAAGTCCTCTCGTCCGCACCAGTAGTAACTTGTTCGGAATTAGGAATATGGAGCGATTTTGCGGAAGCCA
>JBBDOX010000009.1:0-19484 GCA_040876835.1 Candidatus Anderseniibacteriota bacterium | reverse complement strand
ACCGGTTGTGAAGTTTTAAATCTTACAGTGTGTAGTTTTAAAGTTTATCTAACAGGCTTACATTAGTCCTTGCAGAAGTAGGTAGAGTCCCAAGGTCCCCACGACGCCAATAATGGCTCCTGCTACTACCTCTGCGGGCTTATGCCCTAACCGGCTTTCAAGACCGGGGAACCCTTTTTGCTGATCTGCAGGAAGTTGATCAATCAGCTTGCGGAGAGCCTGCCCATGCCGGCCCAGAAAGATACGCATGCGCAGTGCGTCGTCAAGAATAAAGATTGTAATAGCAACAGCAACAACAAAGGATCCCTTGTATATTCCGTCAGACAGAGCGACGGTGGTAAGCAGGGAGAAAGCAAAGGCGGTATGGGCGCTGGGCATGCCTCCGTAGCGAGGCATATGCACGCCTGCAACTGTAATTTCTGACAGGTGCCGTCTATTAAAAGGTTTCTTAAGTAGTTGAGCGCAAATACCAACTACAATAGGAATGAGGAAGAGAGGGATGTTCATATCCTTATCCTACCTTGTTATACATCAGTCTGTAACCCAAAGTTTTCAACGGTTATTTCAAAGACCCTGAATCTTCCTTGCGCCACTGCTTGATTGCCTGGTGGTTACCCGAGAGCAGCACTTCAGGCACGCGCCAACCCTTGTACTCCTCCGGCTTCGTGTACTGGGGGGCTTCAATAACTCCTGGCTCCGTGTGTGATTCTTCCGTTAAGGACTCTTCATTACCCAGCACGCCGGGAATAAGACGGGCGGTAGCTTCAATGACTACTAAGGCGGCAATCTCTCCACCAGCAAGAACGTAGGGGCCGACAGATAGCTCCTCATCAGCCAAGTGTTCGACGATACGGTGATCTACTCCTTCGTACCGACCGCAAATAAGAATGAGTTGATCGAGAGCGGCATATTCCTTTGCCTTGGTCTGGGTAAACTGTTGTCCACGAGCTGAAAGAACTACGACTCTCTTGGTGGACGTGTTGGTGTCTTGGGTGGCCGCTGTAAGCGCCCGGTCAACCGGTTCAATCTTCATTACCATACCCGCTCCTCCTCCATACGGTGTGTCATCAACAGTTTTGTGCTTGTCGGTGGAGTAGTTGCGAATATCCCAGAGGCGAGTTGTAATGAGTTCTGACTTTTGGGCTCGCCCAAGAATACTAGATTCTAGATAGGGCTCTATAGCACCCGGGAAAAGAGTGAGAACATCGAATTGCATAGGTTGTCCGCTACAGTAGTAGAAAGCGGGCTTTCGGGCAACTTAATCCTGCTCCTGTATGTTGCCTGGATCAAATACTGGTACACCAGTGCTGTTTACGAGTGTCTTTGTCCCTGTCTTTGCCTTACTGTCAGTTACCGTAAGTCGGATTGTGTAGTTACCAGTCTTGGTTGGAGTGTATTGAGTTGTGACGTTGTTAGGAGTGGTATTCGGTACCGGAACCCCATCTGGGTCGGTCACTGTCCATTCGTATGCTGTGATAGTGTCTCCACAGGCTGCTGCATCAGGATCGTATGAACCCGATCCATTAAGAGTTACCGGCTGATGAACGACGGTCTGTTGCACTGCAATAACGGGTACTGGTGCGGTGTTGAAGGAGTTAATTGATGTAGTGGCTGTACTTGATAGGCTCTCGTTGTCCGTCACGGTCAGAGCTAACAAGTAGTTACCCTCTTTGCTTGCCGGGAACGATATGTTTTGAGTGTTAAATGTGCCCACGCTTTGTCCAGTGGGGTCAGTTACTGACCAGTTGTATGAAGCGATCGTCCCGTCAGCATCTGTAGATGTGCTGTTAGCGGTTGCAGTTGCAAGCAGACACACTTGACTGGCTTGAATGTTCGCTACTGGAGGCTGGTTGCCGGAGGTTGGAGAAGGAGTGAGTGTTGGGGTCACGGGCGTAGGGGTTGCAGAAGGCTTCGGAGTTGGTTTGGGTGTTGGCTTAGGAGTTGGCTTCAGGAAGTTAACCCACAGATTGTGATGCACGATAGATCTATGCTCGAAGTCCTTTCCCCACTTAAGGGTTGTTGTTGTAATTTGGGAGAGATATGTTCGCGCGGCAGGTCGACTGGAAGAAACGGAGATATTAACCGCCACGTTCCGTTCTGGGTAGTATACGCCACCCTCTTTATAGAAATCGAGACTTGCAGCATTAGCGAGTTTACTCCATCCGGAAGTAGATGTAGCTTTGCTTATTTTGCCGTCCCGTTGCCACAGGGAAATAGTGCTGTGGATAGAGGCGTTACCACAAACAGCCCATTTAGCCTTTGCTCGGTATGGAATCGTAGTCTTGCTTGCTGCAATTGAAGAATTGTGAACTGGGGAGGAGACAGTATAAGTGCTTAAGGCGCCGCTACGGCTTGAACAGTCGCCAACACACGAGACATTGTACTTAATTCCATTAGCCTCCGTAGGTTTTGCTTGTCCGATTAAGAGAAGTGCTCCACCGAGCAGTAAGGCTATGGCGATAGAAGATATAACTTTCGCAGGAGGAAGGCCTTGGCTGCTCCGTCCCTTGGCTTTCCAGGCCCATACAGCTACCCCGACTAGTACAAGAATTCCGGCTAGGATAATCCAGAGTAGATTTTGCTTGGAAGGATCTATCGATATGGCCGCTGCATCATCACAGCTTACCTGTAGCTCACCTAGTGTAGTTTCATACGTGTCCAAAATAGTCCCGTCCGTGCTTTTAGTAGTAATGCGCAACGAGGCGGGATTACACATATCGCGCTGTAAAACAACAGTAGCTTTAGCACTTACAGCAGTAGGGTCTGGCAGCTCAATAGTATTTTCCGCCGACCCTAATACCCCTTCATTATCAAAAACAGTAACTTCATTTGTAACAGTGAGGGATGTTTTACGGTCCGCCGCTCCAGCAACGTCGAATGATACTTCAATTGACTCACCTGAACGGACACCTAGCTTGTTGATTGCTTGGTTTAGGATGGAGGCTGAAAGCCCTTCAATGACATAGCGGTATTCAGCTAGATTAGACACTTGGCTTCCCTCTTGCTGCATAACCAACGACACATGATAGGCTCCAGGATCTCCTGAGATTGGTAGCGGGAACTCGTATCCTTGTTCACCTTTTGCTGGAATAGTAACGGGCGGGCCGGTTACTACATTGGGGGCGGAGTTACCTGTTGTGCTTAGAACTCGCGTAGTAGTAACTACTGGCGTTACTGTTGCAGGTTGGTCGCTGGGGTTTCGCAGATGGGCAATAAGTAAAGCAGTTTGTCCGGCAGTAACGTTTACTCCCTCAAGCGGCCACCATTCATTGCGAGCTTGGCCATTCGTTGGATCAACACTATCAACTCGAACGAATTGCGGGACTGCTTCAACAAAAGAAGTAGCACCACTGAGTGCTACAGGATAATAATCATACCATCCCATTTCTCGGTCGTTGATTGTTTTGATCTGGATCTGTAATCGGTATTCTGCAGTAGGCAAAGGCGGAACGGAGTAAGTAAACGGAATTGTCTGTTGGTCTTGTGGACCTAAGGAGAAAATTTCTTGGGCTAATTGTCTGTGAAATACGGGAGCATCATCCACAAAGAATACATTTTCTGCTGGCGCCGCGGGTTCAGGTCCGAGAATAAAGAGCTCATACTGAAGACCCGCTAGAGCGGTTTCCCCATCGTTATGAGCCGTAAAGTTTCCTCGAATAGTGTTTTGCTCTTGTGAGTCAACCGTGATCTCGGAAATATAAGCCTGTTGAGGTTGCTCCCCTGCTTCCCAAAGAGGACTGTTAGGATCCTCGTGGAGAATCAGCTGATCGTCGGTTGCTTCAGTTTGAGCAAGGATAGATCCGGGAGATAAAAGAAGCATTGTTGAGAGCAGGCCAGAAGCCAATACTCGTTGAAGGAAGTGGTTCATATAAACATAATAGCATGAGCCTCCTGTGTAAAACAATAAACAGCCAAAGCAAAACCGCCCTGTTTAAAGGCGGTTTTGAGTTTAAGATGCGATCTATTAGTTACAGATCCAGATCGTCGATTGCGTCTTCAACGGATTGTTTCTTCTCCTCAGGGGCTGGAGCAACATCAGCTTCGGCTGCTGGGGTCGTAGCTTCTGCCTCGGTAGCAGCAGCCACTGGCTGTGCCTGGCGAGGTCCAGTGCCACCTTCGGGTTCGTTAATTTTCAGGTTAACGCGAGCATTGTTGCGTGCTCCAATAACACGTAATAGCGTACGAATAGACTTGGCGGTTGCACCAGAGCGGCCAATTACCTGCCCCATGTCTTCAGGATTAACAGTAAGAGTAATAAGTACTCCCATTTCATCAATGTCTCGATCCAGTTTCACATCTTCTGGGTGGTCGACAATGGACTTTACAACGTACTCAACGAATTCCACATCGTGAGACTTTCGATCTTCGGCCATAGAGGTTTATAAAAGATACAGATTAACGGTTTAAGATGCTAAAACGGTAGCATAAATGGCTCTTTTCGTCAAAAACAGTTGGCGTAAGCAAACTGTTTTTTCACTATCAGCAGGTTACTCCTTCGGTTTTTCGCTGTCGGGAGCTTCGGGAGTGGGGGTTGCTGTTGCCGCAGGTTGCTCTTCTCCCGCTGCTTTCTTCTTAGGGCGCCAGGATAACTTTTTTTCTCCTTTAATAATGTTGTGGTTAATCAGGAGATTGTGGACAGTCGCGGAGGTTTGAACACCTTTACCCATCCAGGCAGCTACTTTGTCTTCATCAACAACGAACTTTTTCTCATGGGGATTGTAGTACCCCAGATCCTCAATAAACCGTCCTTTTACAGGGGCCGTATGCTCAGCTACAACCACCCGATAGGTGGCGTAGTTTGTTTTTCCTCGTCGTTGCAGGCGCATTTTTAACATGAACCAGATGATAAAGGGGTACGAGCGGATTGTCAACAAATGAATAGCCGCTGGGGCCTAGACGTTCATTCGCTGGTTTTGTGGGGCAGGCTCTACAAGCTCCTCGATCTCTTTCATGCTGACAGAGTAGATTTTAGAAATACCATCCTGCAGCATCGTAACGCCATATAATACATCAGCTACTGACATCGTTTGTCGATTGTGAGTGATGACGATGAATTGAGTGTGTTTACTTTTATCGCGTAGAGTCTCTGATAGGTTTTTAGAATTAGCTTCATCCAAAGCTGCGTCCACTTCGTCCAGTACCACGAAGGGCGGGCGTTGAGCTTCTAGAATAGCCAGCAGGAGTGCTAATGAAGTTAAAGCTCGCTCCCCGCCTGACAGCAACGAGATGTGACGGGCTCGTTTGTGAGGTGGTATCGCCTCAATCTCAATCCCTTCTTCTGAGAGCGTCAGGCTTGCTTTGCCGCCTCCGAAGAGAGTTAAAAAGTAGGTACTGAAGGATCGTTGGATCACCGCAAATTGTTGGGTAAAGAGCTGATTCATTTCCTGCCGCAGTCGCGCCTGAAGTTCTTGAATATTGCGCTCGGTATCTCGAATGTCCTGCAATTGATGAGTGAGGTGATCGTACCGCTGCTTCACCTCGTCATATTCTTTAAGGGTAAGCTCATCAATTGTGCCTAACTGTGAGATGCGGCCAGACAGCTGTCGGATCTCTTGATCAGAGGGCTTTGGATTAGTCGGTGGCTGGTGTTGCACGACCTGCAGGAATTTTGTTCCTCGTTCACGAAGGATTTCTTGTTCCAGTCCGTGGAGGGCCTGATTAGCTTGTTGAATGGCCACCCTGGCCGCACCAGCCTCGCGTTCGGCCATTAGTTCCTTCTCGCGAGCCGCCTCCAGCTCTTCAGGTAGAGTCGCAGATGTATCCACCGCAGCCTGGACAGCCAATTGACGCTCCAGTAATTCAACCTCTGAAGCCGAAGGCTTTACGGGTACAATCAATGCTTTCAGTTGCGCCTTCCGTTCCTGTTCGATTGCTTGTAGACGGGCTGCTTCCTGCAGCGGCTTTTCAAGCTGGGTAAGCACCGAGCGGGCCATGCTGACCGACATAGAGTCATCAGTGCGATCAAGGGTGGTATTAATTTCATCAACCAATGCCTCGATATTGGTACGGTCAGAAGATGCTCCGTTCATAACTTGCTGCAGAAGATCTTGGGCGCGGCGTAGCAGTTGGCGAGTGGTCTTTAGCCAGTCAAAATAGAGAGACTGGCCGCGCTTTTCTTCAAGTGCCTGCTCGGCTGCCTTACGTTTCTGCTGA
The DNA here is from genome assembly GCA_040876835.1 of Candidatus Anderseniibacteriota bacterium. Lineage (GTDB taxonomy): Bacteria > Patescibacteriota > Andersenbacteria > UBA10190 > UBA10190 > JBBEDC01. The sequence continues at coordinate 13,331 of JBBDOX010000009.1, read as the reverse complement.
ACATCCTTAACAGAAGCATCAAGCCGCTCACGTTCCTGGGTTATGCGTATGTATTCTTGAGTGGCTGCTTCATAGTGAGCGCGGGCTTGATGAATTTTTTCCTGCAGAACACTGTTGTGGGGAGAAGCAGAGGCGGATAGCAGACGTTGCTCATAAGCCTGCCGTAGAGCGCGAGCTTGGGCAATTTGTTCATCGAGTTCTCGTCCATGTATCTGGGCTATTTCCAGATCATGCGAAAATTCATGCCAGGTATGTTCAAACCAGGTACTTTGTTTGTCATAAAATACTTTTTCCAGATCCTGCCGTTCATTATGTCGCTGGATCTGTCGCCCTAGCACTGCCAGGCGCGGTTCTAACTCATGGATAACAGTCTCTATTTCCTGGGCGTGGTGTTGAGTGGCCCGTATTTTTTTCTCTGCTTCATGTAGTTTGATCTGCATGGCTCGAATTCCCGTTGCTTCGTCAAATAATTCTCGTCGAGCAGCAGGGGTGGCACTTAAGTACCGGTCAACCATGCCTTGAGAGATAACGGTATAGGTTTTAGCGCCGATGCCGGCTTCAGCCAGCATGTGTTGTAGATCAATTAAGCGAACAGGATCCCCATTAACGGTATATTCACTTTCGCCTGACCGGGACAAACTTCGGGCTACTGCCACCTCCGCTGCATCAACAGGAAAGCGCCCGGACTCGTTCTCAAATATCAAGCGTACGATTGCTCGGGGCGATTGAACTTTATTCTCTGAGCCAGCGAAAATAACATCAGTGCTGGCTTTGCCTCGTAACTGCTTATTAGACTGCTCTCCTAATACCCAGCGGATTGCCTCAGCCAGGTTGGATTTACCGCTGCCATTAGGACCAACGACAGCAGTCATGCCCGCATCAAAATCCAGCCTAGTCTTGAGGGCAAATGATTTAAAGCCTTGAATTTCAATACTCTTGAGCTGCATGCTCCCTATCGTACAACAAAATGGGACACTTCACACTGGAAGGTGCTTAATATAGCGAAATGCTTCAGAATACGATAATGAAAAACGCTCCAATCATCGCTATCGCTAAAAGCAGCTGGATAGCAGTGGACCCGATAGTCCCTAGTACAGAAAAGAGGGCTACGCGAGTAGCCTGCTGATAAGATTTGCCTTCAAGTAGAGCTCCAATAAGACCACCCGTAAAAGCTCCGACAAAAATACCGAGGGGACCTGCAAGTGCTCCGATAAATGCACCTACAACAGTACCAAGGAGAGCTTTCTTGCTTCCTCCGCCAAGCTTGGACCCTACCGCAGATCCTAAATAATCTGTTAGCCAGGCTAGGAGGGCTACTATCGCAAATATAACTACAGCCGGAATGGTAAGAATAGTAAATTCAGTAGTGATAGCGTATATAAAGATTCCGAGAAACACCAACCCTACTCCGGGTACTCCCGGGATAATGGTGCCGGCCAGACCACCTGCAAATAGAAGTGCTATAACGCTCCAGACAACAGCAGAGACCATTACAGTGAAGTCAGTGTTTTAATGTGTGTCAGCCCCTCGCGGGCGGCCTCCTGTTGGGCTTCCTGCTTACTGCTGCCGATGCCTTCTCCCAGCAGCTTGTCGTCCAGGAATACACCCACCGTGAATTGTTTGTCGTGGTCGAGACCCGATTCTTTAAGCACCTTGTATATTGGCGTCACTCGAAAGCGCTCCTGTGATAGTTCTTGGAACCTGCTCTTCGCATCCACGTGCAGACCTTTTTCCACCACTTCTTCTAGTTTGGATACAATATATCGATCAATTAATAGCTTGGCAGCGTTGTATCCCTGGTCTAGGTATACAGCTCCGATAACCGCCTCCACGGCATTAGCTAAAATATACTGGCGGGCTTTGCCGGTGTCTTTACGTTCTCCTCGGGAGAGGAGTAGAAATTCTTCAAGTTCCAACTCCTTGGCAATTTTTGACAGCATCTCTCCCCGTACAACAGCCGAGCGCAGATTAGTTAACTCTCCCTCCGGGAGCTTGTAGTGATGATAGAGGTGATCAGTGACTACCAACTCCAGTACCGCATCGCCTAAAAATTCCAGACGCTCGTTATGATCGAGTGGAAACTCGGGGTTTTCATTTAGGTAGGAGCGGTGCGTAAGGGACTGTCGCAGAAGCTCGGGCGTCCGAAACGTAACGCTCAGGCGCCTCTCAAGTGGCTTTAAATCTTTGGTTGGGCTCATAGTGGTTAAGCCAAAGACTTTGGTTTGAGCCGCCAAGGGGTACTGTGCAGATCAAAACGAAGTCCTTGTATTAAGAAATTACTCTTCTTTGCGCGGCTCCCCCATGTCTTTATATATCGTACCCAGAATACCGTTCACGAATTTACCGGAGCTAGCTCCGCCAAAGGTTTTGGCCAGCTCAATTGCCTCGTTAATAGCAACTTTAGGTGGGACATCCTCAGCTTTAGCCAGTTTAAGCTCATAAATTCCCAGGCGCAGCACATTCCGATCAACGTTTGTAATCTGCTCAAGAGGCCAGTCAGGGGCAGAAACCTCGATAAGCTTATCAATATCTTTTTGATGTTCCTTCACTCCAAACACCAGGTCATAGATGAATTCAGTATCATCCATGCCAGGGGCAAATTCTTCAATATTATGAGTCGTTATGTCTTTTAATTCGTCACTACGGTGTCCACGAATATCCCATTCAAAGAGACTTTGAAGGGCGACAGATCGACTCAGGTGCCGGTTGGCCATAGGGTGCAAGTGTTCGCTGAAGGTATGTACGTATCACCAGTTATACCTCCCCGAAGTGATGATGTCAAAACCGCCTGACAGGCAGGCGGTTTTGAAGTGCTGTTTGTAGGTTAAGCGTGAGTATGTTTCTTCCCGACTTTCTTCATTACATTAATCACGTCTCGCCCTTTATACGTGCCACAAGTGGGACAGGCAGTGTGAGACGGTATGGGTGAGTTGCATTTCGGACAGTTACGAAAAACGCTTGCAGTTACAAAATGATGGCTGCGGCGTCGGCCCTTCTTTGATTTCGATGTTTTGCGTTTTGGAACTGCCATAGGATAGGAGTCCAGAATAGACGGTTATTATGAGGCTGTCAACACTGCTGCTACGGGAGCATACGTCCTGCGATGATGAGGGGAAGCCCCAAAACTGCGAAGCGCGTCCATATGAGTTTTCACGCCATACCCCTTGTGTCCGGCGAATCCGTATTGAGGGAACTCTTCGTCGAGCTTTTGCATCAGACGGTCTCGATGTACTTTCGCCAGAATGCTGGCAGCGGCAATTGAAATCGATAACGCATCGCCATCAATGATATTTGTAGCCGGAATTGCCGGATGCGGTGTAGCGGGGGTGCCGTCTATGAGGAGCAAGTCAGGTGTGTTCGATAAGGTATCGATAGCTCGGCGCATTGCGAGGTGGGATGCAGCGCGGATATTAAGTCTATCAATCTCTTCCACAGTAGCCTCTCCGACCGCCCAGGCGGATGCAGTGTAGTGGATGAGGCTAATAAGATTTTCTCGTCGTTTAGCTGATAGCGTTTTGCTGTCACGCACTAGCGATGTGGTGTTTTGAGACCAGGCAGTTGGTTTGAATATAACAGCAGCGGCCACAACTGGACCCGCCAACGCCCCCATGCCCGCCTCGTCTACTCCAGCAACAGCTGTAATATGCTGGTTCCAATATTGTTCTTCGTATTGAAAGGTAGGATTAAGTGGCATATTACTACTATACATAAATCACGCCCTTGTAGCTCAGTGGATTAGAGCACTCCCGTCCTAAGGGAGGTGTCGTAGGTTCGATTCCTACCAAGGGCACCAGAAATAAAAAAAAGCCAGAACATCTTGCTCTAGCTTGGGGCTTCACATTCCCCGACAGCACAGCCCATGCATAACTCGATGGTCGGGCAGACCATCCATGAGACGCGCCATCGCCTCACCGATTCTCTGGGTGTGTGTCTTCCGGAAGAGCGAGCCCGGGGGCTCGCCTTCGAGCTCCGCACATTGTTCGAGGATACGTGGCAGTACCCGCTCCACCTGGGCAGGGTCCCAGTGCAACTCTTCCTGCGGCATCGCAATTTCCTTTCGCCCTAGAGCGAGAACGATACCCCAACCAATCAAACGAACAACCCGACCCACGACATACTCAAAGTGCATCATGCAGTGAGAAAGTCAATTGCAGCCATGGTGCATTCGTACATTTCCTTTAATATATGAGACATGACAACGATGTTTTTCCTTCGCCACGGTCCGACTAAAGAAAATCAGGAAAACCGTATTCAGGGTCAGCAGCCAGGAACCTTACTTTTACCTCAAGCAGAAAAATATCTGGCAGCAGTTGTTCCGCTGTTGCGGGAGAAAAGCCCAACTATTCTGATTTCTTCTGACCTGGAGCGCGCCAGTAAGACCCGGGAGATCCTAAAAGAGTTTTTGCAGATTCCAGAACTTAAGGAGTCTATAACCCCGCTGTTGCGGGAAAAGGCCATGGGTTTCTACGAAGGTATGTTATGGACAGAGGTACCACCCCAGTTTCAGCAGCAGCGGGGGCAACAGGTATATGATTTTCGCCGCTTTGGAGGCGAAAACGATGATGATGTGCGCGGCCGTGTACGGGAAACCCTGCGTCGTTTTACTCAACAGTATCCCAACCAGCGTATCTGTTTTGTCACACACGCTGGATGGATCAAGCAATTAGTACTCATGGCTGACCAAGAAGGGGTGCTTCCGGATGGCTGGACGAACCGTTCGGCGATCTACGAGGCAGGAGTGGGACCCGTCGGACAACTTCAATATTTCCACCCTATTACCATTGCAGCTGAGCTGCCCGATGAAGATTAGCCTTGCGCAGGGATCTTCTCTTGCGCCAAGCTGTAATTGAGGGCATTATTCGACCCACACACTCATCTCTATTAAGCCATATCATTTTGTATGAAATCACCATCACTGCCTCCCTTTCGTCGCGATAACCTAGGCAAAAACATCGGTATTGCACTGATTGTTGTGCTGATCGTTGCCTCGCTGCTTAGTGTGTATGGGCGGCCCCTAAGTGCTGAGGAAGAAGTGAGCTTGTCGCGCGTAGCTCAGGAGATTAACAGCGACAATGTGGTGAAAATTACTCTAGATCAAAATGAGTTGGCGGTGACCATAAAAGATACTGCTGCTCCGATGCTTGTAACCCAAAAAGAGCCTGATGCTTCCGTGACAGAGACGTTCCGTAATTTAGGAGTTACTGAAAACAAGCTTAACGCTATCGAACTTGAGGTAAAAAAGCCGTCAGGCTTCAGCTTCTGGGCTTCCACACTTCTGCCGCTGCTCCTGCCGTTTCTGTTGCTGGCTGCATTCCTGTGGTTCATGATGCGCAGCGCGCAGAATGTGGGTAATCGGGCGATGACATTTGGCCAGATGTCGAAGAATCCGCTTGATCAGAGTAAGAAGAAAAAACGCACCACGTTTGCTAATGTAGCTGGTCAGAAAGAAGCCAAGAATGAACTTCAGGAGGTTGTGGAATTCTTAAAGCATCCGAAAAAATTCCAGAAAATGGGTGCTCGCATTCCCAAGGGTGTGCTGCTGGTAGGGCCCCCTGGTACAGGTAAGACTCTTATGGCCCGGGCGGTAGCCGGAGAGGCTGGAGTGCCTTTCTTTAGTATTTCCGGTTCAGAGTTTGTTGAGATGTTTGTTGGTGTGGGTGCTTCACGTGTCCGTGATATTTTCGGGAAAGTAAAGCGTCATGCTCCAGCCATTCTCTTTATCGATGAACTTGATGCGGTTGGACGCCACCGCGGAGCGGGTCTTGGAGGCGGACATGACGAACGTGAACAGACCCTCAATCAGATTCTCGTGGAAATGGATGGATTTGAGCAGACAGACAACGTTATTGTCCTTGCAGCCACTAATCGCCCCGATGTTCTTGATCCCGCCCTGCTACGTCCCGGGCGGTTTGACCGACAGGTCACAATTGATCTACCGGATATTAACGAGCGGGATGCGATTTTAAATATCCATGCTAAGCCTGTTCCCCTTCAGGAAGGTGTTGATCTACGCAATATTGCCGAGCGCACCCCGGGATTTTCTGGAGCTGATCTTGCCAATCTAATTAACGAGGCCGCTATTCTAGCCGCTCGTCTGAATGAAACAAAGGTCACTCAGCTGCATATTGAGGACAGTATAGAGAAGGTTATTCTGGGTCCCGAGAAGCGCAGTCTGGTGTTTTCCAAGAAAGAAAAAGAGATTACCGCCTATCATGAAGCCGGGCACGCCGTGGTCGCATATTATACGCCGGATTCTGACCCGGTTCGTAAAATCTCCATCGTTTCTCGTGGCCATGCCGGCGGCTACACTCTTAAGCTGCCTGAGGAAGATAGACGATTGCATACCCGCACTGGTTTCTTGAGTGAGTTGGCAACACTAATGGGCGGATACACTGCAGAGCTCGTTATATTTAACGAACTGACGACTGGAGCCAGTAACGATTTAGCCAAAGCCACTAAATTAGCCAGACGAATCGTTACGCGCTTTGGGATGAGCAAGCTGGGACCGATTACTTTTGGTAGCAGTGACCAGTACGTTTTCTTGGGCAAGGAAATGCATGAAGCCCGTGACTATTCCGAAGAAACAGCTACGAAGATTGATGATGCAGTCAGTGAATTGCTTAAAGACGCTCAGAAGAAGGCCCAGGATATTCTAACGAAGTATCATGACAAATTTGAGTTAATTGCCAAAACGTTAATTGAAAAAGAAACAATTGATCAAAAAGGATTTGCTGACCTTATGGGCGGGGTTGACCCTGATGTACAGAAGCAGGATGCTGCACTAACAGGATCTGAGCCCAAGCCGGCCGGGGCTGCAGTATAAAGAAGAAGTTAAGGAGTATGACGGCTCACTTCCGGGTGAGTCGTTGTGGTATTCTTATAACCAATGAAGCGATCTGTCGTCCTCCTTTTTGGTGTTATTATCCTCCTGATTGTTGTGGGAGGGGCTTTCTACCTGCGCAGAAAACCGGTCGATAGCAGTATTCATACCGCTCCTGTAATTCGCACCGATGTTGTACAGGAGGTGTCCTTTACCGGGCGCCTAGAAGCAAAAGAAACTGCAGCGCTCGGATTTGAAACTAGTGGCGCTATACGAAATATCACTGTTAGTGAGGGAGATTTTGTGCAGGCTGGCCAGCAGCTGGCCCGTATTGATGCTCGAGATAGCAGTTTGGAAGTAGCCCGGGCAAGAGCCGATCGGGCCAGTAGTGAGCAGTCAGCATATTTAACATGGCAGAAATCTGAGACGGACTGGAACAATGCAAAAGCAGAAAATACCAAAATGCTTGCCGAACAGCAACAGCGCGTACGAAACACCAAGGCTGAAATGGATCAGGCCTATGGTACTTGGCAAACCCGTGCTGATGAAGAAGGAGAGGGATCGTTCTTGGCACAGACCGCATACTCAACCTACCTTGCTGCTAAAAATGCGTACGCCAGTGCTCAAAAGTCTCTTGAGACTCTACAGAAAACTATTGAGAAAGGTAATGATGCTGCCCGAGCAGCGACCGAGATAGCCAAGGAGCAATATATTGCTACCCAGCAGGCCTCAGGAGTGCTGGAGGGTGCATCTTCGCTGGAGGTGGCAGAACAGCTCGCCAGAGTACGGCTGGCAAAGACAGTCCTCACGTCTCCCCTGCAAGGCGTCGTTACGGATATTGCGGTTAATGAGGGTGAGTTCGCCACTGCCGGACAGGCTGTTATGACCATTCAGACTGTAAGCCAACTGGAAGTTGCAGCTGATACAACTGAAACTGACGCTATCCAGCTGACAGCCGGGACACCGGCCACAATTACGCTGGACGCGTTTGCTCGTACTGAAAACTGGCAGGCGCGCGTGCGGAGCATTGCTCCGGCAGCAAGAATTATTGAAGGATTACCGACGTATGAAGTAATCATTGAGCTTCTCAGCGTTGATACACGTCTGAAGCCCGGATTGACTGCTAATGTTACTGTGCACGTCGAAGGAAAGAAGAACGTTTTGGCCATCCCCCGTCGTGCCATCATCACTCAAGGACAACGGCAATTTGTGCGAGTGCAGGGAGCAGACAGCTTTATTGCAGAGTATGAGGTTACAACGGGACTGATTGGCTCAGATGGACTAATTGAAGTTACATCAGGCGTATCCGAAGGGCAGAATATCGTGGTTCGTTCTGAGGAGCAGTAAACCCCCTAACGGTATGGCTTTAATTGAGCTGCGGGACATTCAGAAAGTGTTCTACGGTGAAGGAACAGAAACAATCGCACTGCGGAATATCCAACTGACGGTTGATAAAGGAGAATTTCTTTCCATTATGGGTCCCAGCGGGTCGGGAAAGTCCACACTCCTTCACATTCTTGGTTTGCTTGATCGTCCCACAAGCGGAACGTATCGTTTTGAGGAGCAGGATACGACCACTTTTAGCGAAGAACAGTTAGCCGTTATTCGTAATGAGCATATTGGATTTGTATTCCAGGCTTTTCACCTGCTGCCTCGTACAACAGTGCTCGAAAACGTGATGCTGCCGCTGGCCTACTCGCGTCGTCCAAAGCGAGAACACCGTGCTTTAGCGGAGAGAGCTTTAAAACAAGTTGAGTTATCTCACAGATTAAAACACGTGCCCAGCCAGCTCTCCGGTGGAGAAAAGCAGCGGGTGGCAATTGCTCGGGCGCTCGTGAATGAACCAACGCTGGTATTTGCTGATGAACCAACAGGCAATCTTGATTCCAAAACCGGAGCAGCTGTGATGACAGCTCTGGATACTCTTCATCAGCAAGGGCAGACAATTATTCTCATCACGCATGAGACCTCTACTGCGGAGTACGCCGAGCGAATTGTGCAACTTAAGGATGGGCTGATTGTTTCCGATGCGCCTGCTCCTAAAACGCCTGAACTCTACAAGAAATGAAAATAACAACAACATTTAAAACCGCTATCCGGGCCCTAAAAACAAATATTGGGCGCTCTCTACTAACAATTCTAGGAATTGTCATCGGAGTGTTATCTATTGTACTGGTAATGGCTTTAGGCGAAGGAGCTCAGAACCTCATTCTGGGAGAATTTGAAGGTATTGGAGCAGATACAATTATCTTACGTCCCGGACGTCAGCCCGAAGGGCCCACAGACTTTGCTAATACCCTGTTCGCAGATTCCATTAAAGATCGGGATATTATCGCCTTGCGCAAACCGCAGAATGTTCCTGGGGCAGCTTCAGTGGAGCCAATAGTCATTGTTCCTGGGGCTGTTTCATATTTCGATGCTATCTTTCGTCCCACGACGTTAGGCTGGACACGAAACGGTGTTCAGAGCATTCTCAATCTTTCGGTAGAGGAGGGAGAGCTGTTCACCGATGAAGACGTCCGACTACGTTCTAAGGTGGTTGTACTGGGATCAAAGGTAAAGCAGGAGCTGTTTGGTGATTCTGATGCAGTAGGAGAATTTGTGACAATTCAGGGCAGTAAGCTGCAGGTTATAGGGGTATTACCGCAAAGGGGACAGGTATCACTGTTTAATGTTGATGAACTAGTATTACTTCCCTACTCAACCGCTCAAAAAACATTACTGGGAATCGATTTTTATCACGAGGTAATGATTAAGGCCTCTCCCGGTCAGAACGTTGATGTTGTGGCGGCGGATATTGAAGCCACTATGCGAGAACAGCACCGTATTGAAGATTCCAGCAAGGATGATTTCTTTGTGACGACCCAGCAAGATGCAGTTGAAGCAATTGGCACAGTTACTCAGGTGCTGACGATCTTCTTAGCGGCCATTGCTTCCATTGCGTTAGTAGTAGGCGGAATTGGAATTATGAATATTATGCTTGTATCAGTAACGGAACGAACCCGCGAGATTGGTCTGCGGAAAGCGTTAGGGGCTACAAATTCAGATATTTTAACACAATTTTTAGCAGAGGCGGTCATGTTAACGCTCAGTGGAGGCATTATCGGTACCACGGGAGCAATTTCAATAGCAGCAGTGGTTGCTTATGTAATTCGAACGCAGTTTGATCTGAACTGGCAGTTTAATCTTCCGGTGGAGGCCATCATTCTCGGCATCAGCGTTGCTACTGCAGTTGGCCTCATTTTTGGCATCTTTCCTGCTCGTAAAGCAGCCCGGAAAAATCCGATTGAGTCGCTCAGATATGAATAAATTTAGGGTGTAGGCCTGGCGGGAGTTGAACCCAGCTACCTCGCGCTTATAAGACGCACGCTCTAACCGATGAGCTACAGGCCTTTTTCTTCATAAGGAAGTATCCTATTTATTGCACGCTTGAACATATTTGGCTATAGTTTTTCCACTCTCGCGCGTATAGCTCAGTGGTAGAGCGCTTCCTTGACATGGAAGAGGCCGTAGGTCCGATTCCTACTATGCGCACTCGCTTGTAGGCTTATCTTTGGAGGTCTCTAATAAACTGCTGTAATCCCAAACGATTGTTTTCAGATACCCGATTCAGCTGAACTTGGAGAACATTAATAGCATCTCGAAATCCAAAACTTCCTCCAAAACGTTCTATAGCTTGTCCTAAAGCGGATAAGCAGCGTATGGATCCTTGGTTACATGCTTGTTCGAGCTCGGGTTGCTGTGGTGGCCGAGGCGTAGGATTAATTTGTCCACGAGGGGGTCGGAAACGGTCAATAAAATCTTGGTCACCAGGACATACACCGGTAAAAGCTATTGGTACATTATTACATTGTGCCAGACACTGGTTGGCGTATGTTCGGTTATCAACCCCGCACACCGGAGCCAGTATCTCTATGCAGATACACTCGCCTCTACGAGAAGGAGGCGTGGGAATGGGTGTCGGACGAGGAGTTGGACGAGGAGTGACAACTGGTGGAGCCGGAGCGACTGTGCCCCCTATCTGCACTGACAATGCATTACTGGAAGCTCCTGAGGATGTGGTAACGACTAACTGATAGCCGCCGGCCGGGATGGAGCGAGGGAGGGTGAAAAACCCGCGGCTGGGGATATCAGATGCGCCAAAGTCTCTGAAAACACCGCCTGGCCCGTTGAGGATTAGGGTAAAACTGGAAGGAATGTTGCTACCGTACACGGTGGCAGTTTGCCCCGGCTGGATGGGGTTTGGCAGGACGGATTGAATAGAGAGCGTGGAAGACGCAAGGCCTTGTCCATAGGCCACAGGGGTGCTCAGAAGCGCTAGGAGGGTAAGAAGAGTGGCAGTAATGTAGTATCGCATAGTGATAGTGATAACCGCCTACGGTACCATAGACAGTTGGCTTTGTCTAGCTCTACCCAGGTGGCCTAGCCAGACCTACTCCGCTTACGCTATGGTAAGGCCAATGAATACCAGTTTCTCCTCACCTATCACCATTAACGCTTCCGAGGCCGGCCAACGCCTCGATGTTTTTTGCGTAGCTCGTCTCTTGGAACACTCTCGCGGCACGCTCCAGCGAGCTATCAAGGCCCAGGACATAACTGTTAACGGAAAGAAGTCAAAGCCCAGCTATGTCCTACGGGAAGGTGATGTGATAGCGGTGTCTACTCGCGCATTCCAACAGGCAGCTCCAATAGTTACACCAAAAGCTCTGCCTGTTTTACCGATCATTCATGAGGATAAAGATATTGTAGTGATAAACAAGCCAGCAGGAGTAACCGTGCATCCCGGCCAGGGCGTGGCTGGAAATACTGTGGCCGACTGGTTTACTAATCGCTACCCGGGAGTAAATGTTGGTGATAAAGAACGGCCTGGTATCGTTCACCGGCTGGATCAGGACACCAGCGGAGTATTGCTACTGGCAAAGACTCCAGAAGCTTTTGAGCGCCTTAAGGAGCAGTTCAAACATCATCGGGTACGCAAAGAGTATCTAGCGCTTGTATTCGGGGTTCCTGGTGAGCCTAAGGGCCGTATTACCCGTCCTCTCGCTCGTAGTAAGCGCAATCCCTTGCGTCGAACGGTTGACCCCGAAGGAAAGCCAGCTGTCACGGAATGGACAGTTGAGGAAAAGCTTAGTGGGTACACACTACTACGCGTCTTTCCGCTCACCGGACGCACTCATCAAATCCGCGTTCATCTTCACTTCCTCGGCTTCCCTATTATTGGTGACAAGTTTTATGTTTTTAAACGCAAGCGCCCACCTCGTGGAGTTAACCGCCACCTTTTACACGCCGAGAAGTTAACATTCATCACACCGGCTGGAAAACGAAAAACGTTTACCGCTCCTCTGCCGGAGGATTTTGTCCGCGTTCTAGATCTGTTACGAAAGTAAATATGAATGAGCATGCTGCGTTTGCTCATAATCTGGTTGAGGAAGGGTTTACGCGTGTAGAACGTGATGATCGCCTGTTAGATGTATATCCGAAAGAAAATCGTGAAAAGGGTGTAGAGCTATGGCAGAAGTGGGAGGGTGATACGGTTCATGTGATTCGTATTCGGTTGCCTTTCAATGAAAAAACCATAGCTTCTTACACGCTTTCAAAGGTTCAGCTAGAACGGGATTTGTTGGAAAACGCTGTGCGGGAACAGTTAATTGAATGAACTATTTGTAAGTGCGCTAGAGAGACGATTGTAGAACCTTAAGGCGGTTGGGCGAAGTAACTGCTCCAGATATTCTTCTTGGGCAAGTGCGGGCGTTGCTATCGTTTGTCTGAAGATGAATTACTTTCTTGCTGTGCCAACTAAAATCGGTTTAAAGACGAAGGTAGATACTTTATAGACGCTTTTTGCAGTAAGCTCTGTGAATTCTGCATTCTGTAAATCTTTCAATAGGTTACGGCGGCAATCACATCCATCGGCAACCTTTAACCACACTGGGCGTATAAGTCTCTGAAGTCCTTTTGCCCATCCTTCTTCCGCTGCTACGTGTTCCAAAAAAATATACTGGCCCCCTGGGCGCAATACACGCTTGATTTCACTCAGTGACTGCGTGACGTCCTGAACGCTGCATAAAACAAGGTTAGTAACAACTACGTCAAAGGAGTCATCATTAAAAGGAAGTCTTTCAGCAATACCCTCCTCTATTTTCGCATTTGGTATCTTACTCTGCTCCACTTTTTCTCTGAGATAAAAGTGACTATAGGTGTTTGGCTCAAGCAAAACAACAGACTTTGTAGATATGTAATATGGAATATTTGCACCAGACCCAGCTCCAATTTCAAGTACCTCTTTCCCCGCTAAGGTCCCTGAAGAAATTTGCTGGTAAGGAGCAATTTTCTTTCTAAGCGGACCATCACCCGAGAGTAGCCATGCGAACATTTTCTTTTGCAGTGCCATAAGTTCTAGAAAACAGGTATTCGTTTCTTTTGTGCCCGGGGCGAGACTCGAACTCGCAAGCCATTACTGGCAGCGGCTTTTAAGGCCGCAGCGTATACCATTCCGCCACCCGGGCTGGAG
>JBBDOX010000008.1:0-19983 GCA_040876835.1 Candidatus Anderseniibacteriota bacterium | reverse complement strand
CCCAGTCGTGACGCCATTCGTGCGGGACACAACTTACGTGCCAAGGAATTTCGCTCTAATGCGCTTTACCAAACGCTTTTGTTACCTTATCAGTTCTCAGATAAGGGTGTGGTCATTTCTGCCGCACTCTCTATGTCGCCATAGAGGTCGGACTATATCTTCCATGACTCAAAGATTTATGAGTCTGGCTCAGCGTATAGTCTCTGAGGATCCCACCTAAGCGGTTTCCTGCTGATTGTCTGGTCTTCACACAAAGTGAAGGCACTTGTTGGATTGCTCCTTAAGTACACCAGGGTTTCCAGCATATAGCTGAGTTTTACTATGGCAGCTTTCCTACCATAGGACCGTTCATTTTTGTTACTACTCGTTTTTAACAACGAGCGATGCACTATTTCTAGTGCACTCCTTATGTCGCCATAAGGATCGGACTATATCATCACCGCGGATTATTTTGTTGCACGGTGTTCGGCGTGTAGTCTCTGAGGATTCCGATTATAAGATGTTGATAGAATCTGTTCGATTGTGTACTTACGCTTACGACCAACTTTAATTGTTTGTCGTAGGGCAAGAATTTTCTTAAGACCGTCTGGAAGTAGATGCTCTTTGCGAGCCACTATTCTGACAATCTCTCGAAATACTTCGAATTGTTTTCTTTTTGATACTGACTTTAGGGGGAATTGTTCAAAGAATTGAATAACTGTCTCTTGAAGATCGCCTAAGCGACGAACCTCAAAATACGTAACCCCATCTTTGCGCTTTCTAAATGATCCACAACACAACGTATCTCTAAACAGCTGGAGCACTGTCTCATCTCGTTGAGAGACGTTGAACGACAGTGATATTTTCCATCCTGTTTTGAAATCTTTGTTGCGATTAATAGTGGAAACATTAAAGCTTCCTTCTCCATCAGCAAACCCTGCAAGATACCAACCCGTACCTTGAGGAATCATCTTGATAATCGGCCTTTCCTGCTGATTTTCTGCACCTGACGCATTTTCACGCATAGGTATATTTTACCATACGTAGCGCAGGATACTCAGACTTTCCAGCATATGGCCGAATTTTATAACTACTATCGGTTAATAGTTACGGCCGGCGTTCATCGGGGCTTGGTCTCTCAGCTTTCACCAAGAGATTTAACCTTCCGACACTGGCCAGGCGTCAGCTCCTATACATACTCTTACGAGTTCGCAGGAACCTGTGTTTTTGGTAAACAGTCGCCAGGGAATCATGCGCTGCGGCCCACTTTTGACGGTGGGCAGCCCTTATCGCAAACTTACGGACGCTTTTTTGCCGAGTTCCTTAACGAGGGTTCTTCCGATCACCTTGGTACTCTTACACCAGTCCACCTGTGTTGGTTTGCGGTACGGACGACAATAGCTAAATATACGACGCTTTTCCAGGAACCTTCTTCGTCTATAGAGGCTTGGCCCGAAGGCCGCACTCTCCCGATATAGTTCAATGTTGAATGAGCGCCCGGATTTACCTAAGCACTCCACCTACGCTATATCGCAGGATAAGTCATATGTCCTGACAGATTGCGATGATTCGTCACGCCTTATACACACTAAAGCCGGTGCAGGAATATTTGCCTGCTGTCCATCGACTACGCCTTTCGGCCTCGCCTTAGGACCGACTAACCCTGGGATGATCGACATTGCCCAGGAAACCTTGGACTTTCGGTGACAAGGGTTCTCACCTTGTGTCTTGTTACTCATACCACCATTCTCTCTTCCATCCGCTCCAGCATGCCTCACGGCCTGCCTTCAACGCTGAATGAAATGCTCGCCTACCACTCATATCTAAAGATATGAGTTCATGCCTTCGGTACCTGTCTTGAGCCCCGTTGAATTTTCGGCGCAAGATCGCTTGACCAGTGAGCTGTTACGCTTTCTTTAACAGGTGGCTGCTTCTAAGCCAACTGCCTGGCTGTCTGAGCAATCTCACAACCTTTACCACTTAGACAGGATTTTGGGACCTTATGCGATGATCTGGGCTGTTTCCCTCTTGAGCGCGGAGCTTAGCCCCCGCGTTCTGACTCCCGTGATTACACAAATAGCATTCGGAGTTTGATAGGGTCCCCGGCGTAAAGCCGGAAGATCCCTTTCAGTGCTCTACCACTATCTGTTACTTCACGAGGCTAGCCCTAAAGCTATTTCGGCGAGAACCAGCTATTGCCAGGTTCGATTGGAATTTCTCCGCTATCCACAAGTCATCCCATAGTATTGAACGGCTAACGGGTTCGGGCCTCCACGACGTGTTACCGTCGCTTCACCCTGCTCATGGATAGATCACCTGGTTTCGGGTCTCGTGCATGCCATCGTCTACCACTATTCCCTGAAAGAATTCAGGAAATAATAGTAGATGATTCGCGCTATTAACACTCGCTTTCGCTTAGCCTGCGGAATGATGCATTCCTTAAGCTTCGACAGCATACAGCGAACTCGGTGGTTCGTTCTGCAAAAAGCACGCCGTCAGCCAATAAATTGGCCTCCGACTCTATGTAAGTATATGGTTTCAGGTCTATTTCATTCCCCTTCCGGGGTACTTTTCACCTTTCCCTCACGGTACTAGTTCACTATCGGTCAATGGACATATTTAGCCTTAGGAGACCAAACTCCACATGCCCTAAAGCACGCAGAGTTTGGTTTTAGTAGTTCTCCTTGGTTCAGACAGGATTGCACATGTCCCGCCTTACTCAGGTTTCTATCTGAAGTAATGTGTGCATCTTTTACGTACAGGACTCTCACCTTCTATGGTAGGGCATTCCAGCCGCTTTCTGTTAGACAATCACACATATTACAACTCGCAAGTTATACACTCACGGCGATAAAGACCTACTACCCCGCAGGTGCAACACTGTATAAGCTTGACACACCTACGGTTTGGGCTGTTCCCTTTTCGCTCGCCACTACTCAGGGAATATAAATATCTTCTTGCCTTGTAAGCTCTTATAGCCTGTGAGTTTTAACGCTCACAAACCATAAGAGACAAGTCAAAAGATATTCGTTTCTTTCTTTTCCTCTGGCTACTAAGATGTTTCAATTCGCCAGGTTACCTCCATCCGCACCTTGCAGTGCAGCGGTGATTCGTTGTTACACGAACCGGGTTTCCCCATTCGGACATCTACGGATCATAGGTTGCTAGGCACCTTCCCGTAGCTTATCGCAGCCGGCCACGTCCTTCATCGTTGTCCATTGCCAAGGCATCCGCCATATACTCTTAACGGTGTATGATATGTGTCGCATCTTGCGACGCGACTACCCTTACACCTCGCATGAGTAACTATGATGTTTGTTTTATACCAAGTTCTCGATAACTAGCGGTGTGTAACCGCTAGCAATTGATGATTATTGCAATGATCTACTTTACGTATTCAGTTGGAAAGAGTTCGGTCAAAAAACAAATCACAGAAAAAGTATTGAAACATATCAATCATTCATCTGTGACTTGTGGCGGTTTATTGCTTTACGGCAAGCAATCAAAAAACCGCGTTCCAGAGGAAGCGGCCTTTTGTACTCTTAACTAAAGAGCTTTAGATCAAGGCTGCGCTTCGTGGGGTCTTGCGAGCAAAGAATAGTTGCTGCATATAGCTGGGTATCACTATAGAAAGAGCGGGATAGCCTGTCAAGGGCTGTTTATGCGGAAAAGATGTGGAAAATAAGAAAACGGCTTTCCTACTGCTGGATAAAGCCGTTTTCCTTGTTTCCATAGTTCGTTGCTTTTGTGTTCCGGAATCACCCGAAACCTCACGCCTAGGAACGGTGTCGTCCTGTTAAGTCCTTTTCAGCCTTGGCCAGCCACTTGGCTGCCAATTCTTTACCGCCTAACCCAAAGGCCAGACCACCAGCAATTGCTAGCATAGCAAAGAAGGCGGTCAAGAACGTTTGGATCAGACTTGAAGCTACTTTGAGCTGTAGAAGAGCAGCAAAGAGAGCGAAGACAATAATCGCCCACTTACTGATTGAAGCAATAACGCCTCCGCTGGTAAACCCAGCTGCTTCTACACTTGCGAGTACTGTGCGGTACACAAAGTTTGCCAGTACAACAGCGATGACAAGAATCAACGCTGCAACCACCACATTCGGGATGTAGAAGAGAACTTCAGCAAGGAAGCCCGATACTTCGTTGAGCCCGAGGATGTCGGTTGCGGCAAGCAGAGTGACAATTAGCAAGAACCATTTAAAGATCTCGCCAACTAACTTTGGGATGTTTAACTTCAATCCCCCTTGTTCAACTGCTAGCTTTAAACCCTTGATGTTTTCAAAGGCAGCGTTCACGCGTAGAACCGTCAAACCTTTTTCAATGAGACGGCCGACGGCAACAGCAATCGCCCAACCTACAAAGAAGACTACAAGAGCCGCGATGAGGTTAGGAATAAAGGAAATGAATTGTACCCACAAATCTCTTAGAGAGGTCACAATCGCATCAGTCCATGTTTCAGCATTTGTCGCCATATCTTTCAAACACCTCCTCTCAAAGAGTGCCACGGTAAGTGGCGAGAAAATATGAAGGAATTACCTAACTACAGCTCATTATAGCGTGTTTTGGCCTTCTCTGTCAAAAGTTTACAAGTATATCGTAAAGGGCGGTGGCCGCTTCAACGGCTCCCTGAGCTGCCCCGTTCTTTCGCACTTGGGCCTGTTCTTCAGTCGCACCTGGACCAATGATTCCGATACCAATAGGTGTGCGGTGCTTGAGTTGTAAATCAATAAGGGCTCTGTGAACTACGTGCCCCATTACCTCTCCATGTAAAGTCTCACCGCGTTCGATGCATCCTAATACTGCGAGGGCATCAGGCTCCTTCGTCTCTAGTAGCACCGCAGCAGCCAGGGGAATTTCATAGGTTCCGGGGACTTCAATAATATCTTGAATAGTCCAACCGAGCTCAGTGGCTTTTGTTTTTGCAGCTTGGATCATGTCATCTGCAAGCTTGCGGTGAAACGTAGCAACCACCAGCGAGATATTCATAAGGGGTGTACAGTTTTGTCTGTTAACATAAAAATTGGTAGGTTCAAGATTATTAAGATACCAGCAACTTTAACTTAAAATAGAATGAAGAAAAAGCAAAAAAATATTCTATCGATTTCTACTGCGGGCCTAGTTCTAGCCCTCGTCTTTGGAGGTCTGGGCTACTATATAGCGAATAACCAGTATTCCACTAATCAATCAGTGTTGCCTAGTGCAAGTCAATCGGTCAGCACTGAGCGTCCGGTTATTAGTTCTCCTACGCCTAAATCAACGAGGGTTAGTAATGTCTTTGATGTAACAACTGCTAAGGTAGGTGATAAGGTTGCTGGTATGACCATAACTGCTATTGGCCCATGGAGTGAGGAGCTCTATGAAGAAACTCTTCCCTACAATGCCAAAGTGCAATTTACGGGGCAGGAAACTATTTCGGGTACCATTACTAGCATTGACCCATTCAACTCGCCGTTAGGTGGATATGAAATGAAGGTAGATCCAGTCTTTTCTTCGATCATTCCTCGAATCGCATCAGCATCACGTAGGAGCGACGGCTCATATCTCCATCTTAGAGGAAATCTTGTAGGTAAAGAATTTGTTGGACCGTACGGTAGTGAGTGGCGAGCAACGATCGTTATAGACGATTATCTTATCGAACAAGCTGAAACAGAAGTTAGTGACAGCGCCGATTTGATCAAGGTTGTTAGCAAAACCAGAATCTAAATTAGTGGACCCGATCGGATTCGAACCGATGACCTCCTGCTTGCAAAGCAGGCGCTCTACCAACTAAGCTACGGGCCCGTATTCAATACCGAGTATTAAACCCATTTTTGAGCGGGAATGCAAGAGAGATGACTTCTACGCTCCAAAATTAAAGAAGCGTCCGATGGTGACCTGGAAGAAAAATGAAAGCAAACCAAAGGCTACCAGGAATCCTATAAGCATCAGCACGATGCCAAAAAACTTCCAACTCATCCACGGCTGGTCATTAATACCAAAGACTGCTCCCACATCCCCCAGGTTCTGCTCAAACCAGTAGGTTTTGTAGACAGCTAAAAAACCTATCCCCATGAGAAATATGCCAAAGATAAATCCTCCAAAACTCATACCGCTATTTTATCACACATGATATTTCCGTTTAATATCTTCTTCTCTTTTTTTCTCTTCTTCTTCTACGGCCTGCGCTCCCAGCTTTTTGAGCTCTACTGGATTCTTCTCCTTTAGCTCCTGGGCTCGCATTAGAAGATAATCTTTGGTGTTTCTCGCTGGATCTTCCAGTACTTCGGCTAAAAGAGCATTTAAGATACCACCAAAAATTGGTCCGGGAGTAAGACTAAGTTCCTGTTGTAGGTCTTTACCAGAGATTTTAAGCTGCCCGACGGTGATTGGCTGCTTGGAAGCTTTTTCTACCATAAACTGCAAATGGCGCAGGCGGTAGGGCTCGGCCTTAGGTACGCCCGATCCCTTGCGTTCAGCAATACGCACTTTAATAAGATCATCGAAGTTATCCTGACCAACCCGGCGCAGCAGACGTCGCGCACCCGCTTCCGTAACTTTACCCACGTCATAGTAGAACATGTGATGACGCACCAGGTGGCTAACACGTTCGGTCATCTCGCTTGAAAAGCGTAAACGTTTCATCAGTTTTTCAGTCATGCGAGCGCCAACAATATCATGAGCGTAAAAGGTGTAATCACCGCCCTGTCGACGGCGAGTACGAGGTTTGCCAACATCATGAAAGAGCGCTGCCAGGCGAACATGGAGCGCGTAGTCGTATTGGGCTGCAAACTGTAGTGACTTTATACAATGATCAAAAACCGTGTAGATATGGTGCTTATTCTGATCAATCCCTACCCCCTCCTGTACTTCGGGGAGTATGAAGGCAAGCAATCCAGTCTCCCGCAGCAGATTCATCCCGAGCTCGGGCCTGCTGCTCATGATTATCTTCACGAGTTCGTCCCGCACTCTTTCGTGCGAGACAGCAGATATGGATTCCGCGTATTGTTTTATAGCCTGCAGGGTTCCTGGTTCAATACCAAACTCCAGCTGGGCGGCCAGGCGAACCGCTCGCATAAGCCGCAGGGCATCCTCAGAAAATCGTTCAGATGGATTGCCTACTGCCCGAATCAGCTTTTGTTCTAAGTCTTGTTGGCCGCCGAAGGGATCAATAACAGCAGTCTCATTCATGGCCATCGCATTGATAGTAAAGTCCCGCCGGGCCAGGTCTTCTTCTAGGTTTGATGTGAATCTTACTTGATCTGGGTGGCGCTGATCAGAATACTCGCTTTCAATACGATATGTTGTAACCTCGATTTCCTGTAAAGCTTTTTCGGATGAGTCGGTTAAAACGGTAACCGTACCAAAAGCGTTGGTATAGAAGTTTTTAGGAAATACCCTCTGAATTTCCTCTGGGGTAGCGGAGGTGGCTACATCCCAATCTTTCGGCTGTTTTTTTAGTAAAAGATCGCGCACACAGCCGCCCACGGCGTAGGCCTCAAAGCCTGCGCTAGAAAGGGTTTGTAAAATTGATATAACTGTAGGAGGGAGGTTCATTGGTTGACTTGTAGGGTAAGTGTAACGTATGGTGCGGGCAACTGGTATGTAAGGTTCTTTCCACAGGAGGCATTCCTATGCGCCAGACTTCACGGCGACGGACGGACTGCCATGGAAGGCAACGGAAGATCAAGCGGTGGACACGGGGTCATGTGCAACTGCGTCGCAAGCGTAGAAG
Organism: Candidatus Anderseniibacteriota bacterium; assembly: GCA_040876835.1. Lineage (GTDB taxonomy): Bacteria > Patescibacteriota > Andersenbacteria > UBA10190 > UBA10190 > JBBEDC01. The sequence goes on along the minus strand of JBBDOX010000008.1, from coordinate 12,287 downwards.
CGAACAGCGAGCTGTCCGCGCGGAGGCAGAGCGGATTGCACAGGAGTGCCAGAAAGCGTATCGGCAAGGTCGGCACGATGCGCTTCGACGCACTTACAGCTACGATCCCACCTGGCCTGCTGCTATTGCGGAAGCCTATGAGAGTGGCTTCCAGAGTATCGCTCGAGTTGCCTGAAGAAAGGAAGGGGGATGAACAAACCGCCAATTCCTCCGCGCATGTTTTGTGGCTTTTGTCGCATAATGCATGCTGGAGATGGTGGAAAGGAGCAACAATGCTCTCGTCAAGACTGCATTGGGTACGGCAGGCGCGTTGCTTCCTACATCACCATGTCTGAGGGGACGATAGTGTGCTGGCCCTGCGCCACTCACTATCTGGTATGCGAGGGGTGTGGAGATTCGATCTCGGAGGAGGCTGGATAGAATCTCTATCCTCTTTTTTTATACCGCATTATACAAGCTCAACTGTTTTCCAGCGTTTACGTACCCATACACAGAAAGATACGCAGGCCAGTGCCATCAGAAAACCACCGAGCAGTATGGGTAGCGGAGCGTAGATAAAATCGATATCAAATGTTCCGGCCGGTACGGAGACGGATGATAAGAATTGATGACCCCGGTTAATCTCTACGCTCTGGCCATTAACATATGCTTTCCATCCCGGGTACCACAGGCTACTTAAGATGACTGATCCGGCTTTATCCAGGTGCCCCGTGACGCGCCACTGCCCCGGACTCATTCGTTCAGTTGTTAATGAAATGTTTTGATCAGGCTCTGCCTCTGGGGTTGAGGCATACACCGCTCTATCCCATGTGTCGGGTACTCGATAGATCCACAGATGAGATACATAATCTGGTTTCCATTCCAAGTCCCGCGCTTTTTGGAGGTTACCGCTGAAGTAGCCGTACGCTTCATATCGGGTTGGCTGGACGTTCCAGTCTAGCTCGGCTACGAGAGGAAGGTCGGCCGGTTTGGTTGTAACAAAGTATTCCGTGGCAGTCATGCGCAGTAGCGACAATAGTTCCGACGGCAGGCTGTCCTCGTCACGCCACTTTGCCTCTGCACCATTTACACGGTGCCACATCTCTGCTGGTGTAGACCAGGCAACATCTCCCTGCCCAACCAGCTGAAATCTGGCATCAATGACTGCCCCATCCAGACACGGTGAAGGCCAGCTTGCACTGTCGGCAATGCAGTAGATACGCGGTATCGCATTGGTATTTTCCTGCTGCTTAATAACAGAGAAATGAGGTATTTTCTCAAATTCACTGATCAACATGTGTTTAAATGTGTACTGAAGTGCTGGCCGGTCGACATTTTCGTCCGTAAAGTAGCTGCGCCATTCGTCAACAACATCAAAACCAACCAGGACGTGAAATAAAACCGCTGCGCCTGCAGCCGTAAGAACAATAGATAGGAAGCTCATATGGATAACAGTTTGTGCGCGAGCAGACAATATTGTGACGGCCTTACTCCCCTTCTTGAGCAGCCAGCTTACCAGACGTGCGATGGCATCTACCCCAAAGCCAAACCAGGGGGCGATAAATAGGAGAAGCATGGCGCCGACGACAGGGAATGTTCCAGTGTGATCAAATAACGGGTAAAATTTCCAGGCAACATTAAAGAAAAAACCACTCGCAAAAATATTCAGGAATAGCAAGATCAGCACCGCATGGGTTATTGCCAGGGTCTGACGGCGTTTCTTGTGGTGTAGGAGGGCGACTACCAGACCTATCAGAGCGATTAATACTATAGGCTCTCCAGGAGAGAACGGCACCCCGAAATGGTTAAGTTTGTTGTCGGCCATCACAAAACGATGAGTTATGGGCCCGTCAAAAGTTAAAAGAGTGACATCTCTCCAGCTGAAGTCACGTATACGCCAGCCGCCCGTTGGCTTCCAGTCCCCTTCTCCTACCTTCATTGAAAATCGTGTTCCTTCGTTGAATTTGAATAGCTCCAGAGCGGCAATTTGTTCAGGGGCAACAGTGATAAACCCAATCACTCCCATAATCAAGCCGCCGATAATAAGTTTACCCAACTCCCGCCACCGTTTGTGGAATGTAGAGGCGAGGGCGGCTGCCATAAACGCTACCAGCGCTGCCAAGGAGATAAAAGTAAAGATGGTAGGCAGCCCTATGGCAATAAAAGCGAGAGGAATTCCACTTAAAGCAGCTGTCGTAAGACGTCTATTTCGTAAATAAAGTATCAACAACGACCAGAATAGTGGCAACCAGGCATAAGCAAGGAGATATTTGGCATGAATTTCCCAGTCAAGGCGTCGGAATACCCAGGCATTGAATACATACGGAATGCTGCTGAGCATGGAGCCAAATACGCCTACTCCCAGGCTGCGGGACAAAAGATACGTATTGACGGCCGCCAAAGCCAAGTGGGCAATCAGATATATATTCAGAGCTACGGCATCGTCCTCAATACCTAGAAAGACTGCTGACAGTGGGGAGGCGAAGGAATGAAACGGATTAGCTAAAGCCGGTAGCCCAACTCCCAGACTATCCATCCATAGTGGCGCTCGCCCCGCAGTAATATTTTCTTGCTGTGCGCTGTGCCACAACTTGGCATTAGAGTGGATCATGGCCTGCGAAAACGTCTCAGTTCGGACGTTAAATGAAAACAGAAAGAATCCGACAACCAATCCAGCCACAACGAGTATCGGTAGCCACTCGCGGCGCAAGACTTTCCGGAACGGGATCAGGGCAATCCCCCATAGCAACCAGGGACCCACAATTAAGGTTGCAGCAGTGAGTATGTCGAGGATATGCAAGAGGGCAAGCATATGATCAATATACGTGAAAGGGAGAGGCTCACCAAGCTGTACGGTCTACAGCGAATCCAGCATACTAAAACAGATATGACTGCAAATCCGATGTCTCGAAAACCATATCTTTCTCGGCTACGCACTCTGGATATGCTGTTTATTCTTCTCCTAATCATTACTGCCGCACTCACGCGAGGGTTCTTTGCAACCATTCCCAAAGTGATGCCTCCTGGCGATACGTTTAACTTCATTAATGCAGGCAAACAGCTCCCCTTTTTCGCCTATCCGTCCACTGAAAAGCGGTTGCCTTTTTACCCACTGCTGATTGAATTATCCCCTTCCGCTGTTGATCCGGTACTGGCAGCGACCGTTATTGCTGTTACGGCATCCGTAACAGTTATTGTATTGCTCTATCTTCTGGGTCGTCAGCTAAAAATACATCCTGTTGTACTTACTACCGTGTTAATGCTGGCAGTTGTAGAGCCGCGAATCGTTAGCAGCGGCATCCGGCCGTTAGCCGATAGTGTGTTTATGGTTTTAGTGCTGGCGGCGCTCCTGATGACAATTCGTTCACTTAAACAAGTGCCAACCAGCCGTACTATTGTCGGAATTGGCATTCTGTTTGCAATGTTGCTGCTCACTCGACATGAGGGGCTGGCCATCGTAAGTGCATTAGTTGCAATCCTGGCCTATTGCTGGCGTCGATCGTGGCAGTCAATTGTTGTTATGCTCGTAACAATAATCATAGTTCTTACTCCCTGGTTTGTTCTGACATACAAAATGCGTGGGACTATCTGGTATATGGGATACACAACTGAGATTACGAGCAGTGAAGATCCCTGGGGCGCATCAAACATATATGAGCTGCGAGACCGTTTGCGCACGCTGGTCAGCTATACATTATGGGATGGTTTCGTGCAGATTCCACATGATGCGAATGAAGCAGTCAGCAATGGCTCACTTTCGCGAGAGGAGTACGTTCATACTTTATTCGGAAATCCCATATGGTGGCTGTCGCTACTAGCTCTCGTGGGGGTATTGTGGTTGATCATAACCCAGCCAGTCTCAGCCGTACCGCTCCTGGCGATCGGTACAGGGACGTTTGCCATTATGGCATTCTGGGGACCAACCTTTCGTTTTTCTGCTCCCGCAATGCCTTTCTGGATCTTGTCAGTTGCCTTAGGGGCAACTGCAGTACTTCATATCCTGCAAAGGCTTTTCCGATTCCATCCATTTGTGTGGCCGGCGATGCTTTTGGGCTTAGTAATCCTCATAGGGAGCCAGATTGACCCTTTTGTACAGGAAACATATGGACGGATAAGTGATAACAATGATCGAGGGTATGCGCAGCTTACTGCTATGCGATACTTGGCTCAGCAGTCTGGCGCGGTAGCTACGAAGAAATCAGCAGGATTTTTTCAGGCATATGTAGGGGTGGTGGGTGATCCCTATCAGCCACCGCAGCGTGGTCTTGTTTTAGACAAATTCTTAGGTGAGACACCTGTAGAAATAACCAAGCACCTTGATGTTCACCAGGTGCGGTACGTTATGTCAGAAGGAGATGAGCTCCAAGAGTTAACTGATTATTTAACTAGCCATAACCGAATCGAAAAAGTCGTTCACTTCCCTACCCGGCACCCAACAGAAGATAACATCGTTATATCTGTTATACGCCCGAGCGGGATGTAGCTGGCGCCGGTTGGACATTGGCATTCTTTTCATACGTTGGTATATACCAGTCCTGCATCCATTTCAACATCGATTCAACACCGTCTCGAACTGAAACGCGTGGCTCGTACCCTAACGTGCGGCGAGACTCGGTAATGTCAGCGTAGGTGGTACGCATTTCTCCCGGAGGTGATTTTTGCCTGTGGATGATAGGTGATATACCAGTGATTCTCTCCAGTTCATCCACAAAGTCTTGCAGTCGCACAGGCTGACCCCGTCCCACGTTGAATACACCAAATGGAACTGTTGTGGTCAGAGCGCGCGTAACGCCATCAACAATGTCGCTGACGAATGTATAGTCGCGCCAGCGCTCTTCTTCGTTCAGCAGGATTGGCTGACCGGTAAGAAGACGGTGAGCAAAGATCATCGGCGCCATGTCTGGTCGTCCCCAAGGACCATACGCGCTAAAAAATCGCAATACACTCACCGGCATATTGTGTCGTTCATGCCACATTTGCGCATAGACTTCACTGGCTGCCTTGGATGCGCCGTAGACTGTTAGAGGATGAAGCGGGTAACTATCTTCTCGAAAGGGCACCTGCTCGTCGCTATACACCGCGGCGCTGCTGGCTAGCACGAATCGTTTCACCGCGCGTTGAGCGGCGGATTGCAACAGAACTAACGTGCCGGTCACGTTTACCTCTGTGTAGAGTATTTCCTCATCAGGCGAGACATTTGCGCTGGCGTGAGCGGCGCCGTGAAAAACATGCGTAATGTCGTGACGCTCAAAAATGTCTGTCACAAAATTGGCATCCAATATGCTGCCAGAGTAGATAGGAGTTTTTTGAGAGGCTGGTAAGAGATGCTGTAGTCGTTCGTGTTTCAACCAGGCGGGGTATACCTTGTCACTAAAGTCATCAAGAATGATAACCTGGTGACCCTCTTGGATTAAGCGACTCGCTAAGTGGGCTCCAATAAATCCTGCTCCCCCGGTTATCAGCACCGTATCCATACCACCACGTTACAGCAGCTTAACCAGATGTCCAGCCATTATCTGAGAGGCCAATACTAGTAAGTTCGAGGCCGCAGCAATCAACACAAGAGTTGGCTGCTCAAGAGCTAGCAGCTGAAGATCATGCTGGATCCAAGTAGCTACAATCCATAGCATTAAGGCTGCACCAATGAGAGCGAAAGCTACCAGTGACCACAACAGAATGTCTTCCCGTAAGTTGAGCAGCCGGGTGTATAACGAAGGCCGCCTGGTTTGACGAGCGGCTAAGAGTAGCCCAATTGACCAGATGGCCAGCCCTACGTGGCTGCCCAGGAGCATAAACATCATCGTATGTAGACCAAAAACAGAAACGGAGCCGATAAGGATGGGTCCAAAGAGCATTGAAAAAAGAAGAGCTGTCCAGGCAACTCCCCAGATCGTTAAGCCTACAGCGTTAAAGAACCAAGGAGCGTTCAGAAGAATTTGTAATAAATGTCGCATCCCATCCTTCCATGTTTTCAGGTGAGGAATTCGCCCTTTGTGGTCCGGGCGCAGTGTAACCGGCACATGGGCAATTTTCACGCCTGATCCCAGAGCTTTTACCAGCATTTCGGAGGCAAACTCCATGCCTTTACCGCGTACGTCCCACTCAAAAAACTTGTCTCGGTAAAAGCCTCGAAACCCTGAATTGCAGTCAACGACTAGGCCCCCTCGCCGCCCGTACAGGATGTTAATAATGGCATTCAGGACAGGGGTTCCCAGGTACCGGTGAAGGCTGGGCATTGCCCCTGGCTTAATAGTTCCAGTCATACGCGATCCGATCACCAGATCCGCTCCTTTATCCAATGCTGCTATAAGAGCAGGAGTCTCTCGAAAATCATACGTATCATCAGCGTCAGCATATACCACAATATCGCCTTTGGCCGCCTTAAAACCACAGGTAAGCGCGGATCCATATCCCCTTTCTGGGCAGGCTACGACTCGAGCTCCATGTGCTTGCGCGATAGGTACTGATTCGTCCGTACTCCCGTTGTCTGAGACAACCACTTCGGTGAACCGGTCTGGATACACGCGCTGTCGAACCTCGTTAATAGCAGTTAAAACCAGTGGCAGCGTCTTGGCTTCATTCAGGCAGGGCAGTACAAACGTAATGGATGTTGAATGAGTCATACTAATCTAAAGTATGTTTTGAAAACTCCCGAAAGGGAATTTCCAGCTGTGTGATTGGTCCAAAATCTGGCTGCGGATTTTGGTGAATGAGACTAACTAAATTGTCATAGCTGAAAGGAAGGCGCAGACCAAGGAAGCGACAGATCCGTAGTACTTCTAAGGGAATAGCAGTCGGGATGGGCAGGTACAGAGGCTTACGCGGACGATATTGAGCGGAGAGGATAGCTATAATTTCTTTGAAAGTCTTGGGTTGACTGTTAGCCGCAGTAACTATGTCAGCTGGAAGAAGGGATTCTTCGCGCTCAGCCAGTTGCAGTATTAGGGCGCATAAATCATCAATATGCGCTAGATACTGCAGGTGACTACCGTTGCCTATAAGCGGAACAACGGGCGTTTTACGAACGATCCCATTGATTCTCCCAATCATTCCCCCATGTCCGTGTCCAAACACGAGACCGGGGCGCACAATAGCTGCTCCCGCAGCCTGAGCCGCCTCTTCTATCTGAAGTTTCGCCTGGCCGTACAGCGAAACACATCCCGGAAAAGCACTAATGGTTGAGATGGCAATAATGCGTCTTACTCCAGCAGTCCTGGCTGCTTCCAACAGACGCTTGGATCCAGTTACATTAGTCTGGAAGATATCCTTCCGGGCTTGTGGTCGAAAATCATAAGCGCAGTGAATGAGTGTATCGATACCCGCTAAAGTCTCCGGCGCAACCGGCTGACTTAGGTCAAAGGCAACTTGGCGATGTGTGTAGGAAGGTAAGGGCTGGGTTCCGTGCACAAAGGCAGCTACTCGCCACCCCTTTGCATGGAATGCAGCACTAATGTGTGAGCCAACGTATCCATTTGCTCCTGTGACAGCGCATGACCGAGATACGTGATGGCTACTTATGTTGGCTTTCATAGGCGATTCTGCGGGCATTAGCCATAATAGTAAGGGTGATTGTGTTCGCAGGTACAGTCGGAAATACTGTGGAGTCCACTGCATGAACTCGGGAAAAGCCATAAGGTCGACCCATAAGGTCACTTTCAAATCTTCCTGGAGTCGTCTTCATTGGGAAAGAACCACCGCTATGAAACCCGCGCCCGGGGTGACCTTTACGAGCTACTGAAGTAATAATCCGAGCGCGCCATAAGGGGGATAATTCAGTTAACTTTTGCATGACGCTATTCAGCACGACTCGCGTTTTCTGTTGCGGAACCGCTTCCAGTTTTAAGTAGGAATCTTCTCTGTCAGTTCCCCGCACAAGCTGAGCTGTAATTTTATCTGAGTCATTGGAATGTAAATACCCGCCCACGGAAAGCCATCTTCCGAAAATACTATTAAGTGGTAAGCGCCATAATAGGTCTGGCAGTCCAGGAATTAGCCGGAATATTTCCAGGAATATATCACTGAAGGAATATACTTGAAGGTGAATGGGGTAAGAGCTGATCCTGGTATCCTGGAGTCGGATAAAAACCTGCGAGAGAGTATTTTTCACCTCTTTGGTCACATGAGGCGTAGCCTGGTATTGCAGCAAGGGCGCCATAAAGTACTGGCTGTCCTGGATGGAAATGGGCTCGTTGTATGCTCCTAGAGATTCCAAGAGAATTTTTGTTGTTGAAAATACACCAGCGGCAATATATACCTGTGAGGCAGTAGCTGTATATTGCTTATCACCTGCGGTTTCCTTCCCCATGATCTGCACTTTATCTCCTTCCTCCGCTACCTTCTGTACTATAATCCCCGGCGTATATCGAAAACGAGGGTGCGTTTGTAGTGTAACGAGAGTGTGAGCCGAGGAGTACATGGCGTCATGTATGCAACCATACATGCACATCCCGCAGTAGCCGCACTGGTCGACGTTGATTGCCAGACGGGAAAAACCATAAGTTACGCCACGAGCAGCAAGGTCGCGGGTGTGACTCTTCATGTTGCGAACTAATCGCTGGACCTGCTCTCCGCGCTGTATGGAGCGAGCGGGTATGCCATAGAGCGGGTGCTTCAAGGCTAGGGTGTCTTCCTGGGCCGCTATGGGCATCATAGCCAGCACGGCTTTGTAGTGGGGCGCAAGATCCAACGGGCTAATAGGCCACCCAAGCATATCTTCCGCTGAATATGGCAATACAGCTGCTCCCCACACTGTACTGAATCCTCCTTGGCCAACGGATGCACCAGCATCAACACCCGCCGCTTTCGTGGGAATGTATTGGGACGATTTTTTGTAAGGAAAATCAGATCCCCACACACGTTTCATGGGAAGACCGCTTTTACTCGCAGAGGTTGTTTTAAGTTTTCTAACAATATGGCTCGGCCAGGATTTTTTGGGCTGGGAACGCAACTGTTGAACCAGCGCTGCCTGCTCGGGTTCTAGCGTCTCACCAACATCAAGCATGTGAACGTGTACCCCCTGTTCGAGCAGAGCAGACGCACAAGCAACACCGGCTGGTCCAGATCCGATTACTACAACCTCCGCGTTGTTAGTATTCATATATATGCATGGTGCAGGTATTGTGTGGGCATACCAAGATTCGAACTTGGGACCTCGTCATTATCAGTGACGCGCTCTAACCAACTGAGCTACATGCCCCTGCCATAGTAATGAGTATTAAACCGGCAAACGAAGGTTTTTGCAAGAAAATAGAACAATTCCTTAATACAAAAAAGGCCGCAGACTCAGTTTTAGCTGTATAAAAAGACCAGCTCCCGAAAAGAAGCTGGAGTGAGTCAAAGCGGCCAAGGAATCCCCTCCTCCGCGATGTACTCTCTAATTTTCTTGAGGGCTCCCTGTCCCAGTTGCCGGACTCTTTCTCCTGTAATGTTGCCGCGTTCCTTGCCGATTTCTTCGAGCGTGTGTGGGTGATAGCCATTGCACCCAAATCGCTTCTTGAGCAACTCTCGACGGTTGAGTGGCAAGGTTTCCAGGCAACGATCCAAAACCGACAGGGCTTCCGTGTACTGGAGGGAATCGAAAGACTCCTCAGGCAGGGTTTCCAGAAACGTTTCCCACCGGTTGCGAGTGTGAGAATGCCGCATCCTTTCCTTGCGGTATTCTTCCCCGAGGGCACTTCGAATCCTCCAGAAGGCGTGTGTAGAGAACTTGTTGCCCCGTGGAAAATCAAAGTCCTCCACTGCCGAAAGAAGTGCCATGTTTCCCACCTGGATCAAATCCCACCACCTGTCGTCTCCTGGCTGTATGGAGCGCTTGACTCTTTTTACCACCAGACGCAAGTTGGCCTTCACGATGAGGTTGCGCACTCTCTCCGCTTCATCCAGCTTGGCGTTCCAGCCGTCTTGCCCTTTCGATTTGAATGCCTCGAGCTTGTGCTTGTTAAGGCACCAGAAAAGGCTACGCTCGGTCAAGGGGTCGAGCAGAGCTGTCTTACACACCTCCCGATAGTAGAAGTCACTGAGTGGAGGCGGGGACTCTGTCTGAGTGGCTGGGTTGTTTGCGTAGACGTGTCCTGTCTTGAGTAACCAGCGAGTTTCTCCGCAGGGCTGTTCGAGTCTCGGGTGGTGGACGTAAAGCGTGCTTCGACCGTTAGGGAACAGAAGCGTATACTGATTGCCCGGACCACGCGAGAGCTTGGTTGCGGTAGGTTTATCCACGATTGCACCCTCCTTGGTTCGATGAATTTGAAAAAATGAACACGGTGTTGTTTTCATACCATAATATTTATACATCGTATAGATTTTGAGATAACAAAAATCCTCCTATCAATAAGGAGGATTTTTGTTATCTGCGCACTTTTGTGCAGTTGTAAGAACGATAGCCGCTTTCGCATATCACATGTTTAAAGTGGAGGATATGCTCTCCGCTCTCGTTTACCGAGTAGATTTGAACTTCAAAGAAGTCCAAGTACGACCTCTAGGGTCGATTATGTCGCGTTAACGCCGACATAATCGTTCAGTTTTTCTCCCTAGAAAGGAGGTGATCCATCACCAGGTTCCCCTAGCGATGCCTTGTTACGACTTACTCCTAATCACTGACCTTACCGTGGCTCCCACTAACGTGGGATCTTCGGGTACTGTCAGCTCTTCTGAGTTGACGGGCGGTGAGTACAAAGCCCGAGAACGTATTCACCGGAACAAGCTGATTTCCGGTTACTAGCGATTCCAACTTCATGGAGTCGAATTGCAGACTCCAATCCGAACTGAGACTAGGTTTAAGGATTGGCTCCAGATCGCTCTGTGGCAACCTATTGTCCTAGCCATTGTAGCGCGTGTGTTGCCCTGGACGTCAGAGGGCCATGCTGATTTGACGTCGTCCCCGCCTTCCTCCGTGTTGACCACGGCAGTCTCGCGTGAAAAGTAACACGCGACGAGGGTTGCGCTCGTTACCCCACTGAAGGGAACATCTCACAACACGAGCTGACGACAACCATGCAGCACCTGCCTAGCACCCTCGAAGGCTACCTTCCTTTCGGATGGTATGCAGCTAGGTTTCAAGTCCAGGTGAGGTTCCTCGTTTAGTATCGAATTAAACCACACGCTCCACCGCTTGTGCGGGCCCCCGTCTATTCCTTTGAGTTTTAAGCTTGCGCTCGTACTACCCAGGCGGTCGACTTAACGCGTTAGCTTCGACACTGAAGGGGTCGAATCCTCCAATGCCTAGTCGACATCGTTTACGGCGTGGAATACAAGGGTATCTAATCCTTATCTCTCCCCACGCTGTCGTCCATGAGCGTCAAGAAACGGCCAGTAAGCTGCCTTCGCAATTGGTGTTCCCCCTGATATCAACGCATTTCACCGCTCCTCCAGGAGTTCCGCTTACCTCTCCGTCCTTCGAGAATGATCGTATCCACTGCAGTCCATGGGGTTGAGCCCCAGGATTTAACAGCAGACGCATCATTCCGCCTGCGGACGCTTTACGCCCAATTATTCCGGCTAACACTAGGGGCCTCTGTATTACCGCGCCTGCTGGCACAGAGTTAGGCGCCCCTTTCTGCTGAGGTACCGTCAAAGTTCTTCCCTCAGAACAGTAGTTTACAACCCGAAGGCCTTCTTCCTACACGCAGCGTCGCTCGGTCACACTTTCGTGCATTGCCGAAGATTCTCGACTGCAGCCACCCGTAGGTGTCTGGACAGTGTCTCAGTTCCAGTGTTGGGGATCATGCTCTCACATCCCCTACCCGTCGTAGCCTTGGTGAGCCATTACCTCACCAACTAGCTGATAGGCCGCAGGACGCTCCGGAAGCGATAAATCTTTACCTTCTGATACCAAAGTACAGAAGGACCATGGGGTATTAATCCGCCTTTCGGCGGGCTATTCCCCACTTCCGGGTACGTTCCCTACGTGTTACTAACCAGTTTGCCACTATATCGTGCGACTTGCATGCCTTATCCACGCTGCCAGCGTTCAGCCTGAGCCAGGATCAAACTCTTAATTTAGACCGGGAAAATATATTTCTCGGTGGGCATCGTCTTACAACTGCGCAAGAATGCACAGTTGCAGATAATATTAAATTGGTAAGAGTTCTGTCCGATTCAACCAAAAAAGAGGGCACATTCCCTTGCAACCTCTTTGCTGGTTCAATCGCGAGAATTTGTGTATCTGGTTGTATGGATTGTATTAATCCTTTGCTTAAGGATCGTAAGGACCACTATAAAGGGGTAAGAAAAGGGTGTCAAGGCTTACATTAGTCCCCTGTCACTTAAAAATTAAAACTGCACACTTTTAGCCGCCTTTAAACTTTAAAACT
>JBBDOX010000007.1:111008-114484 GCA_040876835.1 Candidatus Anderseniibacteriota bacterium | reverse complement strand
TTCCTGAAGACACGTCTTCTTCCTCATCTTCCTCCCCTTCTTCCTCATCCACTGTAGTAAAACTCCAGTCCGTTGTATCTGATATCCCCGCAAAACTGTTGCCAGGAATATCATCAAAAGCAGCATCCTCAACCAGGACATAGTATTCTGTCTGTTCATCAAGATCGGTGGAGGGGTTTATTGTAATAGTGTCAGTCCCCGATCCGGTAACTTGTCCGGACGTCACATCAATAGCTTCCACTTCACTGTCATCGCTTGATTTGTAGATTGTTACGTTACCGGATTCAGTGGTAACAGCTTCATCGAAGGTGATAACAAGGTTGCTGCTTGTGGCGATGTCGGTAGCGTTGTCGGCAGGGGAAAGGCTATCAATCGTAGGGTTGGTGGTGTCTACGAGGATGTTACTGAGATTAGGAGAGGTAAATGTGGTAGTCAGGTTGTTGGCTGCAGCGTCTCTAATAGTGCCACCATTGGTCTGTAAGGGTGAAGTGAGGATAATACCATCGGTGTCGGTGTCCCCGGCCTGGATGGTGTACCGGAAGACAAGAGCGGAGGAGCCACTTCCGGAAGTGTAGGAGGCATAGCGGGTGGTAGCGCCGATGGTGAGTTCAAGGCGAGGGGTGCCTCCGCCAGTGTTTACCGTGACGTTTTCGGTGGTGTTGACGGTAAAGTCGAGGTTTTGGCCAGTGGTGTATGAGCCGTTAGAGGGAGCGGTGACAGAGGAGACTTGAGGGGCAGTTTCGTCAGCCGTCGTAAAGTTCCAGCTGGTAGTGTCTGCAATACCGACATATGAGTTGCCGGCAGTGTCATCGAAAGCGGTGGCATCGATTTGGACGTAGTAGCCTGTTTGTTCGTCTAAGTCACTGCTGGGGTTGATGGTGATGGTAGTAGTACCGGAGCCTGTTACCTGTCCACTGGTGACATCAATAGCTTCCACTTCACTGTCATCGCTTGATTTGTAGATTGTTACGTTACCGGATTCAGTGGTAACAGCTTCATCGAAGGTGATAACAAGGTTGCTGCTTGTGGCGATGTCGGTAGCGTTGTCGGCAGGGGAAAGGCTATCAATCGTAGGGGGTGTAACATCTGGGTCACCCTCACCAAATGCCCAATGTGGGCTACTCTCATCGCCGTCAGTATTTGTGCCTTGGGTGCAGTTAGTACAGGTAATGTCGTTAGTTGATGTTTGGGAATCTTGAACATCAAGAAACGTTGCTGTTTGGTCGGATTGCAATACATCCCAAGTGTGTCTAGTGCCGTTAACAGAAGACCGAACTTGCAACATGTCGTTTTCATCTAATCCGTCAAGATCAAGCTCATTCAAAATGGTCTGGATCGAAGAAACTTGAACAGAAAGCGTGGAGTGAGTGGAATTATTAGTTGTTTCCTGTTTAGTTAAATTATAGAAAGTGTTTGATCCAGAAATAGCTTGGTCACCTCCGATAAGGTCTACAGTACTGGTACCCGGAGTGAAGGTGCCGCCAACGCTGCTCCAGTCGCCAGCTAACGAGATAATACCAGCAAGCTTCGTCATAATAAGCTCACCACTGGTTAAAGTGAGACTACCCGTAAGAGAAACATCGTCGGTAAATACGAACGGCTTATTACTATCATCTAGACCAAGACCGTGATAGCTACCCAAGGAAATAGAAACGTGAATCGCTGTCATAATTTCTTCACCGTATGATCCAGTAACGTTGAAGGTTGAAGTCTGTGCAGATAGGCTACCGTTAAATATAAATGGACCGATACTAAAAGTAACAACTTCCACCGGAGAAAGCTGGCTGGTGCCCGTAGTACCATCACCACGCTGACCGCTACTTCCTGCACCCCAGCAATATATTCTGGAATTACTCGACTTCAGGGCACAGGTATAAGCAGATCCTCCTGCCGATATCGCAGATATATCTGAAAGAGTGCCGCTGCCTCCAACACCCAGCACTTCAACGGGAGAGGTTTGGTTTGGAGTAGTCGCACCGTTGCCTAATCGGCCATTGCCTGCTGCGCCCCAGCAATATACACGGGAACCATCAGATTTGAGGGCGCAGGTATGAGCGCTAGAGTTACCTGTCGATATCGCAGATATATCTGAAAGAGTGCCGCTGCCCCCAACACCCAGCACTTCAACGGGGGAGGTTTGGTTAGCGCCTGCACTGCCATCGCCGCGTTGACCACTACTTCCCAAGCCCCAACAATACACACGGGAACCATCGGATTTGAGGGCGCAGGTTTGTCCACCTCCTGCCGCTATCTGCGAAATACCAGACAAATTACCGCTCCCTGCAACACCCAGAACTTCAACAGGAGAAGTTTGATCAGGACTTGTCTGGCCATTGCCCAATCTCCCACTAGCCGCTGCCCCCCAGCAATATACTCGGCTGCCATCAGATTTGAGGGCGCAGGTGTGAGCACCTCCTGCCGATATTGCAGATATACCAGAGAGAGTATCACTGCCACCGACATCCTTCACTTCAACCGGAGAAGTTCTCTGAGTAGCAGAAGCGTCACCAAGCCGACCATTCGTATTTAATCCCCAGCAATATACACGGGAACCATCAGACTTCAAAGCACATGTGTGGGAAGTGCCTGCCGATATCGCAGATATATCTGAAAGAGTGCCGCTGCCTCCAACACCCAGCACTTCAACGGGAGAGGTTTGGTTTGGAGTAGTCGCACCGTTGCCTAATCGGCCATTGCCTGCTGCGCCCCAGCAATATACACGGGAACCATCAGATTTGAGGGCGCAGGTATGAGTACTGCCAGCTGATATAGCAGAAATACCAGAGAGATATCCACTACCGCCGATGCCTAAGACTGCAACCGGAGAAGCCTGATTCGAGGTACTGGTGCCGTTACCCAACCGACCGCTACTTGCTGCCCCCCAGCAATATACACGGGAACCATCAGATTTAAGGGCGCAGGTGTGAGTATCACCAGTGGTTACCATCGAGACATCAAACAACTTATCGCTCCCTCCAATAGCAAGAACTTCAACGGGGGTAATATGCCCCGAAATTGAAGTTGTTCCTCCGTTACCCAATGAGCCGCCAGTTGCCGTTCCCCAGCAGTACACCCCAGACCCACCTATCTTTACAGCACAAATGTGTTCCCAGCTACCATCTATCATGGAGATGTTAGAAAGGTTGCCAGCGCCCCCTACATCGAGAATTTCAACTGGGGAAGTATAGTTTGGAGAAGTAATGCCGTTTTCCAGCGGATCACTACTTCCGGCACCCCAACAGTATACGCGCGAGCCATCGGATTTGAGGGCACAAGAGCGATTAGATCCAGCTACTACCGACGTAACATTAGATAAATTTCCCGATCCGCCAACTCCCAATACTTCCACCGGAGAAGTCTGATTTGGGGTAGTGGTGCCGTTACCCAACCGGCCACTACCTGCTGCACCCCAACAGTATACGCGCGAGCCATCGGATTTGAGGGCACAGGTGTGCTCCCTTCCAGCTGATACGGCA
>JBBDOX010000007.1:0-110908 GCA_040876835.1 Candidatus Anderseniibacteriota bacterium | reverse complement strand
GAAATACCAGACAAATTACCGCTCCCTCCAACACCGAGGACTTCAACAGGTGAGGTTTGGTTTGGAGTAGTCGCACCGTTGCCTAATCTCCCACTAGCCGCTGCCCCCCAGCAATATACTCGGCTGCCATCGGATTTGAGGGCGCAGGTGTGCGTGCTGCCTGCTGATACGGCAGAAATACCAGACAAATTACCGCTCCCTCCAACACCGAGGACTTCAACAGGTGAGGATTGAGTCGCAGTTGTACCACCATCGCCGCGCTGGCCACTTCCTCCCGCACCCCAGCAGTAGACTCGCGAACCATCAGACTTTAAAGCGCAGGTGCTACCACCAGCTTCTATCATTGAAATACCAGACAAATTACCGCTACCACCAACACCGAGGACTTCAACAGGGAAGGCGCTATTGTTAGTAGAACCGTCACCTAGCTGGCCGCTACTGTTCCCTCCCCAGCAGTAGACTCGCGAACCATCAGACTTTAAAGCGCAAGCTTGACCAGCATTACCTACCGATATAGCAGAAATATCAGATAAATAACCGGTGCCGCCTACACCCAGAACTTCAACGGGGAAAGTTCTATTAACATTAGAACCATCGCCTAGCGTGCCATTAGTGTTTGATCCCCAACAGTAGACTCGGGAGCCATCAGATTTGAGGGCACAAGAGCTACTCGGTCCAGCTGACACAGCACTAATCTCCCCCAGAAGCGCTCCCATACCACTGCCAGTGAAATTCCAAGTAGCGCTGCCAGCGTTAAGTGTATGATTCGAGGCCACAACAAGACCATTAACTACCTCAATATTATTACTACCTATCTTCGAAGTTGTAGTAGAAGCTAAGCCATCTCCAAAAGTCAGATTACGAAAACTCCAATTAGTATCGCCCCCAAATTCACCGGTACCCTTGAGGGTAAAAATCCCCGCCGTTAGACCAACCGCACCATCTCCGGTTGCTGACCCCCCTTCAACAATTACACTATGTTCTCCAGATAGCAGTGCCCCAGCCTCTACAACCAGGTTGCCACCAATCGTTAAAGGCCCTTCTATTTCATAAGTATTGCCAGCCCATATAAGCAGGTGCTTGTCACTCGCCAAAGTGACACCGTTGTTATCAACAAAATAAATATTCGATATGTCATCTTCACTGCCTACGGCCCCCGCACTGAGATCCGCATTCGTTAGACCACCGTCGCCATCGTGGCGAGTAACTAGATAATTCTGATACAGGTCTAGATCCGTGATATTACCTGAGCCATCTGTAACCGTGACTGTTACAGCGTCTTCATTTTCGTCTTCCAGGTAGGCGGTGATGACATCGCCTACTTCGACAGAGATGTCAGTTATGGAGTAAGCGCCTGATCCGTCGGTGTCGTCTATTGTGCTGTGATCAGTACCATTAACGGCTACTCTGACTGTTTTGCCGGAGCCTATGTTGGTTGAGCCTTCGTCGGTGTAGACAGTACCGGAGAGGGTAATGACGGCGGCAGATACAATATGTGGCTTTACCCCAAGAAAACATCCTACGCCGAATATTAAAAGTACTTTACATACTAGCAAAGCACTAAAACACCGCTGGCGTTGCCTCCAGATATTCATGACATACATTGTACTCCAAAAAGATACCGTACGTTATTCGTACTGGGGCGAGATGATCGTTTCCGGCACAGCTTCACTGAGGGCCGCAATCATCTCTTCTAAAGACTCTCCGGACACGCCTACGACATCCTTACCTTTCGCTGAGGCCAGCAGTATAGCCGTCGTAATACCCGTGCGCAGCCCTGAGAAAAAGAGCTTCTCTTTCCGAGGGCCACGGTGAACAGCAATGCGGTCAACTTGATCCCAGGCAATATTGGATTCCTGAAGTATCGCTTCGATATGTTCCAACAGCTGTGGCCCCACCTGCGGGGTATTTTCCCACGTTCGATGCGCCACCGTATCCTCATCTTGGACAACCGCAACCTGTGCCTGTTTACCCGAGGTATCGATAACAAGTATGGTCATAGGGTTTGCAGGAGCTCCTCAATAACTTGGCGGTCATTCCACGGAACGATATCTTTCCCGATCCCCATTCCTTCTTCTGCTCCTTTCCCGGTAACCACCACAACGTCTCCAGCTTTTGCATTTTTAAGCAAATACTGCAACGCTTCCCGGCGATCAACAATACGCTGCCAGGGAAGTGCGGCTTCTGTCAGTCCCTGCTCTAAGTCAGAGAAAATTTGTTCTTCACTTTCGGTCCAGGGGTCCTCCCGCGTGATGATAAGTTCATCGGCGTACTGCGCTACAATGCGCGCCATGTCCGGACGCTTGCCGCGATCACGCAGGCCTGCTGCACCCAATAGCGCTAACGCCCGACCTTGAGCTTCTGCCTTTACATCAATATACAAACGCTCCAGCGCATCGGGCGTCACGGCGTAGTCAATTAATACACGAAATCCCTGTGGTGCCTCTATCCACTCCATTCGTCCCGGTACATGCACGAGAGCCTGTAGCCCTTTTTCAATAATTGAATCAGAAATACCCACCGCCTGCATTAACAGCTTGGCGGCTGTCGCATTTTCTTTGTTCACCTGTCCGCTCAATGCCGTAGGTGTTGCCTGTGTTGATTGA
Source organism: Candidatus Anderseniibacteriota bacterium (assembly GCA_040876835.1). GTDB lineage: Bacteria > Patescibacteriota > Andersenbacteria > UBA10190 > UBA10190 > JBBEDC01. The sequence goes on along the minus strand of JBBDOX010000007.1, from coordinate 108,302 downwards.
GTCGTGAACGAAAACGTACGCACTCCTTTATTCTTCGCCCGCCCCAACATAGGCCCTACATACGCATCATCCTCTTTCCCAACTAACGGCGCCCCTACTTTGAGATACCCAACAATCCGTTCCTTGGCGCGGGCATATTCCTCCATCGTGCTGTGATAGTTAAGATGTTCCCGGGCGACATTAAGAATGATAGCTCCATCAAGACAGATACCAGACAAACGGTTTTGATCCAGAGCGTGTGAGGTCATCTCCAGCACAACATGAGTTACTCCGGAACGTTTCATTTTTTTGAGGTATGCAAAAACCAGGCGGCTGGGCAAGGTTGTCAGTTTTGTTTTGTTTACCTCCAGCGTACTACCTACTCGCAAACCCACCGTCGTGAGCATGCCAACAGCCTCAGCGCTGTACTGCTGCTCTAAAATGCTGCTGAGCAGATAACAGGTGGTTGTTTTTCCGTTGGTGCCAGTTACCCCATACAGATGCAGACCCCGGTCCGGCAGGCCATAGACGATCCGCCATAGGTGAGCCTGCAGGAGATGGTAGATATTTTTTGCAAGTTGGTAGGTGCGTCTGAAGGTCATATCGTTATCTGATTTTACGCGCGATGTTACGGGCAATGTGAAAGGCATTGTACAGCATAGATTCCGGCACAAAATCATAGGCTCCAATATATTCGGCATACGTTCCGTTAAAGCCCTGCTTGATACGCGTGATCCCGCTCCACGAATGCTTGCTGTCCGCATCTTTTGGAGCTACTCCAAAAAAGTCGTACGTTTTACAGCCACGGTTCTTTGCCCGCAGTATTGTTTCCCAGTACAGACGTGCGGGGGCCATTAAGTCACGGTGTGTATCTCCACTGGCTCCATGTGCGTATGTCGCAACAGGTCCCGCATAGATCATCAAATGTGCCGCTATCGCCTGCCCGTTATATTCCGCAATTGCAATCTCGGCTAAATCCTGCGGTCCGAGCGCCTCTATAATCGCACGATAATATTCATCGGGGTGATAGGAGAAGGCCGTGCGATTCTGGACGTCGCGAGCCAGTTGCAAGAATACATTTACGTCAGATGCGTCTGAAGAAAAACGTACGGTCACGCGCTTTCGTTTCGACAGCCGAACGTTATACCGGGTTTTAGAGTGGAGTGCAGCCAGGAGTTCCTCTTCACTGGGCGAGAGATCAAGAAGGAGTGTCTGTTTAGGCTGCACTTCACGGTCAGCTTTGCGCCAGTGTTTAGTGGAAAATATATCAGGAACACTGGTAAGGATTGGATCCAACCGGACAAACAGCGCTCCTGCCTCCTGGGCCACATCCTGCACAATAGCCTCTATCTGCGGCCAAACCGGCAGAGCGTCATCCCGGACAATCGGACCACGGGGGATATATAGCCAGCGGCGTCCTAAGGGAAGCGGCCTGTTAAGAATTAACGCTACCGCCTGTATCTTGTCTTTATCTTCAACCACAAACCGCTGCGGATTTGCCCCGAGCTTTTTCTGGACCTCTCCCCACTGCCATGTCTGTAAAAACGAAGAGTGGGATGAGGCAAAGACACACTCATTCCACGCATCTACCTCCCCCTCAACTGCTTGTCGCCATTGCATGTCCCTAAGCGTAGAGGCAAGTGCTCCAGATGGAAAGGCTATGCGACACTTTGTTGCTGCAGGACAGATCGAACCGCTTCTTCTACTGTTTCCACACTCTTAGGTAATTTTGCAGCGGCAGTACGGGCTTGAGCGGGTGTATATCCAATGCTGACCAGTGCCTCGATTGTCTCCTGTTGAAGTGCACCGGAGGCTCCATGTTTCTTTTGAATGGGACCTAGCTTCTCTTTCAGTTCAATCACAATTCTTTGCGCCGTTTTCTTGCCTATACCGGAAACCTTGGTTAATAACGTAACGTCTTCTTCGGCTACTGCCTGCTCCAACACACGAGGGGGAGCGATATCTAAAATACTGCGGGCTGTTTTTGCGCCGATAGACGGAACTTTCATCAGAAGCTTGAAATAGCTAAGTTCTTCCTGGTTATCAAAGCCGAATAGGTCCTGGCCGCTGTCGGTAAAGTTCTGGTAAATGTTCAGCTGTACTTCTTGCCCTTTGGCGAGCCTTTCCCGCAAGACAGAGCCAGCAAACACACGGTAGCCGATACCGTTAACATCGACGATAACAGCTTTTTCTTCTCGCTCGACCACGACTCCACGAAGGTATGCAATCATACTAATAAGCTTACGGCTGTCCGTGAAGAACGTAAAGCAAACATTGCACAGCCGCAGCTCTCACAGTACGCTACGGCTGTGCAACGGTTCGAACTTACAGCTCCATACAAACCCGCTGGGGATCAGCCTAAAGCTATTGAAGAACTTGTGGGTGGAGTTCAGGCTGGCCTTTCGCGCCAAACGCTTCTGGGTACCACGGGCAGCGGCAAAACGTTCACCATGTCGAACGTTATCCAACAGACCCAAAAGCCTGCTTTAATCATCAGTCATAACAAAACGTTAGCTGCTCAGCTCACTGAAGAATTTAAAGAATTCTTTCCTAAGAACGCGGTAGAGTATTTCGTCTCATACTACGACTACTACCAGCCCGAAGCATATATTCCCCGTACTGACACGTATATCTCCAAAGATTCCAGTATTAATGATGAGATTGACCGCCTGCGACATGCGGCTATGGAATCAATTCTAACGCGCAATGATGTCGTAGTAGTCTCCTCAGTCTCCTGCATCTACGGACTGGGATCCCCAGTTGAATATCTGGAATCGAGACTGGAACTTTCTAAAGGAAAGAAAATCAGCCGCCGGGAAATACTCGGCAAACTAACCCTGCTGCAATATGAACGTAACGATACAGACCTTTCCCGCGGCAAATTCCGAGTGCGGGGGGATGTTCTTGATGTTCATCCGGCCGGAGAGGACCACATTATTCGCGTAGAGTTCTTTGGCGATGAGATCGATCGGGTCCAGCGTCTCGACAGCTTAACTGGCGAGCTCATAGAGGAGCCTGATATGGCGGCAGTGTTCCCGGCTACCTTCTTCATGACAGATGAAACAAAAAAGCGATCGGCTCTTGATAGTATTCGTCAGGAGATGGTTCAGCGAGTGCAACAGTTAAAGAAACAGGGAAAAGAAGTTGAGGCCCAGCGGATCCAGCAGCGCACAACCTACGATCTCGAAATGATAGAGCAGCTCGGATATGTTTCCGGAATTGAAAACTATTCCCGCCATATGGACGGGAGAGAGCCAGGTGCACCACCGGCAACATTGCTCGACTTTTTCCTGCATCACTTTGGCCGTGACGGGTTTCTAACATTCGTTGATGAATCGCATATGACGATCCCACAAATTGGAGCCATGTATGGCGGGGATGCGGCCCGCAAAAAGAATCTGATTGAGCATGGATTCCGGCTACCATCAGCGCGGGATAACCGGCCGCTGCAGTTCCACGAATTCGAAGAACGGGTCGGCCAGACTATTTTCGTCTCAGCTACCCCGGCGGACTTTGAGCGTAATACTAGTGGAAAGATTGTTGAGCAGATTGTCCGACCGACCGGGCTGCTTGATCCAGTTATCACAATTAAACCGACAGAGCACCAGATCGATGATGTCATTAACGAAATAAAGGAACGGGTAAAGAAAGAACAGCGCGTATTAGTTACCACCCTGACCAAGCGCATGGCCGAGGAGTTGTCGACCTACTTAACGGAGATGGGCATGAAAGCCGCCTATATCCACTCCGACGTTGACACCTTTGCGCGCTTGGATATTCTGCGAGACTTGCGCAAGGGAATATATGATGTGCTGGTTGGCATTAACCTCCTTCGAGAAGGGCTCGATCTGCCGGAAGTCTCCCTAATCGCCATTATGGATGCCGACAAAGAAGGATATCTGCGATCGCAGACAGCATTGGTTCAGATTATGGGCCGGGCCGCCCGTCACATGGAAGGACGGGTTATTATGTATGCCGACCGCGTCACAGGATCGATGAAAGCAGCTATCGATGAAACACAGCGCCGACGAGCCGTTCAGGAAGCCTACAACAAAGAGCACGGCATAACACCTCAGTCAATCATCAAAGCCATCCGCACCTCAATGCCAACCGGTAAAGTTAAAGAGGAGGAAGAAGATATTGACGTTGATCACATTCCGCCAGAAGAATTTCAGCGGGCGCTTAAAGAGTTGACTAACAAGATGCAGCTGGCAGCGCAAAACCTGGACTTTGAGCGAGCTGCTCGGTTTCGGGATGCGATCACCAATCTGCGACAGCAGCATAAAAAGCGTACTATAAAGTAGCCGCAAATCATTTGCATTGGTATAGTAGAGCCATATGAAAACTGTTGATAGCAATGTTCCGGCTCTTTCCGTGCAAGACGTCAGTGTAGTTCTAGATGGATACCCGATCATCGAGAACATTTCTTTTACCATTCCCCAGGGTTCAACAGCTGCCATTATCGGCCCTAACGGTGCCGGAAAATCCGTCCTCGTAAAAACGATTCTGCGCCTCATTCCTAAAACGAAGGGGGAAGTGGAAATATTCGGTATTAATCACCGCAACTATCGCAAGGCTGCAGCCCTCGTCTCGTATATCCCCCAGTATCTGGATTTTGACCGGGAATTTCCCTTAACTGTTGAAGGCTTGTTCGCTCTCAAGTCAGCGCGCCCGATTGGAATAACTGATGTTGAGAAAGAACGCATGAATGACCTGCTGAATATGGTCGGCATGCGCGCTCATCTTCATAAAAAACTCAGCGCCTTGTCCGGCGGACAACTGCAGCGGACTTTAATTGCCTACAGTCTAATGGATCATCCCAAGCTTCTATTTATGGATGAGCCTTCCGCCGGTATTGATGTCCACGGACAGGAGACCATCTACTCTCTTCTCGAACGCATTCAAAAGGAGGAACACCTGGCAATGGTGCTGGTGAGCCACGAACTGGATATAGTTATGCAGTATGCAGATCAGGTACTGTGCTTAAACAAAGAGCTGCTATGTGCCGGTACTCCCAAGAAAGTCTTAACGAATGAGATACTGGAACGCATGTACGGCACCCCTGTTGGACACGTCGCTCACGGACACGCTAAGCACTAAATGATATGTTCGAAATTCTCAGTTTTCCTTTCTTCCAACGCGCCTTCATTGTCGGTATTATCCTTGGTGCTTTAATGGCTATTCTGGGGGTACTTGTTGTCCTGCGTAAAATGTCATTTTTCTCTGATGCCATCGGCCACAGCGCCCTGGCCGGTATTGCTATTGCCCTGTTAGTGAATGTGAATCCGTTCTGGGGAGCGCTGGCCTTTGCCCTCCTAGTCGCTTTCGGAATCTCCGGCGTGCGCTCCATTTCCAAACTTTCACTCGATACGCTCCTGGGAGTATTCTTTTCCGCTTCTGTTTCGCTGGCTGTCATCCTGGTCACGGTCACTCCCGGCTATCAGGCAGATCTGATCAGTTTTCTCTTTGGAAACATTCTCACCGTTACCTCCTCGGATATTGTCACCAGCATCATCATTGCAGCCGTTGTCTTAGGAGTATTTCTGTGGGCCGGCAAAGCTTTTGTCGCCATCTCGCTTGATCCCACCCTGGCCAAAGCTGAGGGTATTCCAGTGAAGCAGTATGAGCTTCTGTTTCTGCTGCTGCTGGCGGCCGCCATCGCCCTGGCAATTAAATTTGTCGGGGTCATATTAGTTACCGCCCTGCTTATCATTCCCGCCGCCACTGCTCAAAATATCTCCCGGTCTCTATCGCAAATGTTCGGCTTCAGTTTACTTATTAGCATCATATCCGTCTCTGCCGGCATGTTGCTTTCAGCTCAGCTCAGTACTCCTTCCGGCCCCACTATCATTCTCTCTTCAACGGTTCTGTTTGTGATTTCTGTCTTATTTAAGCTAACCCATTCTCCGGGACGGTAACGGGCTCCTGCTGTAATTCAATTCCCAGCTTTGTTTCTACTTCAGCTTGTATCTCAGCAGCAAACTTCAGTAACTGTTGCGTTGTTCCGCCGTAGTTCACCAGCGCTAACGGATGATTAGGGGAGATTCCGATACCATCACGTCTGTCCCCTTTTGAAAAACCAGCGTGTTCAATTGTCCAGGCGGCGGGAATTTTTACATGTGTTCCCAGCCACGTTGCCTGGGCGGAAGAATGTGCTGACTCTTCGGATTCAAAAAACGGAATGTCTGGATACTTCTTTTGGAGTGTTGCCAGGTGCGCCTTGGGAATAACGGGGTTGGTAAAAAATGAACCGCAGGAACGCGAATGGGGATCACTGGCATCCACCAGCATTGATTTGCTGCGCCGCAACTGCAGCACTACTTCCCGGACACGCTGCAGCGCCGGTGTGCCAGCACCAAGGGAGACAGTACCTAGCTGTGTCTGAACTTGTGGGTATCGCACAGTGGGTACACCATCTTTGCGCAACCGGTAACTGACGGCCGTAACTACATACCGATTACTGTCCTCCTGCTTGAACCGGCTGGTACGGTATCCAAAGCCACAGGTATCCTTCAGGAATGTTTTCTTTTCACCCGAGGAGCGCTCCAGTGCTTCCACCACTTCAATTGATTCCGCCACTTCCTGACCATAGGCTCCGACGTTTTGCATGGGAGTTGCGCCCACTAGTCCAGGAATGCCGGATAGACACTCTAATCCCGCTAAACCCCGCTCAATGCACTGCACAACGAAGTCGTCCCAAACCTCTCCCGCGGCAACTTTTGCCAGGACTGTTTCTCCTTCATCCGTAAATGTAATGCCCGTTAAAGCAATCTGAATGACCAAACCAGCAAATCCTTCATCAGCAAATACAGTGTTACTGCCTCCGCCGAGAATATGAACAGGAACCTTCTGCGCGTATGATAATGCCTCCCGAACCTGTTCAGGATTTACACAACGCACAACCTGTGCGGCCGGGCCGCCCAGGTTGATGGTTGTATGTGGTGCCAATTGTACGTTGCGCTGAATATCGAGCGAAGAGCTCATACTCTTTATGATACCGGCTCAAATCGCTGCAGGAAATACACTAAGGTACGAACGCCATAGCCGGTCGCTCCGTGGGTATAGTAGGGCAAAAGCTGACGCTCCATATATACCGGCCCCGCCACATCCAGATGAGCCCAAGGGGTGCTCTCTACAAATTCCTGCAGGAATAATGCCGCGGTTATTGCTCCACCCATGCGTTCCATCGTCGCCGTATTACGCACGTCAGCCACTCGACTTTGAATAGTTTGCTTATACTCTTCGGGTAACGGTAAGCGCACCAGGCCTTCCCCCGACGCCCGGGCTGCAACCAGCAGCTCATCTGCTAATACATTCGCGTTGCTCCAGAGGCCCGCATGCGTATCACCCAACGCAACCATGCTGGCGCCTGTCAAAGTTGCTAAGTCCACAATGGCATCGGGTTTTTGTTCAACGGCATATGATAACGCATCAGCTAAGGTGATCCGTCCTTCCGCATCGGTATTCAACACTTCAATTGTTTTGCCATTTTTAGCGCGCAGGACATCCCCCGGACGGTATGCGTTGCCGGAAGGCATATTCTCACAGGTAGCAATTACTCCGTGCACCGCAATCGGCAGGTTTAACTGGGCTAGAACATCGAACACTCCGAGCACTGTGGCTGCTCCCGCCATGTCAATTTTCATATCCTCCATAGAATCTGCCGGTTTGAGAGATAGCCCACCAGAATCAAATGTAATTCCTTTCCCGACCAGCACTACGGTGTGCTTGGCTTTTTTAGCCGGTTTGTACTGGAGATGAATAACGTACGGTTCTTCTGTCGATCCTTTGGCGACTGCCAGAAAAGCTGTAAACCCTTTTTTAGCAGCCTGGGCCCGATTCAGCACTCGTACGGAAAGGCGCGGTGACTTTTTGCTGATTTTTTTGGCGTAGTCTACCAGCACCGCCGGAGAAATATGGGAGGCAGGTTGATTGACTAGATCGCGCACCAGAGTAATTCCTTCCAATATCCCTTGGGTTTCTTTCAGACGACCTGCAGTCGAGGTATCGGAAGTAATAAGGGTGATTTTGCGAATGGCACGAGCCTTTTGTTCTTTGACCAGCGCCTGACGATGTTCAGCAAAGCGGTAATTGGCTAACACCAACCCCTCATAAGCTGCCTGCGCTACATCAGCTGAATCAGCCTGGATCGCCACATGGTGTAATACGTGCTTACGGGCCTCGTGGGTGAGCTTGCCAATCCCGCGCCGGATACCTTCTTTCTGCTCAAGCGTTTCTATTTTCTGTCCCACCCCAACCAGACCGATAAAGGGAGCGATTGTCGGATCCGGCGAGACCAGCATTTCACTGCTCCCCCATGATCCCTCATATTGAATCGACTTTGCTTTTTTCTTGAGAACATCAGCCACATCCTGGGGCAACCCGGGTATGCTTGGAAGGCCCTGCTCGACAATAACAATTAGCAGATCACTGCCGACCTCGGTTGCAGATTTTGAAGTAATGGAAAAAGGAATAGTAGCCATAAGAGAATATATGTATTAACGCCCCACGATATCACAGGTGAGATTCGACAACAAGAAGTCCATTACACTGGCTTGATTGGTTCCGCAAAGGTTGCGTCCGGATGAGTTGCCTTAAGCGCTCCCTGGATTTTTGCCTCCAATGCCATCTCCCCGCCTGTACCGGAGTAGTCAAAAATAACTTTGCCTTTATGGTTAATGAGTAATTTCCGCGGCCACGTATCCGATCCATACCGCTGCCAGATCTCATAATCCGCGTCATTAATGATCGGATACGGCAATCCAAATCGCAGCAGGGCACTACTGACTTTTTCAGAATCTCCTTCATATGAGTACTTAGGTGTATGAATGCCTATGACGACAAACTGAAAAGCGTTATACCTCTGCCACCACGTCTTCATGTGAGGCAACTCGTTAATGCAATTAACTGATGTAAAATCCCAGAAATGAAGTAGCACTACATGCCCCCGAAGATCTTTCTGGATTCGCAGTGGCTTACCAGCTTTTATACGCTCTTGGGCCATCTCAGAAAATACGCTCTGGTTAAACCAGTCATTCCCCGGAATATCAGCCGCCGACCGGCCAGTCAAAGAGTTAGAAAATGGCCACATCACGCTTCTGGATGTTTAATTGGGTACGCTTTACGCGCCCAGATATCAAAACGTCCGTACCCGTCAGCTACGAGTATTTCACAGTTTTCATGAGCCAAAACTTCTTCAATGACTTCGCGGTGCGAATGACGCGCCCAAAAAAACAGCAGATGATCACTGATTCCAATCAGTCCACCCGGACGCGTAACGCGAATTAGTTGCTGCAACGCTTTACGTACTCCAAAGGAGGGCAAAAATGGTATTACATTAACTGCCAACACAATATCAAAAGAGTCACGGTCAAACGGAAGCTTCATGATATTTGCTTCCTTCATATTGAGCCTTCGACCATATACCCGTCGCAGATCTTCCAGCTCCGCCTTAGCGGTAGGATCAAGATCAGTCGCCGTTAATTCCACCTGCGGACATGTTTCCAAAATCAGCCGGGATGTCCAGCCACTACCCGCTCCAACTTCCAGCACCTCCCCACGAAATGGATCAGGACTTTTACGTAAATACTTTGGTACATGGCGACGTAAATGCCATCGATGAGGAAGGGCATTCATCCACCACCGCTGAAATGTATTCATCAAAATCATAAACGATCGCCTCTTTACGCCGTCTCGTCCTGCTTATCACCCGCAAACATTACGAGCGCTACGATTACCGATAAAATTCCTACCACCACCTGAATCCATGGGGTATTACCACCAGCCAGATTCTTCAGTGCGTCATAGAGTGGGGGGATAAGATGCACAAGCCCTCCCACGAGCAACAAAACTGCCGCCCATAATTGTAAACTCTTGTTAGCCATACATACTTCACCTCCTTAAGATAATAACCCTGTGTTTCTAGGCGTTAGAGATTAACTTCCTTGCAGTATATACCGCTATGGGGCTGCATCAAATATGCTCTTTCCCATCTCCCAATACTGAGGCCGGTTATGAATGCTCTTTTCCCAGTACCAGTATTCAACTCCCCACCAGTACGCCTCAGACAGCTGTGTGCGCTGAGCGAACTGTAGGAGCTCCTTAAACCGCGCTAGGGAAAAAGAATCATCTCGATCAGCCGCTGTCATATCTGGAAACGGCTTCGCTCCCCATGGCTCTCCCTGCAACTCAACAATAATAACCTCTTTATCACGTAGCAGCTTAATGTACCGGCTTTTCAGGCGGTACATCCAGGCCGGAAATATATAGTCATAATGGAAAAGTTGTTCAGTGCGCTGAGAAAACACTGTCCGATACATAGTGGTTCCTACTCCATCGCCAAAGTCCGAAACAGCTATCCACCAGTTAAGTTCTCCGGAATCAGTAACAAGAATTAAGTGGTCAGGGTCAAGCTCGCGCACCAATAATTCTTCCTGACGCAGAAAGGTCGGATCCGCGGGTGGGCAAATCCCGAAATCCAGCAATGGCTCATTTTCCAACTGCCACATACGCAGAGCCGGGTGGGCTTTATAGCGCTGAACAACCACAGCCAGCATATCCAGGACTTCTTCTTGTTGTTCCTTCTCGGAAAGGGAAGCTGCCCATGGGGGAGCGAAACACTCCGGCCAGCGCGGTACCTTACGTCCGATAGTTAAAATTACCTGCGCATCATGCAAAGCGGCTTGATCCATCTGATAGTCTAGATCAGCAAAGTCAAAGGTATCATTACGAGGTTCAACAATGTCCCAGTAAGCAACAAGGCGCAGATGCTTTACTCCAAGATCGCTCAGAATCGCCTGGTATGTTTCTTTCCAGTCAAGCCCCAGACCTTTTGCCTGATGCTGAGAAAAAGTAACCCCGTACTGCTGTGAACGTGATGTGATATAAGGACGCGCCAGAGCAAGTATCCCAATACCAATAAGTCCAAATACGATGATAGTTACAGCGCCTGCGATTTGATACCAGCTCCGCTTTTTCACTCTCCGCTTTTTCATAACAACAATACTAATCCCAGGCTGATCAAAACGATACCGGCAACCTTCTGAATAACAGCTACTCGCTGCAATTCTTCCCGAAAGACACGAGGGTAGCGGACCGATACCAACACTGCCAGCAGCAAGACGAACATGTATTGTGTTCCCTGAAGAGCGTTTACAACTGTCACGCTTCCTAGGTTTATAGCATAGTTTTGCAGCAAGAATGCTCCCGTGCCGAGACTCTTACTAGCCACAAACGCCACAGCTAGTGAACGCCTAGAATGCCTCTTCCGTTTACCAGTACGCTTACCCTGTTTTGTACGCTGTGAAAAAAATAACAGTGGCCAAAGTATTACTACGCTAATGACCGCAACTACGATACGCGAATATGCAAAGGCGGCCAGAAAAGGTTCGAACCCATCATACACAAACTTTACCGTTGAAAAATGTGCCGCAAACGCCGCTCCACCCAGACAGATATACAGCAATGCTTTACCTGATAACCCCCGTGTCCCAGAAAGACGGATCGAGAGCAAGGCTCCTCCAGCAATCAGAAACATAACTGCTAATAAAGCCTGGGGACTTAATTCTTCTCCCAGTATCACCGTCGCAAACAAGAGCGTAAAAAGAGGAACTACTGATCCAATCATCGGCACAACTCTCGACGACTCCCCAATTTTTAGAGCTGAGAAGAACCACCACAGTGCCGCCAAAAAGAAGCTACCCGATACTGTCGACCATCCCAGAACAAAGACGCTGGGCGGCGCGTATTGAAATGGCAAAAGGATCACAGCCGCTCCCGATAGTATTCCCGTATACGCCGTTAACCGAAGGGGTTGGCTGATAGGATTGTCAGCATCAAGAATCCCCTTATCGATGATAAAGACCAGGGCATTAATAATATGAGCTATGAGGGCAAAGAAGATCCAGGCCATATATTTCCTTTAGGTAGCTGCCTCGATTATTGCTTTATACACATACGCGCTGGGACGCGGACGCCGCTCCATCGTGTCATAATCAACCTCCACTAACCCGAAACAAGGACCAAATCCGTCAGCCCATTCAAAGTTGTCAAGTAAAGACCAGTGCAAATACCCCCTGACGTCTGCACCATCGGCCTGGGCTTCTTCTACTGCCCGCAAGTGGCTGCGAATAAAATCCGCTCGCCGTGAATCAGCCGCATCAGCCAACCCGTTTTCAGTAATATAGATTGGTTTGTTGTACCGCCGCATGTGTCGCAACACGTGTGTTAATCCCTCCGGTCGTATTGGCCAATCCATGTCAGTCTTGGGGCCATCCCACGAGACCCTTGCCAGTGTTGGTGGAAACAACTTCACTCGATATTTTGTTGTAAAATAGTAATTAATTCCAATAAAATCATACGTGTTACCGACCAGATCAAAGAAACGATGGTTATACCACCAGTCTTCTATCCGAGCTACGAGCTGATCATCTATATGCCCTATGTGCTCAGGGAGATAAGCAATAACGCTCTTAGCGAACCCAACAGGGATATGAGGCGCCTGCTGGTGCAGTACTCGGTAGGCGCGTCGATGTCCTTCTGCTAGGTTGCCTATCACTGCCAGCATTGGACGCAGCCCTCGTTGTTGTGGCGGCCACTTCGCCTGCCAGTACGACTGGGTCGCGTACACCATGGGTTCGTTGATGGTGATCCAAAAGTCTACCAACTCTCCCAACTGCTGGGATATGAATCTCACGTATCTTTCAAAGTGCTCTGGAGTTCTCCTGTTTGCCCACCCCCCTCGCTGAGCCAGCCACTGAGGGTTAGTAAAGTGATGCAGCGTGACAAACGATTTTAGCCCTTGGTATTGCAACTCCCGTAATACCTCGCGGTAATGATCGACAGCCTTGCGGCTCCACTGACCTGGCGAAGGTTCAATACGACTCCATTCAATGGATAAACGATGGGCATTGTGACCCAGCGCTTTAGCTAAAGCAAAATCTTCTTTATACCGAGTATAGTGCTCAGCCGCCCTTCCCGAGCGATACGCTCCAGGAGTTGCCTTCTCCCACGCCCACCAGTCATTGTGAATGTTATTGCCCTCCACCTGGTGCGCCGAAGTACTTGCGCCCCACAAAAAATCACTCATACCTCTATGGTAGCAAACTTACCGCCTTTGCGGGCGGTAAGTTTTACTTTTAAGGGAATGTTGTTAGCGAGCGTGCTGTACGCCTTGGCGAGCGCGAAGACGGTCCAACGCTACATTCTGCAGTTGACGCACCCTCTCTCGACTAATACCGAATTTTTCTCCAATTTCTTCCAGCGTCCTTGGCTTGTTATCAGTTAAACCAAATCGAGCGTTAATAATGGCTCGCTCTCGATCAGGCAAGGTCGATACTGCTATCTTAATTTCAGATCGGACTAAGGATGTCTGTGCTAGATCACTAGGGGCTGGAGAATCCACATCCTCTAGTAAATCCTGGAGACGTGTTTCCTCTTCTTCCTCTTTTCCACGTACCGATCGCTCAAGGGAGATAATATCGGATGAGGCCACCTCAAGACGGTTTATCTCCCGGGGCGTAGCCTTCATCTCGGCCGCCAGCTCCTCTGGTGTGGGCGTACGGCCTAAAGCCTGGTAGAGTCGCTGACGAGTACGCTGCATTTCAAGCACTCGATCCACAACATTCTCCGGCAAGCGAACTAATCGGCGTGATTTAAGTGCCCGCAAGACTGCTTGTCGAATCCAATATACTCCGTACGTTGAAAATCGGGTTCTAAATTCTGGCTTGAATCGATCAACAGCGCGCATGAGACCAATATTTCCTTCTTGAATGAGGTCCATCAGCAAATCTGGATCATTACTTGGTACATACTGCTTGGCAATATTTACGACTAACCGCAAGTTAGCCAACAACATATGCTGCCGAGCATCGTCATCTCCTTTTTGGATACGAGTTGCGAGCTCTTGTTCTTCTACTGGGGTAAGAAGCGGAGTCTGTCCAATCTCTCGCAGATATCGGGTGAGAGAGGAGGCCTGATCAGAAGTTCGTTTGTCCTGTTTTGTTTTTTTTATACGCACCTGGGTGTGAATGGATTTCTTCATATGAAGATATTCTTTGGGTGAGTTAACAAATGAAGGATATTCGCATTGAATGTTGTCCTATTAGGACACTATTCTGCTGCTCCTTTAGAACCCTAGGTAGGCGCCTAGTACGCTCGCAGAGGTAAGGGAAGAATCTAAAGATAATAGACAGCACTTCCTCCTCTGACTACCCCCACTATTACTCCGCAGATGACCACTGTAAAGAAGACTAGGAAGATGTATTGTCAGGAAGAGGGTACATCTGGCTCGATGTCTTCTCAAAGGGTAAATATGCTATGATCACCAAGCGGTTATTTATGTACACATTTAGTTAAGAGGAGTTTCTCGTCCTCTAAGTACCATCCGTAGTACGTTTCACGGAACATAGTGATTACAATATGTGTTCGTGTGAAAAGAGACCCCTTTCACTTATGTCAATCATTCAGACACACAACCTGAAAAAAGAATATAAGGTTCACAAAAAAGAACCCGGTTTTCGCGGGTCCTTAAAAAGTTTAGTTCATCGCGAGTACAAAACAGTAGAAGCAGTAAAAGACATTAGCCTGACAATCGAAGCCGGGGAGCTTGTTGGTTTTATCGGACCCAATGGTGCTGGTAAAACAACCACCCTTAAGATGCTGTCAGGTTTGCTATACCCCACCTCCGGTACCGCTACGGTCTTGGGGTATACTCCTTGGCAACGTAAGAGGGAATTCCTCAAACAACTCTCTCTCGTCATGGGACAGAAAGCACAACTGTGGTGGGATTTACCGCTGTATGATTCCTTACTGCTACAACGAGATGTTTACGAGATGAATAAAAAAGAATTTGAAGAGAGCCTTGCTGAACTAACTGAGCTGCTGGAATTAAAAGAATTCTTGAAAGTCCAAGTACGTAAGCTGTCCTTAGGTCAACGAATGCGGGGTGAGTTGGCAGCTGCGTTAATATACCGTCCCAAAATACTCTTTCTTGATGAACCGACAATCGGGCTTGATGTTGTGGTACAGAAGAAAGTTCGGGAATTTATTCGAGAATATAACGTACGGCATCAGGCAACAATTATGCTAACCAGCCACTACCTAGACGACGTGCGGGAGCTGGCAAAGCGTTTGATTATTATCGACCACGGCACAATCTGTTTCGATGGCTTAACAGAGAGCCTCATAGCCGATCACGTAGATCACAAACTGATTGTACTGACATTCTCTAAGGAAGTAGCAGAAAAGGATTTGGAGACATATGGTCGCGTGACTTCATATAGCCCCCTCAAGGCATCTATTCAGGTCCCGAGGGAGCAGACCAGTACTCAAGCGGCCAACGTGCTTACAAAACTCCCCGTTGAAGATATTTCTATTGAGGACCCCAGCCTGGAAAGCGTAGTGCGCGAGCTTTTCACCAATCAGGATTATGCCTAGCGCTGCAAAAATAGCTCGTACTTTTAGCATGGAATGGAGTCGATTAGGGCAGTATCGAGCCGACGTAATACTGTGGATGATAGCCGAAACTGCTATACCTTTTCTCTCGCTTGCTGTGTGGTACACAGTCGCCCTCTCTGGGCAGACAGGGCCAACGCCTCAGGAAATAGTTACGTACTACATCCTGATTGCCTTTATCAAAATCGCAACTGATTCTTGGGGTGGAATGTTTCTCACGTACGAAATTCTTGATGGCGACATCGTTAAAGATCTAATCCGACCCATATGGCCAATGTGGAAGAAGATTGCGAATAATATTAACGAGAAAACAATTAAATTAATTTTTCCAACCCTCATCGGTATTACAGTTCTACTGTTATGGCCTAACATTATCGATACTTCTTTACTAACCACTCCGCATTTACTACTTGCCGCCGCCAGTTTAATCCTGGCAATTGTGCTGGCGTTTGTGCTAGACATCACTTTAGGACTCATCGCTTTCTGGTTAGAGGACGCCTTCCAGATTCGTCGATATAAATTTATGCTGGAATATGTAGCATCAGGCCTGATCATTCCCTTCGCAGTCATGCCTCCGATAGCCCGAACACTATTTGAGTTCTTACCATTTCGATACGTCCTTTCCTTCCCTGCCGAGTTAGCTCTTGGTCAGGCAGAGGGAGCTCGAGCGCTTGAGGGCTTCGGCATTCAACTAACGTGGACTATTGGACTCTTGATTCTCAGCTGGTTGATGTGGAGAGCAGGACTAAAGCGCTATGCAGTCCCTGGTCGTTAACACCAAACATCTCTGGCGCGTATGGCGTGCCAGCTTGCGAGCTGGCCTCATACGAGAGATGGAATTTCGTGGAAACTTTATTGCTGGATTAATCCGTCAAATTTTGTTTCTTGGAATCTTTGTATTCTTTATTAACGTTATTTTTCAAAATACTGAGCAGCTAGCCGGGTGGCAGCAGCACGAAATGCTCCTGATTCTCGCCCTCTCCCGTATCATAGAAGGTGTTATTAACCTTCTCTTCACTGAAAGTATCATGCGCCTCCCCGAAGCCGTGCGCGACGGAACTTTTGATTTTTACCTTATTCGCCCCCTCCCGGCACAATTCAGTGCTGCATTTCGCCGGCCGGGTGTTGATAACTTCGGTAACATTCTGGTGGGACTTATACTATTCGCCTATGCGATCTCAGCTATGACTACCTTTCCCAGTTTTAGTAGTATCGGTCTCCTCCTCTTTCTTTCTGCACTTGGTATCACTATCTACTACAGCCTTCTCATTCTTGTCAGCTCACTTGTTTTTCGGCTGGAACGTCTCGAGATGCTCTGGGCATTCAATATTCTTTTCTCCGAGCCGCTAACCGTCCCCTTCGACATTTTCTCTCGGGCACCCCGATTTGTCTTGACCTACCTTGTCCCAATCGCTTTTGTCGTCTTCGTCCCCGCCCAGGCCATTACCGGCCGTCTGCAGTGGTCGCAAATACCGGTAGCAATTGGTATTGCCGCTCTATTTCTTACTCTAGCAAATTTAGCCTGGCGAGCAGGTCTGCGAAAATATTCCAGCGCTTCCAGCTAAGCGCGCTCTAGGTATTCTCCTGTACGGGTATCAACACGGATAACGTCGCCTTCTTTAATAAACAGGGGGGCTTTCATCTTCAGTCCGCCCTCTACCGTAATATCCTTCGTCACATTCGTTGAGGTGTCCCCCCTTACTCCAGGAGGTGCATCGATGACCTTGCGGTTAATTTTGATGGGAAGCTCAATATCGATTGGAACCCCTTCAAAAGATACGATTGTCGCTTCCTGTCCCTCCAGAAGGTATAGTGCAGCCTCCCCGACAATATCACTGGGCAATTCCACCTGGTCATAAGTAGCCTGGTCCATAAAAGTATATGTCGTCCCATCACCAAATAAATACTGATAGGGTTTTTTCTCTACGTCTGCCTCCGGTACTTTATCGGACTGCTGGAATGAGTGCTCACGCGTCTGACCAGTCCTCAGGTTTCGTAAAATCGATCGCACCACCGGTCGGCGCTGCTGCTTACGCAAAAACTCAGCTGATACGATAAGGAGAGGCTCGCCCTCGAGCACGATAATCTTCCCTTTTCGAATGTCAGAAAGTGTTAATACTGCCATAGGACTCGCCCACCATACACCAAACTAATACGCTTGAGAAGGCCCGGGCACAGATGATACCTCCGGGGCAAAAAGGCCAGTAGAGGGCTGCTGAATGGTCACTACGGGATTGGAAACGGGCTGCACGGTGCGTGCTCCATTAACCCGAGGCAGGGGGCTTACTGTCACCTCAGGCTGAAGGGAAATAAGAGAGGAAACACTATCAGCAACAGCCATATACAAACCAATCCCCACCAGCACCAGCATGAGCAGCAGGGTTAAGAGCATTGTTCGAAATTCTCGCCAGTCAATCATAGAGATGTATAACAACCAGTAGGTATACAACAATTACAGAAAGATGCAAGTAGAGGCAAAAAAGGTTTTACAGCCTCGTCTGAGCAGGTACACTACAGAAGAGACTCTTAAGCGCGCATGCGCGGTTTCAGAAAGGGAGGTGATATCTATGATGTTTGATGGAGACGAAGATAACGGCATGCCAGCAGATCCTGCTATGCCTGTGCCAGAAACTCCTGCTATGCCGGATGTTCCTGCAGCACCAGCAGAAGGAGATGACATGGGAGGCGACGAAGGCACTGCGATGTAATGATTCTATTGAAGAAACACAAAATCCCGACTCTCCATGGGCCGGGATTTTGTGTATTCAGAGAATCAACGTATGGCCATGTTTTCGCAACCACCCACGATGCTGTTCAAAGTCAGGCTCCAGTTTTTTAACGCACTTCCAAAAAGCCGGGGAGTGGTTGGGATGACTTAAGTGCGCCACTTCATGAGCAACCACGTAACGAGCCACTTCTTCAGGAGCAAGCGCAAGCCGCCATTGAAATGTCAGGGCTGCCTTTTGCCTGTTACAACTACCCCACTGAGTTTTGGTATTGAGTACTCGCACACTTCTAACTGATTTTTTAAGTTGAGCAGCATACAGAATGGCCTGACCGGTAAAATACTCCCGACCCTGGGTGCGATACCACTTCATTAACAATATGGGCACACGCTCTAGAACATTCGTACGCACCGTTACGACCCCCTCCGCTTCCTGTACAGACTCGCGTTGACGCTGGGTATCTAGGTCAATCTGCAAAATATATGTTGATCCGAAGTACGGCAGCTCGTCCCCGCTCTTCCACTGGCGCTGAGGAAGCACGGCCTGCAGTTGTCTATACTTTTCAAGCATTGTTTTAAGCCACTGCGTTCGTTCCCGCACAAATGCCTCAGCCTCCCCATACGACACATACCACGGCAACACAGCTTCAATCTCTCCGCGTATATTAACGTGCAACAAAAGATTACGAGCCTTTTTACTCTTGCGGAGGGTATAGGGGTGTAAATTCCCTTCAATAATGACAGTTGATTCTCGTGGTTGCTTCTTCTTCATATCGATTGCAAATTATACATGCTTTGATAGAGTGAAGACCATGTTGAATTTCTTTAAGAAAAACAAAGAAGAGAAAAATACGGGTACAATGCCCTGGAATACTCAGGCTAAGCAGGCGCTGGAGCAATCTGTAGCTCAAGCTCCAGTTCCTCAAATACTCAAAGGAAAGGTAAAGAAGGAACTGGCTAAAGCAGCTGAAAAAGCCGCGCAGGCAGCAGGTCATACCGAAGTAACCGCCGAAGACCTGATGGCTGGCCTGATGGAAAAGCTACCCGCCAAAATGAAAAAGCAAGTGGAGCAAGCCGCCCGCCAGGGCCCACAAGGTTTGAAAAACCTCCAGCAACAGCTGAGTAAGAAAAACAAGAAGAAATAAAACTGACTTAAAGAAACCTTTTCTATGATCACAGGACACATTGACCACCACGGAACATACATGCCGTTTCTAGCAGAGGATGTCTGGCAACGAGTTTTACAGTGGCTCAAAGAAGAAGGGTCAACCAAGGCAGATGGAGAATATGAGTTGGATGAACGCAATGTGTATGTGGTCATTTCGACCATCGAAACCCGACCTCGTACCGAAGGATCGTTCGAAGCTCATCGTGACTACCTCGACATTCACTACTGCTTTAGCGGTGGTGAGCGGATCGAATGGGTGCCGGTGCAAACTCTCACCAAACCACAGGCAGAGTTCAATGAGAAAAAAGATGTTCAGAAATTTGATGCTCCGGATGAAGCAACCAGTATTCTTATGACGCCAGGCACCTTCACAGTGCTGCTTCCTGAAGACGCTCACATGCCTAAACTCCAGGACGATGTTAACCCAGCTATCAAAAAGGCAGTGGTTAAAATCCACATGAATTTGGTGAAATAACGGGAATTTGGCAATAGGAAGACACTCAATCTTCGTGATCTGAGTGGCTTTCTATATTTCTCACTACTCCAACTGCGGCGCAGGTTGAGGTTTGAAAAATATTCAATAATGGTTTATAAGAGAGCGGCGGTAGTAACCCGTCCTTAGAACC
The DNA here is from genome assembly GCA_040876835.1 of Candidatus Anderseniibacteriota bacterium. GTDB lineage: Bacteria > Patescibacteriota > Andersenbacteria > UBA10190 > UBA10190 > JBBEDC01. The sequence continues at coordinate 88,351 of JBBDOX010000007.1, read as the reverse complement.
CAAGGAGTTGCCTCAATGTTCCTCGGCGATCTCAGTCAACCCCGCATGTACCTGCCGTTCCTGAAAGGTGCTGTCTGGCATCCCATCCTCACATGGCTGGAGGAGGAGGCACCACACCTGAAAAATGGAAAGTATGAGCTGGATGGGCGCAACATTCACGCCACCATCTCAACCGAAACGACGCTCCATCGCAACGAACGTGTGTTCGAAGCACACCGGCAGTACATCGACATTCACTGCTGTCTGGCAGGGGCAGAAGTCATCGACCGGGTCTCACTGGCAATGCTCGACTCACGCGAAGCATTCGACGAGCAAAAGGACTGCCAATTCTTCGACGCGCCGCTCCGGTTCAGCAGCATTCTGATGACACCTGGCACGTTCATTGTACTGGTTCCTCAGGACGTACACCGGACGCTCGTGTTCGACGGCAAGAATCGCAAGACAAGGAAAGTCGTCGTCAAGCTCAACGCAAAGTTGGTCATCTAGACCCGTCCGAAAAACGCACACCCGACCAACGTGGCCGGGTGCTTTTCTTTCTTTTGCCTAATAACTACTTTTCTCGTTCTGCTTGTATGTCTCTGTAAATCTGTTCCGCACGGCGGAAATCTTCTGGCGTATCAAGGTCCGCACTGGTGCGTGGATCAAGCACATATCCGTGCATGTTAGGTCCCCAGGGATTATCATTTGCTAAACATTCAGGGCGTAGTACAAACTGCCGACGCGTAACATCGATCTGCGCATCCTGGAAGAAGACTGGGAACATTTTCTGAACTTGCTGACGTGGCTGGTCAGGACCCTTCTGCTGTCGGTATTCGTTATCAAATACCGGCTTTAGCTGCCCTGCCTGCCCCACTTCTTTATTCTCTTCATCCGCAAATTGCCACATCTTGTATGGGTGTAGGGGAGCGGGAATTACACTCTTCACCCCATCAGCTCCAGATTCCTTCATGTAATTTACGATGGTGTCTACATCAGATGGAAAACGCAAAGGTCCAGTTGGACGCAGATTCACCAGCAGCTCGGGTGTCCACCCATGCTCTTCTTCCATCCACTTCGCTGCGTGATTATACCAGCCCGCATCACTGCTTGTTGGCTGTGAATATTCCACCGGACGGGGAATAACGATGGCGCCGTGCTTTTCAGCTTCAGCAGCAATCTTTGCATCTTCCGTCGAAACAAATACAGCGTCTACAGTTTCAGCTGCAAAGGCCACTTCAATTGCCCACTGCACTAGCGTCTTGCCGCCTAATACCTGCAGATTTTTGTACAAAATACTCTGCTGCCCGCCTCGAGCCGGCACAATGGCAGCGACCTCTACGGGGGTTCGTTTTGGATTTTGAGTTGATTGATTCATACATCTAACCGTAAATGCTTTTTCTTGGAAGTACAAATAATTAACCAAAGCCAACCAGGAATGCCCCGGCGGCAATAACCGCTGTGCTGAAAAGGGCTCGTCACTAGCTGAGAGAAAAAAGAGGTCCTTGTTGGAGAAATCCTACAAGTAGGTTATTCATAATAAAGAAAAGCGGAGGTGGTCCTTGGGTAAGAACCAACTCCGCAGAGAGAGGAGCGAGGCATTGTCGGTACTACGCCCGCTGCGATCTCCAATTCTTCACCTCCGCGACGATCTGCTCAACCGTCGATTCGACTCCGTCGTCGGTCAGGATGTACCGCACGCTCGCGCCCAGCCACCACGGTTTGTAGTTCTTGCGAGCCCACACGTACTTCTCCATCGTCACGATGGGTGAGATGTTGTTGGGGTCCTTCGCCCGAGCTGCGAGACGCTCCTCGATCTTGTCGGGGGATGCGTCCAGGTGAAACACAAGGAGAGGGAAATCGGGCCGGCGCTGGACCAGTTCGTGGAGCGGCTGCTTGAACTCCAACTTGGAGTGGGGTCCAACCTGAACCACGCTGACTCCGCGATCGACATCTTCTTCGCTCATCTGCGTCGCGAGGGTGTAGGCACGAACCATGATTTCGTGCTCTTCCATCCCCTTCACGTCCTGAGTAGCTCCGTTGACATAGTCGTGTCGAACACGGTCCACGTCTCGAAGCTGAAACCCAAGCAGGGGAGCCACCTTGTCCGCAGCAGTCGTTTTGCCGTGGATAGGCTGGCCAGCGATCACGACGAGCACAGGAATCTGTGAGCTCATCAAGCACTCCTCTATCAGAGTCGTTAGAAAGGGTACAGGGCAATGCCCTACGGCTCATGCATAATACATATAATACATATTTTGTCAACAAAAATAGCGGGCCGAACTTCTTCGAACCCGCTTGAGACCACTGGGGAACTTACCCCATGGCCATATTGATCATCACCACGCCGATCGTGACGATGACTCCTCCCGCCAGCCGCCACCACATGTTCTTCCGTTCTCCCAGAAAGATCATGGCAGCAAGGATCGTCAGCGGAATGTTCAACCGCTTAAGCGATCCAACGTAGGGCACCAATGCCAGGCGAAAGGCTGCGTTGGTAAACACCGTAAAACCGGCGTAGACCAGCGCATAAAACACGATCAGTCCCAGCGTTCGCGCTGCAATGCCCTGTCGATGAAGTTGCGGTACGAGGCCCGAGAACTCCGATCGTGCAAGAGCAATGAGTCCGTTACCCAGAGCCGTGATGCCGAACACAATCGCGGATCCAAAGGCCACATTGGCGGTGCGCGCCACGACTCCGTCGGCGGTAAGCGCGAAACAGGCGAGAAACACTCCGAAGAATGCCCAGCGCACGCCTGCGCTTTCCCGAAGAGACAGGATCGGAGCCAGGAACACCTGAATCCAGAACAAGAGCCCCTCCTCCGCTTTTTGTCCGGCAAAGTTGGGAGTACTCTCTTCGGACTGAGGCAGCTTCTCTCCCTTCAGCTCTCTATCAAGCTCTTCCTTGGTCGGAGCTCGCCCTAGTTTTTCTATGAGGAGCTGCCGGGCGACTACGCGTTTTTTTGCTTCTCCGAGTTGCAGCGTGTACGTACCGAACGCAACCACTCCGATACCGACAACACCAAGTGATGTCGGGTATTCCCCAAGAAACAGCATGCTCACCAGAATCACTAGAGTCGGCGTGCTGGAGGAAATGGGGGTGACGAGCGAGAGATCTTCCAGCGTTCGAGCCCGTACACCAGCAAACTGGATGCCGATGTTGAGCACTCCCGCGATGAGGACTGGCACCCAGAATCCTTCCTGGATGTTGGGTCCGCCCGTCACCGAAGCAATCACGAACAGCAGCACTGCAGCAGCGCCCCGATTCAGTGCGGTAAACGCCGCCGAGCGGGGCTTCCATACCTCCTTGTTGTTGAGAAGGCCCTTCTCTCCAACCTTGCTCCATGCGTAAAGCACGGCGCCGATGAAGATGAGAGCGACAACGATGGAGAACGAATCATACTTCTCCGTCGTCGCCGTGTAGGCAGCCTCCAACCCGGGCCACGTGAAGTACATGGCCACTAGAAGGGCAGCCACCAGCGCAACGCGGAGCTGCGGGGTAGCGAGTCGCAAAAAAGCCATCGCGCGATGAATCATGGCATGATTCTCCTTTTGAGAGGATTTTCACAGAACAGTCCTTCCAGCAAAATGTCACCAGAAGATGTTCTTAATACACTATATTTACTATTAAGTCAATACCACAAGAACATTCCAGTTGAGGGCGTGCCAGCTGGATAGAATTTCTTTATCGTGTGCCACCCAAATCTAGTCGGAAGCATACATTATTTAAAAAGGGTTTTAGTGATTTCTGGAGCAGGATTGCTCTTTTTTGATCTCCTAGATAAGCTACAGTTAAATGTTCGACAACCACGCCACCACGACTATTTCCGCTGTCATCATTACTAAGAATGAGGAGGACAATATTGAGCGCTGCATTACCAGCGTGCAGTTTGCTGATGAGGTTATTGTTGTAGACGCAGAAAGTAAAGATGACACGGCCGCTATTGCGAAGAAAATGGGCGCTCGAACGTTTGTTCGACCATGGCCAGGGTACGGACCTCAAAAAAACTTCGGGGCAGCACAGGCAACGAGTGAGTGGTTATTATTCCTTGATGCAGATGAAGAGGTTTCTCCTAAGCTCGCTGATGAGATACGAGGAGTTATCACCAACCCTCAAAAGGACTATTACTGGCTCAAGATCGTGTCGGTATTTCTCCACAAACATCTGCACCACCTCTATGGTCATGACCCGCGCTTATTCAGAAAATCAGCTGGAGCCTGGACGAGCTATCATGTACATGAACAAATTCAGACTAACTTCGGACAAGTTATTCGACTTGGAGACAAGCTTTCTGGTGTATTAGCACATCCTCTCTACCACCACACCCACGAGAGCGTAAATGCTTTCCTCCGACAGGTAGCCGAATACACCGCTCTTGATGCTCAATATATGAGCAAAGAGAATCGTCATCGCTCTGGCCGGAAAGTGTCACCGAGTTGGCATTTGCCGTTCTACTTAAGCACGCGGCAATTCGGAAAACTATATTTCTACAAAAAGGGAATTTTGGACGGGTACGCCGGTTTTATGTGGTCAGTGCTCGGTGGATATTATGAATATCTGACAGCCAAAAAATACTTGCACATCAAATCAGGTAAACGTACGTCACACGAACCGGTCTTGCGGTAGGATGGTTTACCATTCCTGTAGCACAGTCTTGCGCTGTGCTACATCCATTTTTGCCACTTCTGGATCTTTGTAATATGAATCTCCCTTCACATGAGTAGTGGACACCTCTTCAAAAACTACCCCCGTTTCGGATGAAAAGTGGTGCCACTGCCCTCGCTCAACAATCGCAATATCACCAGCTTTAAGTATAGTTTCCTCTCTATCGCGAGTTAGGCTCACATCTCCCCATAGCACGTGGAATGCTTCTTCCTTTACCTTGTGCATGTGCTCTGGATGTCGCTGTCCTGGCAACACAACAATAAGCTTTTTGCAGTATTCACGATTTAGCACATTGACAATCGCTGCACCGACTTCTTTGAACTTACCAAGACCGTAGTGGTGAGAAAGTTCAACTTCAACATTATCACCCGTAGCAATATTTGCCTCGCGGAGTAAATTTTTCACTTCGCGCAGTATATCGCTTACAACATCTAGTCGTTCTGGTTGTTCCTGTATTGCTTCTTGCGGAACATAGTCACGTGAGGCCACAAATTCAACTCCACTTTCTCCAAATTCTCCGGAGGTGAGTTGGCCATCTTGGAGCGGCATTGCATAAAAAACATGTTCAGAAGTGATGGCCTCTCCTTGCTTGATTGGCTGAGCTGCCCATACACCTCGAGCCAATGATTTCAACGCCTCTAACTCCGTTTGATTTTCTACTTTATCCCCCTCACTACCCATAATTTGTCGCGCCTTTACGATTTCCCCCATCCACACATCAAGCTGCTCCGGATTCATAGAATATGCATTGAGAGGCTTATCTTGTGTCGGAAGTCCGATATGACGCTCTTGCATTCTTGCCCCTGCCCCTACAGCTACCTTGCCCACATCGAGATTATCCGGCGCTTCATGGCCAGACCACCCCACTACCAGTTGCGGGTAGCGACGTATTAGGCGGCGCAAGAAATTCATATGAGTATTCTCATTTAACATTGGGTATTCCGAGACACAATGTTCAATCGCGAAGTGCACACCCGCGCCTGTGAAGAAATCAACGATTCTATCAATATCACGTAACTTTAATCCTCCCGTAGACACAATGACTGGCTTGCCAGCCTGGGAGACCTTCCGCAGCAGTGGCCAATCCAATGCAGCAGGACTTGGAATCTTAATGATATCAACGTTGTGTTCCAGACATTTATCAACAGAGTTTTCATCTGAAGGAGTTACGATGCTGACCATCCCAAGCTCCTTTACTCGGTTGTTCATCTTCTCAAATGCCTCCCATGGCAAACGATTGGCTAGAAATCTCGGAATATGTTTAACATCCTGACGATCCTTAAAGTCCGGGTGGATGAGAGTGTCGAAGTCACGGTATTGGAACTTTACGCTGGCTCGCACCTTGTACTTATTCACAACCTTGCCTGCTTCCTCGATAATGCGCATGCCGTGATCAACTGATCCTTCATGGCTGTTGGCCATATCGAGAATAAAAAGATCCTCAAAAAGAGAGTTATCTGATGGCATATTGTGGGCGCTTAATAATAAACGACGCCAAAGCTTGAAACGCCTCAAATGTAACAACTGTCTAGTCCGAAGTCAATTTACCGGTGCAGCCAAACGGTGCTCACCTTATGCGGAGAGGGGAGGGTGTAAAGCCAGACGAGTGTGCCTACGTTGGCGACTCGGTCGCTGACGTTGTAGCAGCCAACGCTGCAGGAATGCTAGCGATCGCCGTGCCATCTGGCAACCGTCCTGCCTCACAGTACAAAGAGGCAGGTGCCGCCGCAGTTGTCAGGAGCCTCGACGAGGTGCTGCCCGCGCTTCTCACCATCCAATCCTACTAAAAGGAGCGGGTGGTTTTATTTTATGTGCGACTTGTATACAGTAGCCTATATGAACCAAGTTAAGGCTGTCCTCCTCGATTTAGATGGGCTTCTTCTTGATACTGAAGGGGCATACGACACTGCCATCCAGCGTTATGCCATGGAAATGACAGGCAGCGAACTACCCGAACAAGAGTTTCGCTCCCTACGCGCAAGCATGTTCGGCCGCAAACCAGAGGAGTCCGCCAACCTGCTCGTACAAACACTTGGACTTCCAGCAGACAAAGCAAGCCACTTCCTCGAATGGCGCAAGCCAATCTTGGAAAAGTTGTTTGCTCAAGCCCAATTGCTCCCTGGGGCTGGAAAGCTTCTGACCTACCTAGCTGATCACAATATACCTACTGCTATTGCAACAAGCTCAACTAAGGAAATGTACACACTCAAGACACAACGCTACATGGAATATTTTGCTTTTATTGATCGGCGAGTTATTACTGCAGAAGACACGGATCATGGCAAACCACACCCTGAGGCGTATATCAAAGCTGCTGTATTAGTGAATGCACAACCATCAACCTGCTTAGTATTTGAAGATGCTCCAAGTGGTGTAACCGCAGGAAAAGCAGCGGACATGCATGTTGTCGCTGTACCCCACCCCCTGCTTGATCAATCTCTTGTTGCTGATGCCGACATAGTTCTCCAAACCTTAGAAGATTTTGCCCCAACGCAGTGGGGGCTACCCCCTTATTAAGTATCGGAGATTATATAAATAGCTTTGAGCTTTTTGCGCTTGGCCGTACTCTTAAGGCTATGCTCGCTATTTGGGATCATTTGTTATTATGGGGCGCTTTTTTCCTGGTCGGTCTTGTTTTCGGGTTGTTCATGACATACGGCCTTATGTCGGCTGGTAAAAAGCGAAGATTGTAACTCTCCCTATGCCAGACACAACCGCTATCGATATCATTGCCCGAATTCTGGAAATCCTAGCTTACATCGGTCTATATGTCATTATCGGCTTTGGCCCAGGATTTCTGATTGGTGTTTTAACCATGAGCCGTATTGTGGGGAAAGGCAACCCATATATTATGGAAGTTCATGAGCAAGCCAAACGGCAGGCAGCTGAACATAATAAACAGTGGCACCCGAACGACCCCCGGTGGAAGAAGGAGAGCTAGAGTTCAATCACGTCACCCTCGTTAGGACGAAGCACCTCCCAGTCAGAATGAGCTGCCGCCAGTTGGTTTTTAAGGTCATCAGCTTGAGAAGGCTCCCCGTGAACTAAAGCTACCCGCTTTATGCCCGACATTGATTCAGCATATCGCTGTAACTGAACGGAATCGGCATGGGCAGAAAATTCGTTGAAAAGCAGAATTTCTGCTCCCACATCACGCCAGTCTCCGTAGAGCTCGACGCGCTTAGCGCCCTCCACTAGACGGCGCCCTAAAGTTCCCTGAGCTTGGTATCCGGTGATAAATACTGCATTAGCCGGATCTGAAATACTGTGACGCAAGTGATGGACAACCCTGCCAGCGGTCATCATTCCCGAAGCAGAAATAATCATCAGTGGGCCTTTAGCGTCATTTAGTCCTTTCGATTCTTCAACCGAGCGAGTATAGGTAAGATTTCGAAACGCCAATGGACCATGCCCTTCTCCGAAGTCTTCAGCAGTTTCCTTGTCATAGTTCCCCTGATGAGCATGATGCACATCCGTGATATCTGAAGCTAAGGGTGAATCTACATAAATGGGGAAGCGGGGAATCCTCCCTTCGTCAGTTAACTTATGGACGATATACACAAACATTTGTGTACGGCCAAGAGAAAATGCCGGCACAATCATTTTGCCGCCCCGCTTGCATATAGTCGTAATTGTTTGCGCCAGCCGATCTAGTGATTGTTCCAATGGCTGATGGACGCGGCTTCCATAGGTACTTTCCATTAGTAACAGATCTATCTCCTCTTCAGGCACTTCCGGGTTGTGCAACAGCGGCATATCAGATGGCCCCACATCTCCTGTATACGCTAGTCGAAACGGCTTCCCTCCCACAGAAAATTCCAGCACCGTCACCGCCGAGCCCAGAATATGGCCAGCATCGTAAAACTTGAGCCGTATGCCATCCGCTATTTCATGCCACTGTTTCGCTTCCCGTACATACGGAATCCCGGTGAAACGGTCTATCGTTGGACGAATATCATCAATCGTAAACTGAGGCTCCCGGTCATCCGGTGAACCAATGTGGTGCCGTTGACGATAGTCAGCATCCTGGACTTCTATCCCCGCTGCATCACTCAGCATATGAAAAGCAACGTCTCGCGTAGCGGGGGTGGAGAAGATAGGTCCTTTGAACCCTCGCTTTACTAATGCTGGTAACATACCACAGTGGTCAAGGTGAGCATGTGATAAGACCACGTAATCAATGGAGTCAGGAGGGAAGGGGAGACTACGATTGCGTTCTCGAATGTCCGGCAATCCCTGAAAAGTACCGCAATCAAGCAGTATTTGAGCCTGGTCCAACGTAAGGAGGTGCTTACTACCCGTTACACCACCAGCGGCTCCGTAGAAGGTAAGAGTATTCATGTCTTCTACTATATCGTGTTTTAGCAGTTGCTTGTATTCCAGTTTTTAGGTATGAAAGCTGTATGCTTATCGCTTTACTCGTCCTCATTATTCCTGCTCTGTTTGGAGCAACTGTGCTCAGCTACTTTAAAGTCTATTCCGAGAAAGTAGGATTAATCATGATAGGGAGCATTGGGGGTTTAGCTTTTTCAGTTACTGCAGCCTACCTGATTCAGCTCGTAGTGCCCCAATCCGACTTAACACTTCTGATCCAGACAACTATCCTAGCAGCCATTACCGGAGTACTGCTGTATAGGGGAGGGTGGATTACCTTTCAAAAAGCAACGTTTGATAAAAGAGCACTTATAGTGTTCATAACAACCATGCTTCTTTTTAGCATTATTAGTCCCAAGTTGCTCCTTAACCACGACGAAGGACTATCTACTGGAATCATAAATGCCTATGGTGATATTACCTGGCACACTGCCAATATCACTCTCTTTGTAGAAGGGCAATCCATCCCCCCAGAGAATCCAATCTTTTCCGATACTCGACTTACTTACCCGTTCTTGGTGAACTTCTTTAGCGCCATGCTAATCCATGGAGGCGCTTCACTATCCGCCAGCGTTGCCCTGCCAGCCCTGTTCCTCATCCCCCTCATCATCACAATCTGCTACATCTTCGTTCGTGACTACACCAACAAACCTTCTGCCGGAATAATAGCTGCACTGTTGTTTTTGTTTGGCGGCGCAACTTTTGGGTGGCTCCGCATCGGCAGCGACTTGGCCGCCAGCGGATCTTCCGTTATAGATTTCCTCCTTCACTTGCCGATGCGTGATTACTCTGGGGTTGGTACTGACCAAGAAGGATTTCACTTTCTTAATTCAGTTACCTCGCTTTTACTTCCGCAACGGTCTTTCCTTTTTGGCATTCCCCTTGCCCTCAGCACCCTCATCCTACTGCGTCCACGTAAAGAAGAGCAGGAAATACACTACCTTTTGGCCGGAATATACACGGGGCTTCTCCCACTTTTTCACGGGCATACGACAATTTCATTAGCCCTTGCCTTAGCTGGGTTATTCCTTATTAACCCTTCCCGCCTCTGGCTTGTATTTGGCTTAACAGCAAGCAGTATAGGTATACCAGAAATGCTGTACTACGCCGGTGGTAACAATGAGCCGGGAACACTTTTCCGGTTTGAACCACGCTGGATGGCTGGTGAAGAAAATATTGTGTGGTACTGGATTAAAAATACCGGACTTTTAATTCCGGTAACCGCCCTTGGTTTCTACCTTAAAGCCCCTCGTGCGCTAAAAGCATTAGCAGTCAGTGGTCTCGTATTGTTTCTGCTCTCTAATACATTCGCATTTGCACCGTGGATTTGGGATAACTTTAAACTGCTGGTCTTCTTTGTTCTCCTGGTACTACCACTAGTTAGCTGGACAGTTATATGCGGATGGCAAAAATTTCCATCGTTTGCACGAGTAATAATCACGGTCTTGGTTATTGCGCACATTGCCTCAGCTGGATTGGACATCTTTAAACTTGCGTTACCCACTGCAACCGTCTGGCAAGAGTGGGACACCAATGACATTACAGCAGCAGAGAATATTAAATCTTATACTAAACCAGGCGAAGACATCCTCACTGCTCCCACCCACAACTCAGCAGTCGTCCTAAGCGGACGACCTCGATACCTCGGGTATGCTGCTCACGTCTGGAGTCATGGAGAGCTGCCGTGGGAACGAGAAAATGCTATCAAGCTTTTCTATGAAGGGCAGCTCGATCAGTTACCCGAAACTCAACCGGACTATGTTCTTGTCGGACCCCAGGAACAACAGATGTATTCAGTTATTGTGCGCCCAACCTGGCAAGAGGTGTTCAGCGGATACGGCTATACTTTATACCGACTTTAAACCCTGCTCGCGCCACCAGGCAAGAATATCTTCCAAACTCCGATCTAAAGAAATAGTGGGGGACCAGTTAGTTTGCGTCCGCAGCTTAGTCGCGTCGCCAATAATAACAGGCGTGTCGGAAGGTCGCTGACGGGCTGGGTCAATCTGCACTTCAATCGTAGCAGTGCTTAAGTGAAGGAGCTTGTCCAAAATATACTGGATTTTGACTCCCGTGCCGCTAGCTACGTGGTATACCTGGCCCTCAGTACCTCGCTCCATCAACAGCCGATAAGCCCGGACAGTATCGCGCACATCAGTAAAATCGCGCCAAGACTCTAGGTTTCCGACGGAGATAATGGGTGACTGCTGTTCCCGTTCAATTGCCGCAACCTGTGAGGCAAAATCGGCTGTCACAAACCCCTTAGCCTGCCCGGGACCAATATGCGGAAAAGGACGCACCCGGATTACCTGATCATTGAACTGATCCTCGATAATCTTTTCAGCCTCCCACTTGCTTTGAGCATATACATTCTGAGGAGTAGCCTGAGATAGTGGTAGCTCTGGCAGGGGCGTATCGCTTCCCCTGCCATATATGTCGGCGCTGCTCACCGCTAGCATGCGAGTGTCGGGGCTAGTGCTACGGATCGCTTCCAGCAGATGCAGCGTGCCTTGCACATTTACCGCCTGCGCCTGTTCTGGATGTTCGGTCGCATACGGCACGGAGGCAATTGCGGCCAAATGGACAATCCACTGCGGTGACTGCTCAACTAGAAGAGGAATGTATGTTTCAGGGTCGGTGATATCAATGGGGTAAAAAGATACACCTGCCAGCGTTAGCGGCGGGGTACGGTCCCAGACAAAAATTTTTGTTTCAGGCCAGTGCTTCTGAAGCTCGACAATCAAATGGCGGCCAACAAACCCACTTCCGCCCGTAATAACAATCGGCCCCATGATATTGCAGTATTATGAGCCGGAACTGCAACGCTCGATTTCAGAGTCAACCATCATATTTACCAGATCTGTAAATGTTACCTCCGGTTGCCAATTAAGCTTGGCTTTGGCCTTCGATGGATCAGATAACAGAATGTCGACCTCTGCCGGGCGCATAAACTGTTCATCCTGAACTACGTGATCTTTCCAGTTAAGACCGACTCGTTCAAAGGCCCGTTCAACAAATTCCTGCACAGAGTGTGTTTCGCCCGTACCTACCACATAATCATCCGGTGTATCCTGCTGCAGCATGAGCCACATAGCTCTGACATAGTCTCCCGCAAAACCCCAGTCGCGCTTAGCCTCGAGATTCCCCAACCGTAACTCCTTATCGAGCCCTGCCTTAATACGAGCGGCTCCCATGGCAATTTTACGAGTTACGAACTCACGGCCCCGACGAGGGGATTCGTGATTAAACAAAATTCCGGAACACGTGAACATATCGTAACTCTCCCGATAATTTACTGTCGCCCAGTGACCATACACCTTAGCCACTCCGTAAGGACTACGGGGATAGAAGGGGGTGGTCTCCTTTTGAGGCGTCTCTACAACCTTGCCAAACATCTCACTGCTACTGGCCTGATAAAATCGTGCCTTGGGCTTGAGGTGACGAACCGCTTCCAGCAGACGAGTTACTCCAACACCGGTGTGATCTCCAGTTAACTCTGGGATATCCCAACTGGCCTTTACGAATGTCTGAGCGGCGAGATTATATACTTCGTCGGGGTTTGAAGCCTCCACCGCCCGGAATAGGGAAGAACTGTCTGCTAAGTCTCCAGTTATAATCTCCACCTTATCAAGCAGATGACTCATATTCTCATAAGGATCGGTCGCACTACGCTGCACCAGTCCATAGACCGTGTAGCCTTTTTCGAGCAACAGCTCTGCTAAGTATGAACCATCTTGTCCGGTGATACCGGTTATAAATGCACGTTTTGCCATAGAAAAACGAGGGAAATAGGTATAGGGTAAGTATCGTAAATCTACCCCATCACCCCTATATATGTCTACGCTTACAGACCCCACCCATGGATTCTTTATTATCGATAAGCCGATAGGGCTCACATCTCACGACGTTGTTCGGCAAATTCGCCACGTTCTGCCCCGCAAAACTAAGGTCGGACATACTGGCACTCTCGATCCGTTTGCAACCGGAGTCCTCATTATAACAATCGGCCAGACAACCCGCTTAAGCGAATATACTTTGAGTCTCCCCAAAACTTACCGTGCCACCATCCATATGGGAGAAACCAGTACTACTGACGATGGAACAGGTCTAATTACATCCATACCAGAAACTGAAGAGCCTACATTGCAAGCGATTAATGCGACAATGGGATCGTTTAAGGGTGTTATTCAACAAGTCCCACCTGCTTATGCTGCTATTAAGGTGAAAGGTAAAAAACTATATGAATACGCTCGAGAGGGCAGAGTAGTGGAGCGTCAGCCTCGCTCCGTTATCATTTATGACCTCACTGTTGAATCCTACACCTATCCCACCCTTACCTTGACGGTTACATGCGGCAGCGGCACATACATTCGTTCATTAGGACGAGATATAGGCGAAGTATTAAAAACGGGCGCTTATGTTCAGGAACTGCGCCGAACAGCAATAGGGCCATTTACCGAACAGAAAGCAAAGGGACTGGAAGACCTCACAGCCCAGGCGTGGCCGCAATACTTACAACCCTCAGAACAACTCATTTCGCATTTACCCCGCATAGCCATTGCGTCAGTCAATGTCGCAAAATTTAAGAGTGGGGGAAGTGTTCTGGTGGAACATTCTCCTGAAACGTCAAACGGCGCCACTCCTGAATTTAATTCTGTTGCGATATTTACCTCGGAGAATACATTTCTGGGAATTGGGCGTTATGACAGCAGCACTTCCCTACTCCACCCTCAAAAGGTTTTGACAATGTAAAGCTTTATACCGTACCATGGCTCGGTATGCCACAACTACAAGCAGCTAAAAAAGCACTCCGAGTTAGCGATCGCAAGCGGGCGTTTAACGACCGGTGGCGCCGGAAGATGCGTGATGCCCTTCACGAATTACGTGATGCTATTGATTCTAACGATAAAAAGGCGGCTGAGGAAGCCTTCCAGAAGACTGAGAGTATCCTTGATCGCGCTACCCGCCGCCATATTCTGCACCCCAACAAGACTGCCCGCAAAAAGTCTCGCCTCAAGCGCGCTGTTTCAGCGATTAAATAACAATTTCAGGAGCGTACAACCGTTCGCGCGCACTCGCTGGCTAGCGTCAGGGTTAGCATAGTCGCGCCCGTTCGGCTTTCGACTGTCCCCCGTTTGATGGCAAAATCGGTAGCCATAATTCGACTGAGGGCCTGCAAGCACGTAACCGCCGATATTCGCTGCGCCACCTGCCAGTTTTTCTTTACTACATATGGATGAAGTTGCGTCTTTTGAGCCACCATCTCCGGCGAGAAAGCTTGTGCTTGAGCCTGGCGGATTGCGAGCACTGTTCGAAACTGATAGGCTAGCATCGACAACACGTAGAACTCATTCTGTCCGCCCCGCCATAACTGATCCAGACATACAGCCGCCTGGCGCTGATTACCTGATACCAGCGCGTCCAGCAACGGAAATATTTCTACTTCGAGGTCTTTCGGAACAACATATTGTCGGATATGTTCAGCAGTGACAGTAGAAGTCATTAGTGACAATCGCTCTAGCTCACTGACAAGACGCCATCTGTCAGTACCAACATATTGCACTAACAACCCTGCTACTTGCGGTCCCACATTAATAGAACGACGCTCAGCCTCTTGTATAAGCCACGACGCACACATTACTGCATCCAGCGCGCCGTATACTTTGGCGTAAGGTTTAAGAGCTCGGAATAACTTTGATCGTTTATCCCAGCTAACGCGATCCCATAGTATGGTAATACTTGAGCGCTGTTGCATCTCATCGACATGGCTCAAAATACTCTCCTGCTGAGCTTGTAGAAATTCTGACGGATCCTGAATTACTAAAACAGATGATCCGAACAAACCTCCTCCGGCCTGATCGAGCCACTGTACAAGAGGCGTATCGATAATTGCTGTTCGATCTATCCAGGTAATTGGCGTATCTGCAGCAAGCTGGGCAATATGCTGACGCGCCCCATATGTGTCTTCACCGTATATATAATGCAGCACGGTGAATTAATTATTGAGCTGCTGCCCCCGCAGGCTCCCATGTCACAGCAATACTTGGTTCTACTGCCATAATCCACACCTGCCCACGAGTAAGAGTGATTGGGTTGCTCTGCTGGTCGAGAAAATGAACCGGGTCCTTTTTCTCCAATATATTCTTAGTCCACGTTCCCTTAATTTCCTGTCCATCTTGATACAGCAGCAGCTCTCCAGTGCCTTCAATATCTACATCATTATACCCACCCGGTCCTTCGGCTGGCCCGTTGGCGGCTCTCATAATCGCCACTACACTGGGAGCAACCGGCGTACTATCTTCTCCATCAACCTGCTTCACTCCTGCCCAAAAACGCTGATAGCGATTCGTGGCAGGATCGTATTCGTAATGCACACGATAGGCTCCTGGCCAAGCGATTGACAGAGTACCTCCAGCAATACGTTGGTCAGTGGGAATGTCATCTTTAAAGGAGTAACCTTTGAAGTTTGTTTCAGTTCTATACCCGATCTTTTGTAAAGCCTCCCACAACCGATCATACGAAGTAAATCCGTTGTGCGGTGCCTGAATACCGGCTTTGCGGTAAAAAGCATTATGCGGATTCTGCAAAGCATTAATCGTTTGGAATTCCCCTACATCAATGCGATTCAGAGCATGATAGCTTCCACCCCAGTGGGCCAAAATGGCATCAACACCTTCAGCTAAGAAAAGATAATCATGACGAGCGGATCGCGCGGATCCGATTTCTCCCGGTCGTCCACACTGATACACAGCCGTGAGACGCGTAACATCATTAACCAGCACCGGTAATTCAAATACAAGATCGGCTGGAGCAAAGCCCGAAGCCGGGCGGGTAATAGGATCTGACGGCATCATCACTCCGATCGCCCGACGGTTCGCACCATCGCAGGTTCGTCCTGACAACCCGCTCAAGGTAGCATCGATCTTTTCCTCTTCCTTATCTCCTGATCCAGGTAACTGTCCAAAAATACCCCGACTTTCAATATCTTCCCTCGATTCAGACGGGCGCAGTCCAGCGTACACCCCTAAACCAACGATGATCAGCAAAATAATTACTCCTCCAATAATCCCCAAAGTTTTTGTATTTATCTTTTGGGAATTACTCGCCGATGATTCTATCGCCTTAGAGATAAGGTCAACTTTTGGTCGGTTATTGTGAGGAGATTCTGAGGCCTGATCGCCATCCTGCTGCTTATTATGCTGGTCTGTCATGGAGAAAAATAATTAAAAACAATGTGTTTTAAGCAATATACACTACCCGCGTCTCCCTGTCAGCTGACGTCAAACAAGGATTCGCTTAAGAGTCTGAGGCAGCTGGCGGCGCGGAAGTGTCTTGCGCCGTACCATAGCGAAAACGCTCTAAAATCTCCTGTTCTACGTCAGCCTTGGCCCGTCCATAGGTTGCACGAGAGTATTCACGTACCGCTTCCCGTGTTTGCGTATCGCCGCTCATAGGGGGTGCCGGAACAGCTAAGCTGAACGGTCGCTGCGGTGTGCCGTGGACTAATAAGCGAAGAATTGCTGTAAACCGGTTCAGATTAAGCAGGTCATATTCTTTGAAGACAGGTTGAAACTGCTTGGCCATAAACTCCGTATCATCAACTCCAATACGATAACTGACCAGCGTTCCTACGTTGCCAAACACTGCATCTCTAATTCCTTCTTCAAGTTGCTGAATAAACTGATGGGCCAGGTTCAAGTTAAGCTTATATTTTCTCGCCTCGGATAAAATAGTTGAGATGCTGTCAGTTGTAAAGTTCTGAAACTCATCAAGATACAGATAAAAATCCTTGCGCTGGTCTTCCGGCATATTCGCCCGCCCTAAAGCAGCAATCTGAATTTTTGATACCAACACAAATCCCAATAAGTCTGAATTGATGTCTCCTAATATTCCCTTCGAAAGGTTACAAAGCAAAATTTTCTGCTCATCCATTACAGTCCGGACATCAAAGGACGATTTAGCCTGTCCAATCAGATTACGCACTGTTTCATTGCTTATGAACCGCCCTAACTTACTGATCACGTAGCTAAGCATATCAGCCGACATTTGCCCCCGTTGTGATTGCGCAAATTCTTTTTCCCAAAACTGCAGAACAGTCGGGTTAGTGTTCTTCTTAATAATTGACTGCCGAAACTCTTCATCTACAAACATCCGCGGTATATCGATCAAGGTTGCGTTAGGGTCTTCTACCAAGGCTAACAACGCATTACGTAAGTAGTGTTCAAACATAGGTCCCACCGATTCAGGATTGAGACGGGCGGCCAGTTTTTGCAGAATCTGTACCACCTCATTAACGACTAGATCTTTTTGCCCCTCGTCTTTAGTCTCCAAAATGTTAAATCCGAGTGGCCTATCTTTATCACGAGGATCAAACAGCACTACGTCTTTCAAACGCTCGGGGGGAATATGAAGCAGGATGTCTTCGATCAGATCCCCATGAGGATCTACCACACCCACTCCCCGACCAGCCTGAATGTCTTGCACAATCATATTCAGAAATAGTGTGGTTTTGCCGGTTCCTGTTTGACCAATCATATACAGATGACGGCGACGATCTTCATCAGCTAGGTATACAGGCTGATCAACTCCTCGATATTTGTTATACCCAAGCAGCACACCCGCAGTTGGCAAGTCAGGCGGAGCTGGCGCTATCTTCGCACCACGCCACAAAATATTTGGCGTACCAGTAGTCGGTAACGGGAAGTGAAAAAGGGAAGCAATTTCTGTTGTACTTAAGACATTTGCTGTTCCAGAGCGTGGCACACGGAAGATAAGATCTCTCAGAAATCCGGACGGACGGGTAGGGCGCTTAAGCCGCAGCATATTAAGATCCGGTAAATCGTATTGGGAAAATGCCCCCACAATCGCATTAAATACCCTCTCTGCTTCATCCGCACCTCGAGTAGAGACTCCCAGACGAATATTGACATTAAACTGCTGCTGTACCATTTTCTGCTCAACAAGCTCCACCCGCTGTTGCATACGCTGAGTTAGCTGCGTGCTTTCCTGACGTGCCTCCTGTTTTTCCTGAGCACTCTTAGTAGCAGTCTTAAGATCAGTTAACAAACCAATAGCTCCTCTACCTCCGACATCTGATTGTCGACCCCGGACAGTCCGCCGAGTAGCCAGAGCTGCTTTTTTACTAGCCCGTTTGGACGCGGGCTGCAATACAAGTTGAATTACTGCCGCATCTCCGTCTCGAATTTTAGCCAATGCTCCCGTTAGTGCCTGCATCGGATCAGCTTCTAGTTCCTTGTAGGTAGCGAGCGGTAAATGCTGCTTGCGACCCAAACGAAGCACTCCTGTTAAAATAGTATCCCCGGGCTCAAAGATGGTGAAATCAGAGGCAAGTGTTACTTCCGATTCAGGATAGTGAGCGTAGATTTGCTTCTCCAGGTGGTCAAGGTAACGACGCTCTGTCCCAGCATAAAAAACAATTTTATCATCAGAGCGGGCAATAATTTCCAACACGATAATCGGCTGGCCATAGAGCAACTGATCCCATAAGCGCGTTGGTAAGTGCGAGAGCGTTGATAATAATTGCTCAGCCACGGAAATTCGTTCTTTGGTTTGATCTCCTAAACCCTCTTCTCGCTCTTGCGGGTCCAAGTCCTTCGGCAAAAGCACTTGGAGCATTTGTATATCAAGAGTACGTCTCAGCCGCGCCTGCTCGAGTATCAACTTCCATAGCATCCACAATGCCACAGCGACGCCGGCAACTATAACGACAACTACAATCAAACCTAAGAAAGACATATCAACTTATGAAGATAAAAAGAATAACGCCAACGCCTGCCAGTAAAATCAAGACTGCCGTTACAAGCCACACTACGCCTGTTGGTTGGTGGTTAAGATGAGACTCTCTGACTAACTCGTACATCTCGGTCGTTAACACATCATGCAACAGATCGATGTTTCGAGGGTAATGATTGCTTGATCGAGCCAGCTTCAAGGCTGCTGGCAGATCTTTCTCAAAAGCGACATTAACAAGCTGTTGGACCTCCTGGTGCTCTTCGGCAGTATGTTCCCACGGATGCAGTACCTTACCCACCCCTTCTCCCTGACGATCAAACTCCTCAGCCAACTCTTGAGCTAAAGATTCTTTTTTAGATCGCTGGCCAGTGGGTGTAGTTATACGCTCAGCCACCCTCTCAGAGAACTCCTGCGCCTGTTCCGGCTGGGAGAAAATCAGTGTTTCGCGCTCCTGGGGCGTGCGTTCAAAGGATTGAGCCATGCCTTATATTGTACGTCGAAACTGCGTCTTCTCCCAACGCCCAAACAGTTTTCTTTATTTATTTTGTGCAGACGAGCATGCTCATCACGAAACTATATAAGGTACTATTACACAAGATGTTATGACCGGTCGTTACACACTACCCATCGCGCTTATTGTCCTCTGCCTCGGAGCAGCTGGGATTCTTTTATATATGTCTGACGCTTCACCACTCGTTATACCTTCCTCAGCATTGCCCACAGAGCAACTTAAGTCCTTGCAAAAAATTCTTAGTACCCCAGAGCCTCTTCGCCATTCAGGCAGTGAAGCAGCTGGCATTCTTACAACAGATGGGGTATTCAGTGCCACTAACAGCCAACGACAAGGCAACGGCCTTCCACCTTTACTGCGTAACAACGCGCTTAATAAGGCAGCTCAGCTGAAACTTGAAGATATGTTTAACCAACAATACTTTGAGCATATTTCTCCTGACGGACGAGGACCTTCTGATGTTGTAGAAGCCGCGAAATACGAATACATCACTGTTGGTGAAAACCTGGCCCTAGGGAACTTCAGTTCAGACGAAGCGTTGGTACAAGCCTGGATGGATAGTCCAGGCCATCGCGCCAATATCCTATCGAACAACTTTCGTGAACTTGGAATTGCGGTTGAAAAAGGAGAATTTGAAGGACGGACTACTTGGTTGGCAGTTCAAACATTTGGAACCCCCCTGTCCGCATGTCCCAGCCCAGACAGTAGCTTCTTGCAGAACTTCGAGAACAAAGAGTTTTTAATCCGACAAATCGAGCAGGAACTATCTGATCTTGATACTCAAATCACCGAACAAACCATCATCGTTGAAGATTTAATTGAAGAAACAAAGTTCTTAGCAAAGGAGGGAAACTCAAAAATTAAAAAAGGGAATGAAAACATCGAAAAAGGCAATAATATCTATCAGGAGACTGGTTCGCGCGAACAAGCTCAACCCTATTGGGACGAAGGCGAACGACTACATGCAGAGGGAAATGTACTACTACAAGAGGCAGAGGAAAAACAAACTGAGGCTCAGACTGCCAACGATCAACTCAATTCTCTCAAGCAGCAATACAATGAGCTTATAAAACAGTACGGCATGAGCGATTCTGGCACCCAGGCTGCTGCAGAAAAATATAATCAGCAAGTTCGTACCTTCAACGAGTGCATAAATCAGTTCGAATGAAATGCGGGGCATATCTTGCGATATGCCCCTAGTGACAGAAGCACTACTCACGAGATGGGCTCTTCGATAGGCATCTCCTTGGTATGGGAATCAACGGTGGACAACAAGGGTGACCACCTCCCTCCCATGGCTCCGTCGGGACCGTCCCGCGAGTGTCGACAACATGTCTGCACTCCTGATAAAGTGCGATCTTCCTGGAAGCCGCTACGCGCGACTACCCAAGTTGACCAAGGCAACGAACAGGTGATTACCCAGCGTTCGCGCTCAAGCAATCTTTCTAGTATACCCCTTTATAATTTTAATTCTTCCACATCCTGCCAGTTTCCTCCCAGCGCTACATCTACCACAATTGGGACATCTAACGTAATCACCTGCTCCATAATATGTTTCATTTCCTGTGCAAATTCTTGTGCATCTTCTTTTGAAACTTCACACACCAATTCATCATGTACCGTTAATACCATTCGGGCATCAGGGTATTTATGTTGAATGAAATTATGCAACTCAATCATTGCCTTTTTCAGAAGATCTGCGGCTGTTCCTTGTAATGGAAAATTAAATGCCATTCGTTCCGCTTGAGCTGCGATCGCCGGAGCACGAGAGTGGATTTCGGGAAGATATCGCTTGCGTCCGAAAAGCGTACTTACCTCTTCATGTTCCCGAGCAAATTCAATAGTCTCTTCGATGTATCCAGCCAGTCCTGCATATTGCTTTCTATAGCGGCCAATAAATGATCGCGCTTCCTCGACACTGATCCCTGCTGCCCGCGCAAAGCTTTGCGGTCCCATTCCATATAAAACTCCAAAATTCAAAGTCTTAGCTTCCCGCCGCTGACTAGATGTCACGCTATCGATATCAATTCCATACACCCACGCTGCAGTAGCACTGTGAATATCTTTACCCGCTCGAAACACACCCATCATTTTTTCATCTCGGGACATATGAGCAGCCAACCGCAGCTCTATTTGTGAGTAATCAGCTTTTACTAAAACATTTCCCTTCTCAGCCACAAACGCTTTGCGGATTTCCTGTCCCATCTCGGTGCGAACCGGAATATTCTGCAGATTCGGATCAGAAGAACTGAGACGGCCCGTTGCAGCAACGGTTTGATTGAATGAAGCATAAATGCGACTCGTCTCAGGATCAACCAATGTTGGCAAGGTATCAATGTAGGTGTTTTTGAGCTTGCTCAGCTCACGGTACTCTTCCAATAATATAATGATTGGATGCTTGCCATGAAGCTTCTCCAGTTCCGAGGCAGCTGTGGAATATCCAGTTTGGGTTCGCTTAATATCGTCAGTCGGTAACTGCAGCCTCTCGAATAAGATCACCCTCAACTGCTGAGTCGAATTGATGTTGAACTCTTCTCCCGCCTCTTTCCAAATGCTCTTCTCAAGTTGTTGAAGTCTATGGGTAACTTTTATGTTCAACTTGCTCAATATTGTTGTATCTACACTAATACCGTTGTTTTCTATCCGCGCCAAAATAGGTATTAGGGGCAATTCAAGCTCCACAAACACTCTTTTAAGACCTTCTTTTTCAATACGTGGTGCGAACGTTTCGTATAATTGAAGAGAAATATCCGCATCCTCACAAGCGTACCGGGCTAGCTCTGGCACAGACACTTCCGACAGCCTCTTTTGCTGTGCGCCGGAGCCGATCAGGTCCGTAAGGGGAATCGGATGATACGACAGCTCCTGAATCGCTAAAGCATCCATACCGAACTGCCGAGCTCCCGGGTTAAGTAAATAAGCGGCAATCATTGAATCAAATTCGATACCCTCCATTAAGATACCAGTCTGCAGCAAGACCTCGTAGTCATACTTAAGATTATGGCCAGTTTTTTTAATCTTTGGACTCTCTAAAATATCTCGCCACTCTTCGAGTTCAGCAGGAGTCACCGGAACGTACCAGGCAGTAATATTTTTCTTATCGTCTCGAATAGCAAAACTCATCCCTAAGATAGGGTGTTGACGCGGGCCAAGCTGATCTGTCTCGGTATCAAACGCAATTAAGGTTTGCTTGCGTAACAACACCTGTAAATCTTTTTTACCTTTCGCACTCTGCACTAGGTAATAATGTTCTGGCAGGTTAGCATTTGTTGCTAGTGCATTACTGTTGTTGGTAAAAAGGGTTGGTTGAATGCTGGAAGCTCCGCTAGGCAAACGATTAAGTAAACTATTAAAGTTCATTTTTACAAATACGTCACGCACAGCTTCCGGATTGAAATCCTCAGCTTCAGCGTCTGCGAGAGAAAATTGTATCGGTACATCCCTACGAATCGTAGCCAGCTCTTTGCTAAGTAGAGCTTCTTTCTTACCTCCTTCCAGGCGAGATTTTACTCGGGGAGATACCTCATCAAGGTGCTTGTAAACCTCTTCGATTGACCCAAACTGGATGATAAGCTCTCGCGCTGTTTTGTCACCAACTCCGGCCACGCCCGGAATATTATCTGACGGATCGCCTCGCAATCCTTTGTAGTCGACAACGTACTCCGGGCTAAATCCGAACTTCTCCTGTACCATCCGAGCGTCATACAATACCGTATCGGTTAAACCGCGCTTAAGAGTAAACACGGACGTATCATCATCAATAAGCTGAAGCGTATCCATATCTCCGGTCACAATTATTTTTTGAACATTACCATTTACTTCTTCAACAAGAGTTCCAATAACGTCGTCTGCCTCAAAACCCTGTTTTTCTATCATAGGAATGTTAAATGCCTTCAACACTTCTTTCACTAACGCAAACTGCTCAACGAGATCATCGGGGGTAGCTTTGCGATGAGCCTTATACTTTGCATATGCCTCTTTTCTAAAGGTAGGCCCCTTCACGTCAAATGCCGCCACGATATGTGTAGGTTTAATGGTTGCAAACATCTTTAACAACATCGTCGTAAATCCATATACGGCGTTAGTTGGTGTGCCGTCAGAGGTACTCATGGGCGGCAACGCGTGATAAGCCCGGTGGATGAGGGCGTTAGCGTCAATAAGTGCTAGTTTTTGTCGCTTAGACATGATGAGTAACAATAACGGTTCGAGAGTTCCCTGACGACCCATGCTTGAATTGAAGCTCCCAGAACGAAGGTGGTGCAGTAGAGCCTAGACGCTCTGCCCATTCAACTACAACTATTCGTCCTTGCTCCCTACTACCATCAAACAATTCCTGAAAGTGCAATGTGTCCTCACTACCGCCCTGCAAAGACGATAGCCGGTAAAGATCAATATGCACTAATTCTTGGGCCTGTGCTCCTGAAAGTGGATACCGAGCCTCTATAGTAAACGTAGGAGAGGGCACCCTCTCCTGCGCCCCCAGAGCGTGAGCCAGCATTTGAGTAAACGTTGTTTTCCCTGCCCCTAGCTCCCCCTTAAGCAACACTACATCACCTCCAGTAAGCTGTTCTGCTAAACGAATTGCGATCATCTCCAGTGCTTGTAGATCAGGCAATACTATTTCTCCTTCCAGATTCTCCATATTACAAAGTTAAAAACAGTAACACAGAAGCAGCCACTAGGTAGATTATAAATGGTGTAAAAGAAGATTTCTCCAAAATCTTAAAGATCCCAAAAATGGCCAGAAGTCCTGCAAGGAATGAAGCAATAAACCCTACTATTAGCTCAGGAGCCGGTATTGTTGCTGCAGAAACTAAATCTGCAACACTGGTTAACCCTGCCCCGGCAATAATAGGAGCCGACATAAGGAAAGAAAATCGAGCCGCTTCTTGCCGAGAAAGCCCTCGTCCGCGGCCAGCTGCCATTGTTACCCCGGAACGAGAAATTCCCGGTAAGAGAGCCGCCACCTGCGCTAAGCCTATCAAAAGTGCATCTTTGTAACTTGGTTCTTTCTTTTCCGAAACATGTTTGGCATATCTATCAGCTATAAACAAAATACTAGCTGTTACCAGCAAAGCCACCGCTACATATCGGGGATCACGAAGAAAATCCTCAATCCAACCCTGAAGAAAATATCCCAGAATCGCTGCCGGAACAGTCGCCAATGCCAGTTTTCCTAACATATCCTTCTGCTGTCTTCCGTCAGATGATAAAGCCCCCGCAAAAAGCTCTCGCCAGGTTTTCCAGTAGTAGACAAGAACTGCGCATAAGGTGCCTAAGTGTAAGAAGGCATCAATAGCATTGCCAGATATGTCGGATATACCAAAGAGATTGCGAGTTAAGATCAAGTGTCCGCTTGAGCTAACCGGAAGAAATTCGGTTAATCCTTGTACAAGACCGAGGATGATGATATCAATGAATTCCATACGTTAAGCCTAAGGCTAGCAGATAGGCGCGACAAGCAACATACTTATATATCTATGTGCGGTATCGTTGGATACGTTGGTCATAAACAGGCGCAGCCCATACTACTGGCCGGCTTAAAGCAGCTTGAATATAGAGGATATGACAGTGCTGGAATCGCTACCATTCAGAATCAAACAATCCAGGTAAGTAAAAAGGCTGGCCGTGTAGCAGACCTTGAAACAGCACTGCAGGGCACTGGCTTAGCTGGCACATGCGGTATTAGCCATACCCGCTGGGCTACTCACGGGCCCGCAAATGACATTAATGCCCATCCCCACGTCAGCCTAAATAATGAAGTAGCTGTTGTTCATAACGGAGTAATCGAAAACTATGATGAACTGCGAGAAAATCTTAAAAAGGCTGGCATAACCTTCCGAAGCGACACTGACACCGAAGTCATTGCCCACCTCATTGCCCAAGAGTATGGTCGTCTAAGCGCACACAACACGCCCTTCGATGAACTGTTCGTCCTAGCAGTAGAGACAGCCGTCAAACAACTTACCGGGGCTTACGGTATCGCCGTGCTGCACAGCAAGCATCCCGACACCATCATTAGTGCTAAGTTGGGTAGTCCACTGGTACTGGGAATAGGTCTTGAGGAGCACTATATCGCCAGTGACCCTAGCGCCCTCCTGCCCTATACAAACAAGGTTGTCTACCTAAAAGACGGAGAGGTGGCGGTTGCCACCCCATCCTCCCTTACCATCCGGCAGCTCAAGGGAGGCGCAGTCACGCCAAACATCCAGGATATTACTTGGTCCCCTGACGACGTCTCTAAAGGAGATTTTGAGCATTACATGCACAAAGAAATACACGAGCAGACTCAGACAATTCGCAATGCCATGCGAGGACATGTTAACGAAACCAGAGACTCTGCCCGTTTTGGCGGATTAAACTTGGACTCAAAGGAGCTCGCCGAGATAAAGCGCGTTATTTTTACTGCCTGTGGCACCAGCTGGCATTCCGCCCTCTTTGGCGAATACCTATTGGAGGAATTTTCCCGCCTACCCGTCGAGGTTGAATACGCCAGCGAGCTTCGATATCGCAACTCCCCCATTGAGGACAACACATTGTTTTTCTGCATCAGCCAATCAGGGGAAACAGCTGATACCCTAGCCGCTCTCCAAGAATTTAAAGGGAAAGAAATTCCTACCCTGGGCATTGTTAACGTTGTGGGTAGTACAATCGCTCGCGAGGCTACGGGCGGTATATATCTGCATGCAGGACCTGAAATTGGAGTGGCATCAACTAAGGCGTTCACTTCCCAACTGACTATTTTGATTCTCCTAGGAATATATTTTGGCCGCTTACACAACCTGTCAGCCACAGAGGGTGCAAAAATGATCAAGAAACTTGAGCAAATACCTGCCCTTGTAGAAAAAACTTTACAAACCGAGGAGCAGATCAAGGCTATTGCTCTCAAGTACAAAGATGTTCACAACATGCTCTACCTTGGTCGGGGTTACAACTTTCCTGTTGCTCTCGAAGGCGCCCTAAAGCTTAAAGAGGTGAGCTACATTCATGCTGAAGGTTATCCTGCCGCAGAAATGAAGCATGGCCCCATTGCTCTAGTAGACGAAGATACGCCTAGCGTTGTCATCAACCCCAAGAGTGCACTCTACGATAAGGTGATGAATAACTTAGAAGAGATAAAAGCCCGCAAGGGCCCAGTTATCGCTATTGCTAGTGAAGGAGATACTCAGATTGCCAAGAAAGCTGATGACATTATTTCAATCCCCCACGTTGATGACTTTCTTCAACCTTTACTAACTGTAATTCCCTTACAGCTCCTGGCCTACCACATGGCTATCTTGCGAGGTTGCGACGTAGACAAACCGCGAAATTTGGCAAAATCCGTTACCGTAGAGTAAGGTAAAGACCTTCTATGAACCTACTAGAACACGAAGGAAAAGCATTATTCGTTAAATACAGTATCCCTATTCCTAAGAGGAAACTTATTACACCTCGAACCAAAAGCTGTCCTATTGCCGTTCCGGCCATTATTAAATCTCAAGTTCCAGTGGGTGATCGAGGACGTAAAGGAGGTATCAAATTAGTGCAAAAGAAAGCTGATTTTGCTTCAGCGGCCCAGAAAATCTGGAATACCCCTATCGATGGGCATACTCCCCAAGTCCTCTTGGTGGAGCAGGCAGTTACAGCCAAAGCAGAACGATATATGAGTCTAAGTTATGATACCAGTACTCGCAGTCCCGTCCTGGCAATAAATGCAAAAGGAGGAAGTGGCACAGCAAAGGCACAGCTAACCACTCTGAACATATTTGTTGGTCTACCTGATTTTCTTGCTCGCCAGGCTTTAATAGCAGCCGACCTTGCTCCAAACCCAACGCTAATCACCATTCTACAAAACATGTGGAGGCTCTTTATTTCTGAAAAAGCTCTGCTGGTAGAAATAAACCCTCTTTTTGAACTTCAAGATGGTAGTTTCGTTGCCGGAGACGCCAAGATCGTCCTTGATGATCACGTAGTTACCCCTGAAGCACGTCCATACGTAGAGCTCGGGGGTGATATTGCCGTTCTAGCTTCCGGAGGCGGAGCCTCTATGATTAATCTTGATGCGCTGATGAAAGTAGGTGGCAAACCAGCTAATTATGTTGAATACTCTGGCAACCCAAAGTCTGGTGTAGTTCGTGCTCTAACAAAACAAGTATTAAGCCAGCCTAACCTGAAGGGTTGCTGGGTAGTGGGGGGTACGGCAAATTTCACTGATATTTATGAGACATTGTTGGGGTTTGTAGAGGGTCTTCGCTCAGTCAAACCAAAGCCTCTATACCCTATCGTTATTCGTCGTGACGGACCACGTCAGAAAGAAGCCTTTGCCATGTTAGAAGAAGTAGCCAAAAAAGAGGGTTTTGATTTTCATCTATTTGGCCCTGATACACCCATGAGTGAATCTGCTGCCACTATTGTTAAACTTGCCTATCATAAGAAATAACTATGAGTATTCTTGTCGACCAAAATACCATTTCTTTGATTCAAGGCATTACCGGCCATGAAGGATCCCGTGCCGCATCTGAGATGCTGCACTACAAAACTGCCGTTGTTGCGGGTGTAACTCCAGGCAAGGGAGGGCAAAAGACCAAACATGGAATTCCGGTTTATAATTCTATTAAAGAGGCGCTTCACTACCATCCAACTGTTAACACCAGCCTAGTTGCTGTCCCCGCTCAATTTGCAGCGGATGCTGCCATGGAAGCAATCTGGAACGACATTCCTTTGGTAAATATACTCACCGAAAAAATCCCCGTAGCTGACGTGGCTAAAGTTATTGCTTTGGGCAAAGAACGAAATGTACGGGTAGTAGGTCCAAGTTCGGTTGGGATTATATCCCCAGCCAAAGCTAAAATTGGAGCCATAGGTGCCTCTGAGCTCGTGGATCGCGTATTTAAGAAAGGAGCAATCGGGATTATCTCTAAAAGCGGTGGTATGACTGCGGAACTTTCTCGTATCATTACCGCCGCCGGTCTCGGTCAAAGTACTGCCATCGGAATCGGAGGTGACGTATTACTAGGAACAACTTTTGTGGACTGTGCCCATCTGTTCGAGAAGGATAGCCAAACTAAAGCCATAGTTGTATTTGGAGAGGTTGGAGGAACCTACGAAGAAGAACTAGCTGACGCCATCCTAAAAAAAGAAATTACCAAACCCATAGTTGCCTTAATCGCCGGGGATTTTTCTCGTAGCCTTCCTCAAGGCACGGTACTTGGCCACGCCGGTGCCATCGTAAGCAAAGGGAAAGGATCCGCCAAATCCAAGATTAATGCTCTCAAGAAAGCTGGCGTTCAAATCGCCACAACCCCTGAAGATATTCCTGTATTATTAAAAAAGGTTTTATGACACTCGATATTGAAACTTCTATTAGCAGTAACGAGGATGGCCAGCATAGTATTCGTGGACATCGAATAGTTGATCTCATCAAGCAGCATTCACTTACTGACACGCTGTTTTTGCTATGGCGAGAAGATTTACCAACACAGAACGAGAAAATGCTCCTTGAAGCAATGATGATTGCTACAGTAGAGCATGGTATTGAAGCTCCATCGATTTTTGTACCACGGGTTGTGACCAGCACAGGTAATGCTATGAATGTTGCCTTGGCAGCTAGTGCTCTGACCGTTGGTGAAAAACACGGCGGCGCTATTGAAGCCGCTGCTAGAATGATCGCCAATGATAAGTCGGCTGAGGAAATTGTGGCTGAACGATTGGAACAGAAACAAATTATTCCAGGACTAGGGCATAAAGTTTATAAAGAGGAAGATCCTCGAGCAACCGCTTTATACAGCAAAGCGCAAGCACTTGGATTCTCTTGTCTCTTCTTTGAAAAAGCCTACAAAATTGAGGAGCAGTTTAGAGAGAAGAAAGGCAAAAAACTCCCCCTTAACGTGGATGGAGCTATGGCCGCTGGCATGCTAGAAGTTAAGCTTGATCCCGCTTACGGAAAGGCGCTTTTTGTGATTTCTCGAATGGTTGGTGCAGCAGCTCACGTTGTAGAAGAATTGAAGGAAACAAAAAGTTACCGAAGATTAAACTAAAGAATATGTCTCAAGATATTTTAATGGTGGCAAATCCTAGTCAGTACACCAAGCAACCATTGTCGACTCAGATGCAATGGCTATCAGCTGTAGATTTCTGGCAACAAGAAGAACTCGTGAAAGTACACGACAGTGTATTATGGCAATCATTTAACACTCACGGAAAATACCAGCGCGTCGTACAACACGCGACCTGGTTTGCAGTAGCAACAAACGAAGATGGGCACTACATTGCATCAGCTTTTGTGATAGAAGTCGGCCGTAAGTGGCTTATAGAATACGTCATGACTGACCCCGCTAAACAAGGGAAAGGCGTTGGATCTGCCATTATGAATCGCATCATGACGGAAGCCAAAATTCAGCAGATAGAGTGGGTAATTCTCAATTGCGATCCAGATAAAAATAATGGGCAGTTGCCAGCATTCTATAGCAAATTTGGCTTCAAACAGGTCACATAACTAGTGCCTGCTGTCGCTTTCCGCTCTTGTCCACATATTCACACTTTCTTTTCCTTTCTCCAGGCGATAGAATGGTTAGATTTTCACATATAATAACGTTTGCCCATGGCCTTGGCCGAAACTCAACAAGCAATTCATGTTCTCCAGAAAGCCACAAGCGTTCTACTCCTGGTCCCAGAGAAACCTACGACAGACGCTTTTTCCTCCATGGTTGCTCTTTATCTTGCCTTGCTGGAGTCCCACAAAGGCACCATAGACGCCGTTAGCTCTTCCCACGTCCCCGCACACCTCCAGTTCCTTCCAGGATCTTCTCAGGTTCAAACACAGCCTAATATCACTCCAGAAATTGTCTTAGACATTGCCGGACCGGAACTCATTGCCGATACTCGTACCGAAACTCTCACAGGAGGGCTTCGCCTGCACCTCACCCTACCTGCCGGCTCTGTTTTAAATAAGGACGACATTGAAGTCCACGTACGGCAGATGGCATACGACGCAGTTGTTATATGCGGAGCCTCAGATTTAGAAACGTTGGGGGATCTTTTTACTAATCACGCAGATTTTTTCTACAACATCCCTGTCATCAATATTGACCATCGCGCTGATAATGAGCACTTTGGGATGGTCAACCTAATCGATATCACTCGCTCTTCTATAGCAGAAATTGTCTACGAGCTCGTTACCGAGATGCCTGAGGTCACCATTGGAGGGAATATTGCTACTGCGCTGTATGCAGGAATTGTTGGAGCTACCGAATCGTTTCAAAAACCGTCAACCAACCCGCATGCATTTGAAATAGCCGCTAAATTGATGGAACAGGAGGCTGACAAGGAAACCGTGATTCAAAACCTGGTCAAAACTAAGCCTCTTTACTTATTAAAACTCACCGGCCGCCTATACGCTCGCCTGCGACACGACGAACACGGAAAACTCTTCTGGAGCCTGTTA
Organism: Candidatus Anderseniibacteriota bacterium; assembly: GCA_040876835.1. Taxonomy (GTDB): domain Bacteria; phylum Patescibacteriota; class Andersenbacteria; order UBA10190; family UBA10190; genus JBBEDC01. The sequence goes on along the minus strand of JBBDOX010000007.1, from coordinate 57,649 downwards.
CGTTCAACTGATTTCCAGGAGAGCGGCGCTACCCCCGAACATATCCCCGAGGCAATGCATGAGCTAACTAATAATATTTCGGGCTACAACGTCGCCTTTTTACTCCACGAAACTGATCCGGGTGCGTATCGGGTGTATGTCTTGGTTGGTAAAGGACTCATCAAGAGAAAGCGAGAGATTCAGGAACAACTCGAGGCCCAAAAGGAAAACGGGGCTTTAACTTTCACTCTGCAGGCAGCATCCCTGAACGAGGCAGAACAAATAACACTAGGACGAGTTCGATCAATCCTGCCGTAAGCTTGCAGAGTCCAAGCGGGCTGATTTATAGTGATATTCTGCTTACGTCCTTTCAGTACAAGGAGGTGCGCCGTGCGCGACCATACTAGCCACAACACTCAAGAAGAGGAGCAGAGGGCAGAGGAAGAGGCGAAGGGCAGAATGACTGCCGAGGGAGGCCCGGAGTTCGATAAGGAGAAGCACGAAAAGGTGCTGGTTCCTGCTGAACCTGCTCGATAATCCTCTCACCCACCCAGATCGCGCAACCCGCGATCTCTTTTTTATTCTTCTGAAATACGTGCGACTTCTTCAGTAGTAGTGATATGCTCAATAACTTTTAAGTATCCATCCTGAGCAATAGTTGTCATACCCTGCTTAAGCGCCTCTTCCTGAATATGCCCAGCATCAGCGCCTTGGAGTACTAGTTCCTCCATACTGCCTTCAATAGAGAAAATTTCGAATACACCTTTTCGGCCTTTATACCCTGTCTTACCGCAAGCTGCACAGCCCACGGCCTTTTTAAAAGTCAGGGTCTTGTTATCAAGGACTGCTGGGTCGAAGATATCTTTCCGTATTCCCCGCATAACATTTCGGATGCTTTCTCGTTCGTCATTACCGGGAACATACTCTTGTGCACACTGTAAGCACACTACTCGCACCAAGCGTTGGGCAATAACCATATTAAGAGCTGGCCCCAATACAAACGGCTTAATCCCAATATCAACCAGACGCGGGATAGCACCTGCTGCGTTGTTGGTATGCAAAGTGGAGAAAACCAAATGTCCGGTTAAGGCAGCGTGAACAGCTGTTTCCGCCGTCTCTGTGTCGCGCATCTCCCCAATCATGATAATGTCAGGATCTTGACGCAAAATAGATCGTAGGCCCTTGGCAAATGTATAGCCGGCATCCACGTCAATCTGCGTCTGCTCTACTCCCGCCAAGCGATACTCAATTGGATCCTCTAAAGTAATGACCTTCAGTTCGGGCTTGTTAACCTCGGATATAAATGAAGCTAGGGTTGTCGTTTTCCCTGACCCCGTAGGACCAGTCACTAGTATCATTCCGTTTACTTTTCTAAGCTCTTGTTTAACTAAATTAAAATCACGATCTTTCATTCCTAAATCGGTTATTCGAACTGCCTGACTTTTCCGATCCAAGACTCGAACCACGATGTTTTCACCATATCCACCGGGGAGCACCGACAAGCGCATGTCATACACTTCTTCCGCCACGCGCAGTACAAAACTGCCATCCTGGGGCACGTCACGCACATTGAGTTTAAGCTGGGCAAGGACCTTTACACGCGACAAGAGCAGCGACCATCCCTCGCGATCGAATGAAGTCACGTCCTGCAGCACTCCATCAATACGAAACCTCAAGCGTGCATCTTTCTCATGGGGTTCAATATGGATATCAGACGCTCCTACTTTGACAGCCCCAACAACGATCGTGTTAAGAATTTCCGTTGGTGGCAAAGATGTAATCCGGCGACCGAGATCCTCCAAATTCTGTAGCACTTCTTCGAAGGCTGCAACTTCCTCCTGAGCAATTCGAACTTCGCCCTGTGGCACTACTTCCTCCTCGTGCTCACGACGGTACCGCGCCAAAACACTTATTAAACTGCGATGAGATATAACATATAGCTGAGGAGGAATACCAAAGCGCTGGGTTAAATACTGCACTATCTCTTCTACGGCCGCCGTTCCTGGATTCACAACCCCCAAACGAATATCCTGTCCTTGCTTATAAAACAGTACTGCTCCAGCAGCCTCAGCCTGTGATTTAGGTATCATCTCCACTACCTCAGAATTGATAGGAAATATTACCAGGCTAAGGTACGGCAACTGAGCTTGCTCAGCTCGATGCTGAGCAAGCCTTTCCTGCTGTTCATATTCTAGTCGGTGTAGACGTGCCGACAACTCTTCGCCTATATCTTCACCTGTATTGGAATTCACAACCATGCTCCTTAGTATGACACATGATCGGTAATCTGTGAGTGTATTTAAATTAGAAGAGGGGTAAGAATTTGTTGGATCTTGGCTGCATCGTGAATAACAATGGCGCGCGGTACCATGTCCCCTGCCGGAGATACCTGTCGTTCTGTATCAACTAAATCTGCCTTGATTAGCTGGTAAGGATGTGTCTGCTCTTCAAAAGTCACCCACTCCTGTCCTTCCACCATACTTACGCTTGCACGCCCAGTATTGGCAATAACTGTATCGACTGGTCGTCCTAAACACTCCTCATACACCGTTACAAAATCTTCTCCACTCCAGTCCTCAGTCTGTCTAGGGGTTGTCAAAAGCGTCATTACAACCAGAATATGAGCCTGCAACTCTTTAAAGGCAAAATTGGAATCTATTTGTAGTGACGCCAAGGCCGGCAGAATCGTGCCGTAGGTATGACCGGGAGCTACGATAATGTGTGTGGCATTCGATAAAACGTTCCTAGCTCGGGGATTAAGTGAGATATCCTTTTCTTTAAAAGCTGCCTTAACATCCCCTGGCTGCTCGCCTTGTTTCTGCATATCAACGTTATGGGCAATAAAATGCTCGCCTTCGCCAAGTACTTCCTGCCCTCGTTTCACCTGTTGCGTTAACGGTACCAGAGTGGTGGGAACCACGCCTGCATATTTGGGGATCTGCAATACACGGGCAAATGTAGCGATTGCACTATCGAGATCGCTTGTCAGTTCAAGCGCTGCCAACAACGCATTGCGCAAGGTATGCCCTTTGAAATCCCCATCTGAAAACCTATATTCAAGGGCTTTTAGGAATTTTTCTCCTCGGATATCTCCACGTAAGCCCGATAAAGCCAGCATACACTTAGATAAATCTCCCATCGCCCCTACTTCATATTGTTCTCGCAGCCTGCCAGTTGATCCTCCGTCGTCAGCCATTTGCACTAACGCATGAAGCGAAGCAATTTGCCCCTCCTCTAATAAAGGCATAAGCCCTTGCAGTAAACGGGAGGTTCCGTTTCCTCCACCCAATACTACTACTCGAGCGCCCTCAACTGATGTATTTGCTACTGCCATTGTTCTTTTGTAGCAAGCCTGCGGCTCCTTAGCAATGGCTCTCCTGCGGCGGCAGCACCTGCAGCCTGAAATAAAGCGGCGCCAACTCCAAAAACAACAAATATGTTCTGCTTTGACTTTGTCGCTGCTCCGCCCCCTTGTGCCCATTCCACTGCATACGAAACATCCCCCGCTTCAAATACATTGATAGGATCAGCAGTAGATTCGGCTGATAAATCCGCAGGAGCAGACGCAGAAGAAGATCGGGTTGTTACTTTTGTAGAAGATACAACTCCGCCTCCTATAACCAAGTCGCCCTGGAAACGAGGGAGGATCCGGTACCCACCAGCGGTTTGTGAAACTATTCCGGTTATCCGCACTGCCATCCCTTTGGAAGTACGAGGCTTTTTTATTCCTGTTGAATCTTTAACAGTAATCCGTGCCTCGCCACTACCATCGTCAATATAAAAAGTTGATCCGCTAGAACGCGTTATCAATCCTTGAACTTCAACTAAAAACCCTTCGAGTTCCTCGCGTATGTCACTGGTTTTTACAATATGAGGTTCAGGTGGTTCATCAGTACTTATTCGCTCTACGTCGCTTACAGCAGAAACAAGAATACGCGCTTCGCCTGCAATTGACGAGAGCTTGCCAGTAACACGAATCCGCTCTCCTAGCTCTACAAGGGGCCACTCCCCTTTTCCTAGATACAGCTGTATTCCCGACCCGGACAGATAGACAATTCCCTTTCCTAAGATTCCTGGCGCAGCACTCACAACTCCTTCCAAATTCACTATTGAACCTTGGGGCATCTGCCTAGATTGCTCTATACTAAGCACCCTTCTGCTTACCCCTCCCACAGCTCCAAATAGTAGACTCCCTGGTGCAGTGATGAGGTTATCAGCTCCTTTTGTAACGGTAGTTGTCAGCACATAAGAACCATCCATCGCGCGAGCTAGCGACACACCTTCGGCGATCGAATCCGTAAACGAGACTAGAGATTTTACTGTCCCAGCAGGGTCAAGAAGATGGACAGTTTCATTGCTATTGTTAAGCGCTAGTTTTGTCTGTGCTCGCTCAAACACTAAAAACTTACCGCCTCCAATCCTTGTACCAACCGGAATACGATATGGGATACTTCCACCATCCAGTACATCATCAAGTCTCCATCCGACAAGATTTATTTCACTTGAACCAGAGTTATAGAGTTCTATAAACTCTCCTTCCGTGTCAGACCCAATAGGGTTGGGCAACACCTCGCTAATCACAATTGCATCAGACAACTGACCGACTTCCTCCTCTTCTTCTGTGCCAGTAGCGTTCTCAGTGCTACTAATTTTTGGAGTGGGTACGGGGGGAATAGTAAAGACGTTTTCCGATCCTGGAGTAGGGGTTGTGGTTTGTCGGTAGGTTTTTGTTTGGGTGTCGTATGCATACGCATACCCTGACGTTGCGTCATCGTAAGCAACGCTCGACTGAAGTACTCCATCTGGAGACAAAAACCTCACTTGATCACCATCATTGTTCAAGGAAATTTTTGTATCTGGGCGCATGAACAGCATAGTCTCCCCAGCTGGAATCAATGTTCCTGTAGGGATGCCGTATGGCAGGCTGCCGCCCTCTTCATCGTCCAGTTGCCAGCCATCAAGGTTAGCAGCAGCCGTTCCAGTGTTTTTCAGCTCAATAAACTCACCCAAAGTATCATCCCCCGTCGGGTCTGGAAGAAACTCGTTCACAATGACTGTAGATAAATAAGGGGTAGGAATAACGCTAGGCGATGCTACCGGCGCACTCGAGGGCGCAGAAGACGGGGATATGGAGGGAGGAGAGGGAGTAATTTGAATTGAGGCTTCAGCAGGCGTGCCTTGCCTTCCTCCACCAACTCCCAGGGAATCAATCCAACTTTCAGCTATTTCACCATCGGCGTCATATAAGACTCTTTCCATCGATACTCCGCCACTAGTATTCACTCCCGCAAACCAACTTCCTTCACTTTCAAACCGCCCCGCTATATCAACTAGTACTCCATCTTTGGTATATAAACGCAGCACTTCTCCCGTATCCACAAGTGTTATAGAAGAACGTTCCTCGTCTGGAGAAACTGTTGTTGCCCCTACTTCCTGCAACAGAAAGAAGGCACCAGGCTGCACTATACGGTCAGAAGTAAGCTGAGCAACCGTTTTTTCCTCCTCACTCTCGTTTTTCTGGCGAGTAATTTTCCAACCCTTCAGGCTCACCGCGACCTGACTATTATTATATATCTCAACATATTCCCCTCCGGCCCACATTATTTCAGATATAATCACCCCACCCTCACCTTCGGCCGTCAACACACTAGGTGTGAACAAGACCACCAGGAGTGCTCCCAGAAACCCTAAAATACTTAGTCCATAACCGTTATCTCCAGATTTCCACAATCCATCCACATGTTTTCCACAGAGGGCGATAAGGTGTTTAGTTCCTTTGTTCATACTTGCGAACCACGCAATTTAAGTGCCAAACAGCAACTGCACCCCCTGCTACTGCCACGATTCCCAATAAATAGTTTGCATACCGCAGATCCAGAAGCAGCCATAGTATTCCTATTCCTTGTAGAAAGGTCATTCCTTTGCCAGTCCACCCCAACCCCTGGACCCACCAAGCACCTGGCGGCTGAATCGTAAATAAAGGAAATAAGCCAATATCTTTTGTTAATAGAAGAAGTGCCTTGGGTGGTATGTATCCACCAGCAATTAAGGCTAGCACACCCAATCCAATAACCGCCCGATCAATAGTTTTATCAAGCCATGATCCTATATCGCTCTGTTGATGAAATATTCGAGCTACAAACCCATCAATGGCATCCAGTCCCCAGGCAGCGAGGAGAAGAGCACCAGCCACAATAGGCTGTTGAAGGTAAAGATAGATCAAGAAAAGCAGAAACAGCACTAAACGGAAAATCGTCACACCGTTGGCTGCTGTCAGGTATTTTCCTTTCATACGTATACCTACTCCGCCTCCATGCGCTCGTGCTCTATAGCCCCTAGGTGGTCAAAGCCTGCCCGAGTTACCTCACGCCCTCGAGGCGTACGCTCAATGAGACCCATCTGAAGCAAAAACGGTTCAATGACTTCTTCTAGAGTACGCTCCTCCTCAGCGCTTATGGCCGCTAGTGTTTGTAAGCCTACGGGTCCACCATTGAATTTATCAGCCATTACTTGCAGTATTCGTCGATCGGCAGCATCTAGGCCTAAACGGTCCACTTCTAACAAGTCTAGTGTTTCGTTTACTACGTCCTTAATAACCACATCGTGGCCATGAACCTGCGCATAGTCCCGCACCCGTTTCAATAGTCGATTAGCAATACGAGGAGTTCGTCGGCATCGGCGAGCAATTTCAGTTAAGGAGTAATCATCAATTTCTAATTTAAGCAGCCGAGCAGATCTGTTCACAATCTGCTTCATCTCTTCTTCTTCATAAAACGTAAATCGGTATGTCATGCCAAAGCGGTCACGCAAGGGCGATCCTAACATACCCACTCTTGTTGTAGCTCCCACTAAAGTAAACTGTGGAAGATCGATGCGTAGCGTCTTGGCACCAGGCCCCTGCCCAACCACAAGATCTAAGGCAAAACTCTCCATTGCCGGGTAGAGAACTTCTTCAATAGTGCGACCTAAACGATGAATCTCATCTATAAAAAGCACATCTCCCTCTTGAAGATTTGTTAAGATTGCCGCTAGATCAGCCACTTTAGTTAATACGGGACCCGCTGTGATTCGAATGTTTGTTCCCAGCTCTCGAGCTATAATATGGGCCAAACTTGTTTTGCCCAAACCAGGAGGACCAGCCAATAGGACATGCTCGAGAGATTCACCTCGCTGTTGTGCTGCCTTTAAGAATACTGACAAGCTTTGTTTCATTTGACGCTGACCAATGAAATCAAACAAACGCTGTGGACGCAGGGTAGCATCAAGCGACTCATCCTCCGGAATCACAGAAGGAGCCACGATAGAGGTCTTTGCTTCCTCAATAGCCATACCTTTTATAGTAAAACGAAAAACGAAAAGCAGAAAGTAAAACAGAAGAGTTTCTCTCTACAGCGATACCGATTAACACCTTCGAGATGCGCTATAACTGCTTATATAGCAAGAGTTTTACTCAAAGAAATAAACACCCAAGCAACCCCTTGCGGACTACTTCTATATCCTCCTCCGACAATCACATTGACCAATGGCTCCAGAACATATATAGTGTTCTGTTCCCTTACAGAACTGTAGGCGTTGCTTTTGTGGGGTATTGACCCAGATCGGACGAGGCGGTTTCACGACTACCCCGCTCCTCGGTCTTTGCCTTTCTCACGCCTACAGCTTTGTGAGGGGATTTTTGGTATAGTGGTCACATGCAATTTCAGACTCCTACAATTATTGCTACTATTGCGCTTTTAATAGTGCCGTTTATTCTCCTATTCGAAAAAATAGAGGCAACTACCTGGACTGAGCGTTTAGCTCATCCAAGCTTTGTTACTGAGCCAAATCGTCACACACCCCTCTTTCCCACTGCCCAATATCTACCTTCCCGTATTACAAATAACACCGTCATAGATTCTTCTCAAAAGGTCATTGCCATAGCCGGCACTGTCATCATTCCCCCTAATTCAAACCTAACCATTCCCGCCGGAACCACTATCGCTTTTCATGAACATAGTAAGCTCGTCGTAGAAGGTACGCTGGTGGCCATTGGAACCCCTACCCGAAGAATACGATTTGTGTCCAATGAATCCCATCCTGACAACCAAACCTGGAATGGTATTGAAATTGCTTCAGGAGGAAAGGCTACAATCGAATATACCCTGCTTAAGCATGGCGACCCAGCGATCTCGTGCTTGTCAGGGAGTGCGGCTGAAGTCCACGATAGTATTATTTCTAATGGGAATGTGGGTGTTTATAGCCAAACGACAAATTGCAGTATCAGTAATACTACTATTCAAGGACCACTGTATGGCATTGTCGCCCTTGGTCACGAACCGCTTATGTCTAACCTTCAAATAGTCGCTCGTAAACTCGATATTCTTCGCCTATAAACCAACACTCATGTCTGGACATTCAAAGTGGCATAAAATTCGCCACCAAAAAGCCGTAAATGACCAAAAGAAAAGTAAGGCATTTGGCCGCCTGGCTCGTGATGTTAAAGTTGCCGCCAGACAGGAGCGCGATCCTACCAAGAATGCTGCTTTACGCGATGCTATTGAACGGGCCAAGAAAGCAAACATGCCTCAAAGTAATATTGATCGACTTTTACGAGAAAGAGACAATAGCAATCTTGCTGAGATTGTATACGAGGGTTTTGGGCCGGGTGGGGTAGGTATTCTAATTAACACCAGAACCGATAACCCCAACCGAGCCGTAGGACAAATTCGGACCATATTTAAAATGCATGGTTTCGAACTTGGAGGGCCCAACAGCGTTCGCTGGAAATTCACTCACGATCTTTCCCCTCAATTTCCTGTTTCACTTTCACCTACCGACACTGCCGCGTTGGGTGCTTTTCTTGCTGCCTTAGAGGAGCTAGAGGACGTAGAAGAAATTCACACCGACGCTGCCTGACAAAACGTGCTGCCGTTGATGTCCGAGTATTGATATACTATCCGCATGATCGTTTTAGGATTAGACCCAGGTATTGCGCGCACTGGCTTTGGTGTTATCAACACCAGCAGCCAGCATTTGTTTGTCCGCTGTGGCTGTCTTACTACCCCTAAACACCAAAGCGACGAAGACCGACTACTTATGTTAGGAGAAGACTTAGAACACCTTATTAACGATACTCACCCTGATATAGCCGTAGTAGAACGAGTATACTTTGGGAATAACAGCAAAACCGCTATGATCACAGCACAAGCACGAGGGGTGTTGGTGTATATTCTACGTAAGCATCACATAACTGTAGAATCTCTGACTCCACTGCAAATTAAATCGAGAATCACGGGGTACGGGGCCGCTCGTAAAGAGCAGATTCAGGCCGCTGTCACTCAACAGCTTCACCTTGCAGATATCCCCCAACCAGACGATGCTGCAGATGCACTTGCGGCCGCCTTGTGTGTAGTCTAACCTCACCCTCTATGATATCCATAAAATCACTTCTTTTTCTTCTAGTCTTATTAGTCGCCCCTTGGCTTACTCTAGCTCAGGAGGAGCCCCCCGAAGAGAGCCCCCGTCCCACCGCCAACGCTACAATTACTACCAATCAAGTACTTATTGGCCGAACAGTCTCTTTTGACATTACCGGATCATTTATCCCCGAAGGAGACGCTATTCGTGAAGTGGTCTGGAGTTTTGGGGATGGAATTCGCAGTACTGGAGAGAAAGTTACTCATGCCTATGCAAACCCTGGTAACTATACTATCCAGGTAACAATTCGGACTGAACAAAGTATAGCTGAAGACACTGCTGAAATTACTGTGTTTGAACACACTATGATTTTACTGACCGATGGTAGTGCTCCAGAGGATCAAGTTGAGCTTAAGCGTCAACAGGCAGCTAGAAACGATCTCCTATTATTAGTACTGCGCTCTAAGGGAGGCCCCGAGGTTGTGGTGGAAGAAGAGCTTGCCAACCAGTTAGTTGATGCCCGTGATGTTGTAGCTAAAGCAGAAATTATTGCTACATGGACATCCGGTAGTGTCGGGCCCACTATTTTATCGAAATTTGCCCAGCACATACGCCAAGCGGGCGAGCTATCTTTTGCTGATCTCAACATGGAGAGCAAAGGCGTTGTCATCCTATCTGAAACCCCTTTTGGTGTTTTAGCCCCTTCTGCTCAATCCACATTCACCCAACTGAATCCTAGTTACGTACTACTCACCCGCCCTCAAGCAATCGATCTACTACTAGAACCCATCAGCTCCGAAGAAGCCGAGCGAGCCATCTTTGACTCTCCGCTGTCCCACCGTTTATTCGGCACATTTAGTGCTCGCGCGATCACTGACATTGGCATTACCAACTTCCTATCATTTGGCATCAACTTTCTTATTAACCGTGGAGTGCCTGTTAATAACATCACGCTCATCTTGATTTTGCCTGTAATCGCAACAATTCTTTCTTTTGCCCGACAGGTAATCGGTATTAAGGCCTTTGGTATTATCACTCCCGCGATGACGACGCTTAGCTTTTTAGTACTAGGCCTTAAGTATGGATTAGTAATGTTCTCTGTTATCTTGCTAGCCGGAACTTTAACACGTCTAGTGCTCCGCAAACTTCATCTTTTATACCTTCCTCGCATGGCTCTGGTGCTCACCATGGCCAGCGTAGCGATTCTTATGCTCTTTGGCCTAGGAGTAGCACTCGACAACACGGCCATCTTGTCATTCTCCATTTTCCCTATTCTCATTCTTGTGCTCTTGGCCGAAGAATTCATTGCCGTGCAGTTTAAATCCGGTGCGCGACGTGCTGCCACCATTACCGCCTGGACACTGGGGCTGTCTATTGCTTCTTACTTCATTGTAAGCTGGGAAATTGTTCGTTCGATTATTGTCTCCTACCCCGAGATTGTCCTGCTGGCTATTCCTGTTAATATCGCTCTGGGTCGATGGAGTGGGTTGCGCCTAACAGAATACTTTCGGTTCCGTCGCTTACTGCGATACGTTCAGTAAATTCGACTCTCTTTTATGGCTCTGCGAAGCAAGCAATGGAAAAACGTGCTTGGGATGAATGCAAGGATGCTCGAGTATATTGCGAAGGTAAACTCTTCCGAGGCAATTCGCCTTGCTAACAATAAATTAAAAACCAAGAAAGTTTTGCAAAAAGCCGGCCTGGCCACTCCCCGGCTATTTGGTGTCATTCGTACTCGTGAGGAACTCAAGAAATTTCGTTGGACCAAACTTCCTGGTTCCTTTGTGCTAAAACCAAACTCCTCTTCTGGAGGCGGTGGAATTATAGTTATCTTTGGACGAAACAAAAAAGGAAACTGGGTTAAAGCAGACAAAACAGAAGTATTTATTCCCGAGCTCCGGAATCATATTATAGATATCCTCGACGGAAACTTTTCTAATGGGAACATCCCAGATGTCGCCTTTTTCGAACAGCGCGTTAAAGTAGATGCTGTCTTAAAACAATACAGTGTTAAGGGAGTTCCCGACGTTCGCGTTCTGCTGTACAATCAGGTACCGGTTATGGCTATGTTGCGTTTACCCACCGAGGAATCAGGCGGAAAAGCGAACTTGCATGCTGGGGGCATTGGAGTGGGCATTGATCTGTCACAAGGCATCACAACAACAGCCGTACAGCATGGACACCTACTAGATACCCTGCCCCATAAGCGATTAAGCCTGTCGGGTATTACCGTTCCGCACTGGAACGACCTTCTCCTCCTTGCCGTACGCACCGCCGCCGCCTCTAACCTGAACTATGTGGGGGTAGATATTGCTATCGATCGTGATGATGGTCCACTAGTTCTAGAAATCAATGCTCGTCCGGGGCTGGATATTCAATACGCCAACCTAGCTCCACTACGATCCCGTCTCCGCCGAGTGGAAGACTTGAAAATGAGCAGTTTGGAGAAGAAAATTAGATTAGCAAAGAATCTTTTTGGAAATGAGCTTGAACAGGAAGTAGAAGACATGACTGGCAGAACTATTTTAGGTATAGAAGAAGAAGTCATTATTCTTGATAATGAACAAGCGCAGCATCCCATTCTGGCCAAGATCGATACCGGCGCATACCGAACAACTATTGATGAAAACCTGGCTAAAAAACTTAAGCTCGACAAACCTGTCGTGGAGCACAAAGACGTCCGCGGAGCCTTGGGCGAACAAACCCGCCCAATCATTAACCTTAACATGGTTATTCGCGATCGCCCGGTAAAAACTGAAGCATTTTTAGCAGACCGCACCCATATGAACTACGACATGATTGTGGGTCGTCGGGATCTCAAAGGCTTTCTTGTAGACCCTACCAAAACCCCGCGTGACAAGACGATTAAATAGTATTGACAGGCAGGGACCCTCCCCCCATGATATACTCTCTTACGTATCTTCCCTGATTTCCTATGGCTACTCGTCGTTATAAGCGGCAGAGTTCGTGGCTGCATCAGCTACGCTCCACTACTCTAAACCGCCGTATAATTCCACGCCTTCTGGCAGTAGCAGGGGCTGGTTTTCTAGTGATGGCCGGTACGGTTTTGTGGTGGAGCCGAGACCTGCCCGATCCCCAGCAAATTCAGGAAACTGGCATAGGTGAATCAACTAAAATTTACGACTCTACTGGCACTCATCTTCTTTATGAGATTGGGGAAGCGCGTCGCACGTATACCTCTATTGGAGAAATCTCCCCCCTTATCACCCAGGCCACTCTCGCTGCCGAGGATGATCAATTCTACGCCCATCACGGACTCGATTTTGGTGGCATCTTGCGTGGTGTAATACTGAAGCCCCTGAGCGGACGAAGGGTCCAGGGCGGATCAACTATTACCCAACAGCTGATCAAAAACTCCATCCTCACTCCCGAGCGCACTATCCGACGCAAGGCGAAAGAGGCAGTCTTGGCATTGGAGCTAGAACAGCGCTTTGGAAAAGACGAGATTCTAGAGATGTATTTAAATGCTATTCCTTACGGCAGCAGAGCGTACGGAGTGGAAGCTGCTGCTCAAATATTTTTTGGAACCTCGGCTAAAAATGTATCCTTGGCTCAAGCAACAATCCTAGCGGCTCTTCCTCAAGCACCTAGCTATTACTCCCCTTACGGGTCTCACTTTGAAGATCTAAAGTTTCGCCAAGAACACATCTTAAATCGCATGGCTGATCTAAACATGGTCAGCAAGGAAGAAGCGGAGGCGGCCAAAAGTGAAACACTGACATTCTCTCCTCCTCATGAAAACATTGAGGCTCCTCATTTTGTTTTTTATGTTAAAGAACTCCTCGAAGAAGAGTACGGGGAGCGAGTAGTGGAACAAGGAGGCCTGAGAGTTATAACTACCCTGGACGCCCGTCTACAATCAGTCGCCGAGGACACCCTAAAGAACGCTCAGGAGCGCCTGGTCAGTCAGGGAGCATCTAACAGTTCTCTTGTCGCCATTCACCCCGTTACCGGTAATATCTTAGCCATGGTCGGATCAATTGATTATTTCAATGAAGACATTGATGGGAATGTGAACGTGTCTATCCGTCATCGCTCCCCTGGGTCTTCTATTAAACCTTTCATATATGCCGCTGCATTCGAAAAAGGATTTGCTCCAGAAACAATTCTCGTAGATGCTGAAACAGATTTTGGTCAAGGATATATCCCCAAGAACTACGACCTAGCTGAGCATGGCCCCGTTACCATGCGGAGTGCTCTCGCAAACTCGTATAACATCCCTGCAGTCAAAGCACTGTACTTAGTAGGGGTGCGGACCGCTACTGACCTGGCCCAGCGCATGGGAATGACATCATTAAGCGACCCCGACCGATATGGTCTGTCATTAGTATTGGGTGGTGGAGAGGTGCGGCTGGTTGATATTACATCTGCGTATGGAGTCTTTGCAGCAGAGGGAACTCGCTATCCCGCCCGCGCTGTGTTAAAAGTCGAAGATGCAAAAGAGGTGCTATTTGACGCAACAGCGGAGCAACCCCAGGGAACTCAAGTCCTAGATCCACAAGTAGCCCGCCTAACAACTGACGTATTATCGGATAACAATGCCCGCGCTGCCGTCTTTGGTACTCGCAGCTTCCTCCAGCTCGGGAGTCGCCCCGTAGGCGCCAAGACGGGCACCACTCAGGACTCTCGTGATGGTTGGACAATTGGATTTACCCCCTCCCTAGCAGCCGGTGTATGGGTAGGCAATAACGATAACTCCCCTATGGGTAAGGGAGCAGCTGGAAGCAACACTGCAGCTTTTCTCTGGAATACATTCATGAAAGGAGCCCTTGATGGCACCCCCATCGAGCAGTTTACAAAACCCGCACCTCTTCCTGATACGGCACACGGTATTCTTCGAGGGCAAATTAGAGAAGTAAAGGGCAAGTGGGTAAGCGAGACGAATACGCTCTATACCAACGAGTGCCCAGTCGCCCAAGGTCAGCCCCGCACCTTGAAGGAGCTACACAGCATCCTCTTCTACGTACGACGCACTAATCCCTTAGGGGACCCCCCAGCACGAGCCGAGGCTGACCCTCAGTTCAACAACTGGGAGGCCGGTATTGCTCAGTGGCGTGATAAACATAATGAAAAGAACAAAGACGTTGCAGAAGAGCCGCTTTACTTTGGGTCACTACCAGAACCTAGCTGTAACGTAGGTAGCGAAGAAGAGTTACCAAAAGTTAAAATTATCGAACCAAATACCACCGTTCTGCGCGATAGCCCTACACAAGTTACAGTGGAAATTGACTCCCCTCACCGCCTACGGGAAGTGCGCTTCGTTTTGGATGGACAAGAAATTGCTCGCAAGGGGCCAGATGGCACCCATAGTGCGACAATCACTTTTGACAAGAACTTCTCGGGCCGCAAAACACTTATTGTTATGGCAATTACCGAAAACAACTTCATCGGCCAGGCTCATCGCACCTTCATTATCAACCCGGACGACTCCAGCCCGACAATCACCATTCACACTCCTCAAAACAACCTCACTTTAGCCGAGACCAACTTCCCCTACACTGTAAAAGTAACTGCCAAAGATAGCAGTGGGGTTGATTTCGTAGATATGCTGTACATCAAAGAAGGTCAACCTGGAACCAAGCGTATTGCCCGCACCAACACTCAAGCACCAACTGCTCCTGACCGATACGAAGCTGTCTGGCAAGATTCTCCCGGACTAGGCACTTACACTGTATACGCGGTGGCGTACGATAAAACTGGTAACTTCACTGAATCAGAGCGCCACACTGTAACAATTAAATAGCTCGAGTCCGGAAAAAGAAAAACCGGAGCACGTTTCCGGTTAGAGCCTTATGTCATCATCTTTTCAAGTGTGACCAAGGCTCTGCTATACCGCCGTCTGTCTTCCTCTTCTGAGGTGTTCTCCTTCCACCCCTCCAACACGCTCCTCAAAAGAGCGCACCCGTGGATCAGCTGTTCTTTCGAGACTCCTTCCGTAAGGATCAGCGTGAGTCCAGCGGAGTACGACTCCACTGTCCGTCTCTCGTCATACACAACCTGCAACGCCTCCTCCACTGTCATGGATGTACGTGGTGGGTATCCCCTAAACACTTCCACCACATCCTCCACGGACACTTCCTGGTCCACAGCCGGCATGACCCTACTCCCTTGAAAAGAACGAGATGACTCGCAAATTATCAAAAGTTAACCATATAAAATCACCACCCGCAAGAGCAGTGGTGGCAATCTCACGCCCGATCACCCTACAAGGTTACGCGAATAGTGTGAAAACTACGCCCACATGCGTGCTTTATTGCCTCTTGTATATCATATATCCCTAAAGAGACTTCCTGGTACGCCACGGGAGTAGGAACTCGAACCGTGATCGTTGATTCATTTACAACCTGACAATACGCTCCAATTTGCTTCATATGCTCAGCAATATGCCTTTCCACAAAAAAACGGATGTCCTCATCCTGCCAAGTGAGAGATTTTTTATCAGAAAAAATTGTCGAAAGAACTTCGAGGGTCATGAGCGCACAGCTATAACTTCACTTCCCTCTTCCTGAGCCACCACCACACGCTCTGGTATAGGAGAAGCAGTTTCCACGGGTTCGCCAATAATACTTCGTAGGTCAAGCACGTGTGCGCCCTCCTGGTTTTTTATTCCGTCAGGAACAGCTGTGCAGGTAAGAAGGATTTGCGCTTCAGGAAGGTGTGTCAGGAGCGTTCTCTGACGCTTCTCATCGAGCTCACTTAACACTTCGTCAAATAATAGCAAAGGTGTAATACTGAGCGTCTTACGGACATACCCAAAAGCCGCAACTTTCAGGGCAATAACTAAGCTCCTCATTTGTCCACGAGATAACACCGAGGCCACATCCCGTCCATCAACCGTAATCTCCACATCGTCGCGGTGAGGGCCGTATAGAGTGTATTTATAGCGCTGTTCATACTCCCATGAATCAGCTAGAAGTGTGGCGTATGTAGTAATGTCTGGAGCCCCACTCACTAGCTTTATATTAAACGCATACTCTTCACCAAAAAGCGCGTTATATAAATCACTTACGTGAGTATTTAGATACTGTATTAACCCCTGTCTCCCTTGCCACACCTCCTGCGCATACCCCACCATAACATCACTCCACACCAACACATCTTCTCGTTTTCGCGCTGCCTTGAGCGCACTATTACGCTGACGCAGAGCCCGCTGATACTGCACTACTGCTGATAAATACTGAGACGACGATACTAGGGTGGTGTTTAAGAGATTTCTGCGGGCTGCAGGCCCACGGTAGAAAATAAAAGTATCTTCCGGTAAAAACAAAATAACTGGATACTGACTATAAAACGTTACTGGAGAAACCGGCTCACCATCTTCTTCTATTCGCAGTTTTTTAGTTGGAACATGATACTGCACTGCTAGGTTTTTTATTTCAGCATCATTTCTAACCACTCCTCGTACTAAAAAGTACTCCTCACCCCAACTCACACACTCTTCATGGGAAGCGCGGAATGACTTTCCACGCAGAAGCACCATTAACGCTTCAAGAAAGTTCGTCTTCCCAGTGGCATTTGGCGCAGCTGCAACAAGGAGGTTTGCTTGGGGAAATTCAATTTCTCGAGCTCCGCGAATATTACGAAAATTATGAATTGTGAGTTCTTGAATATTCATTATTGAGATTGAATAGGCATAACAATATAAAGATACTGGTCACCACCCTTGGGTCTAAAGACAATTGGATCAACCGCTCCTAAAAATTGAATTTCACAATCCGCGCTCGAAAAATGCTGTACTCCTTCTAGGATGTAGTTAATATTCACCAACACCTGGACATCCTCTCCATCACCATCCACCGAAAGCACCACATCCCCTTGCCCAGCCTCACTTCCCACCACTTGAGCCACTATTTTTCCAGTTTTAGGAGCTACTTCCAACTCCACCCGACGAGAATCGCGAGGAAGAAAAATAGTAAGCGTCTTAAGAGCGCGAACTAATTCATCCTTAGCTACAGTGACACTCGAAGTATGAGTGGTTGGGATAATCTGTTGATAATCCGGATATCGACCATCGACTAAGCGAGAAGAGAGCTCAATGTCATCCCCATAAAACAGTACGTGATTGTCATGAGGAGATACTTTGATCACTTTCTGATCAGTAAATAAACGAGCTAGCTCCTGAGCAGCTGGTAAAGGAAGGAGAAAAGAAAACTCCTCAAGATTATCAACGGTAATAATTTCTTCTGCTAATCTAAAACTATCAGTTGCCGCAATATATACGCGCCCTCCATCGCTTTTAATAAACACACTACGGATCTCCGGACGCGTCTCCTCACGTGCCGCAGCAAACACTACGCGTGTTAAAGCGTTACATAGCACATCTGCCGGTAGTTCAAATGAGTCATCTTCACTACCTTGAGGTAAGAGAGGAAACTCCTCCGCATCACTACTAGAAAACCTTGCACGAAATCCCTCAGTTTTCACCACCACACCACCACCTTCAGCACTTATAACCACCGGGTTATTCCGTGGAAGCTGCTGAACATACTCTAATAACCCACGCGCCGGCACAGCAAACGCGCCCTCCCCATCCAGCTTTCCACCAACAACCGTATGTACCCCCACCTCTAAGTCGGTCGCCGTTAAGTGGAGCGCCCCTCCCTTTCCCTGAAGTAACACGTGTTGCAACACAGGAAGCTGCGAACCCCTCCCGGCAATAGGAGACACTCGCGATAATCCTCGTAGAAGGTTTTCCTGTGTACAGGTGAACTTCATACGTTACAGTAATAACAATATATATAAGATTGTTGTTGTAGTTGTTGGTGAGGCATGTTTTGGGGATATCTAACTATTATTCTCCTTATGTAGTTATATATTAAGGTGGAAAACATGTGCGCTTTATAAGGATGAGGTGTGGGTATTGTGAGGATAAGTAGGGGGTATATACACAGTGTTTTAGGTATTCTTGTAAGGGTGTTAAGAAGTGGTAATGTAGTGCACAGGTTTTTCACGGTTTCCCCCACCCTATCCACACACTACGCGTACAATCGTTCTTTTAAGAAACTTATTTCCTGGGATAATTCTTCATCATGTTCAAGGAGTTTTTCAATCTTCTCACAGGCGTGCATGGCGGTGGTGTGATCTCGTCCTCCAAAGAATTCCCCAATTGATGGAAATGACATTGAGCTTTCTTTGCGGAGGAGGTACATGGCGATTTGGCGAGGACGAACAATTTCTTTATTTCTACGCTGCCCGCAAATTTCCTCTTGAGGTAGGTTGTAGTACGAACTCACTGCTTCAATAATTTCCCGGGTGTTTATTGTTTTCTTTTGTGACTGTTCTAGTAAGTCGTGAAGAACACGCTTCACGAAATCAATAGTTATCTTTTCGTTATGGACCTCGCTGTGACCAATAACGCGGTTTAAAGCTCCTTCTAACTCTCGAACGTTGCTCTGGATATTTTTTGCAAGGAAAGAAAGGGCTTCAGAATCGATACTAGCACCGCGGCGACTTAACTTCTCCTCTAGGATGGCTAGACGGGTTTCGTAATCCGGTTTTTTAATATCCACTACCATCCCTGCCCCTAAGCGTGAGCTAAGACGCTCCTGGAGGGCAGAAATCGCTCCTGGAGGACGGTCGCTACTTAGTATTACCTGCTTGTTTTGACTATGGAGGGTGTTAAAAGTATGGAAAAGCTCTTCCTGTATTTTGTCTTTTCCGGCCACAAACTGGACGTCGTCGATGATAAACATATCAATATCTCGGTATGTTTTTTTAAATTCATGCATCTTTTTGTGCCGAAGAGCTTCAACAAACTCCGTCATAAATTTCTCGGAAGCAACATAGAGGATCCTGAAGTTGGGGTTTTTACTAAGTAAGGCATTCCCAACGGCCTGTAATAAGTGGGTCTTCCCTAACCCTACGCCGCCATACACAAATAATGGATTATAGCTTTCCCCTGGGTTGTCCACGACTGCACGACAGGCAGCATGGGCTACCTCATTACTTGGCCCAACAACAAAATTTTCAAAGGTGTTTTTAGGGTTAAAAGGAATTGGCGATTGGTGTGAGGCAAAAGATGCTCGTGGTATAGATGTGTGGATGGAGACTGCTTGAGGGGCGGAAGCGACAGGAGGTTGAGTTACTCGTTGTTTTTGGGCAATAACCCGCAGATTTTTACGAGCCGTCCGTTTTCCGTGAGCTTGGGACGGAACTGAAAACTCAATTCCAGTAACCGAAGTATCAATCTTTTGAAGAACTTCCAAAATAATGGGCCGGTACTTCTTTGATAGCCACTCGTATGCAAAGGGGTTGTCGGTTTCAATAACAACGGTTTGTTTTTTGCGCTCCTTGATTTTAGTATTGCGAAACCACGTCAGAAAATTTCCCTGGCTTACACGAAGCTCGAGTTGACCTAAGGCTGCTTTCCATAGCTGATCTGTCTTCATGGGGTACGTGAGAGCACTAAATACAAACAGAAACCTAACGCACAAGTGATCATATCATAGTTATCCACAAGTGTGCACGGGGTGGGTTGTGCAAAATGTGGATAACATGTTGATAAGGTGTTGATAAAGAGAGGGAGATACTACTGGCAGGAGAGGCGCTTGACGGGAAAGGTGTTTTTAGGGCATCATCAATGGCATTGCATTAGCTTTTTGATGTATGGCCCATAGAACAAAACGTACGTATCAACCAAGTAAGCGGCGCAGAGCGCGGCGTCTTGGTTTTTTGGCTCGAAAAAGGAAGAGCGCAGGTGTTCTTGCTCGGCGTCGACAGCGGGGTCGTGCTCGGCTGACCCCGGTACAATAAAGGTATGGCTCGCATAGGGCGCCTCCGCCACAAAGACGATGTACTGGCGGTTATCCGGCATGGGAAAAAAGCTCGCACACCTTATGCTTTAATATATATTCAACCCAGTAAGAACCTGCGCATGGCTTGTGTTGTGGGAAAGAAAGTATCCAGGTTGGCAGTTCAGCGCCATCGAATACAGCGTCAGCTGCGGGAAATACTGCGGGAGGTGGCTCCTTCTTTTTCGACCCCGGTTGATATTGTGGCGGTAGCCCTCCCTCCTGCAAAGACTGTTGAATCTTATACAATCTTGAAGCAGGCTATCATCTCAGCCGTAAGCAAACTACAATAGAGGACACATGACTCACTCTCGCTTTGTAACAATTCTTGTTTTCGTTATTCGTATCTATCAAAAGACGGTTTCCCCTGACCATGGGCTGCTTCGGTCTGCCTTGGGGCCGGTGTGTAGGTTTACACCTACTTGCTCACAGTATGCCACTCAGGCTATTGAGCAGTACGGCTGGCGTGGAATTGGTATGGTGGTTAAGCGAATCGGTAGGTGTCATCCCTTTGCTGCTGGTGGGCACGATCCTGTTCCTAGGCATTAATATATGAACCCATTTAGTTTTCTTTATACCGAAGTTCTCTACCGCCCCCTGCTTAACTTGCTGGTGGGGATTACGAATGTTCTTCCTGGGCACAGCATAGGTTTCGCAATCATTGCAGTGACCTTTTTGGTTCGTTTAGTCCTACTACCCTCTTCCCTTCATCATGCGCGGCAGATGCGAGCGAATCAGGGGAAAATGGATGGAGTTAAAAAAGACCTAGTGAAGATCAAGGAAAAACACAAAGATGATAAGGCTAAGCAGGCCGAGGAAACCATGCGCCTTTACCGGGAGGCAGGCATTAACCCCGCTAGTGGTTGTCTGCCGCTCTTAATTCAACTTCCTATACTAATTGCTCTGTACCGTGTTTTCTTGACCGGACTTTCTCCAGATACATTTCACTTTTTGTACGGCTTTGTCTCAGAGCCGACTGTCATCCAGACAATGTTTTTTGGATTAGCCTTAGACGAACCAAGTTTGCTTTTAGGAGTCGTGGCTGCAGTAGCGCAGTTTACTCAGATGAAATGGTTGAGTCCCACTCCTCCAGTCGGCGCCCAACCGGGGGCAAACGAAGACGCGGCAGCAATGATGGCCTCAATGCAAAAAAATATGATGTATATCTTTCCCGTAATGACTATCTTTATTTCCCTCCAACTACCTGGAGCTTTGGCGCTGTACTGGGCTACTTCTACTATATTCGGAATGGTACAGCAATATATTCTCAAGCGTACTCTTCACCTTGAAGGTAATCCGCCGGCTGTGTAGGGCACAATTTTAAGTGCCGGGGCACAAATGTTGCCATTTGGGTCGATCCTGCGTAGCATTCACAGTATGGAAACCGCACAGCACACTCAGCAGGGCGTGACATTTGACCAGCCAGCAGTGCTTTTGCTTGCTGAGCATGTCCGCCGAGTGCTTGAGATTATGGGCTTCGAAGATGTTCAGGTTAGCTGTCAATATGGTGAAGATGAGGCCCTTCAAATTGCTATTGAGGCGGGAGAAGCCGGCAGAATGCTTATTGGTACTCAAGGAGCTCACCTAAATGCTTTACAGCACACTATGCGGTGTGTATTGCGCAAGCAGCTTCCTGCTGGATTGCGCGTATCGGTTGATGTGAACGGATACCGGGCCCGACGAGAAAGAAGTCTGCTGGGCTTGGCTGAAGAAGTAGCTCGTAAGGCGGTGCGAACGGGTAGAACCGTTGTTCTACAACCTATGTCTGCTTCTGACCGACGTTCGGTTCACACGGCTTTGGCGCGGCACAAAGATATTCAGACAGAAAGCCTTGGCGAAGAACCAAATCGGCGAGTCGTTGTTCGTCCTGTTTTTCTCTAGTCCAGACAGGGGCAACGTCTCGCCCCATTTTCATGGCGCAATCTATTTTTTCTAACACGCTTATTTCGGGTGCTGGCCGTATCGGTACGATCGTTTTAGGTATAGCCACCACCGCACTGGTAACCAGGTATTTAGGAGCGGCTGGGTATGGCTCATACGCTCTCCTGCTTTCGGTGGGAACGATGGTACAGATTGCCGCCGACTTTGGGCTATATCTCACTTTGACTCGCGATATCGCTGAGCAGGAAAAGAAAGAGCAGGAGTTGTTTGGGATAATATCGTCTCTGCGTGCAGCTTTGCTGGTTGCATGGATAGGCACAGCCGCAGTTGTTATTACACTGCTTCCACAATACCGTGCCCTGCTTCCCGTGTTTGTCATCATTGCGCTAGGGCTAGTAGCTCAATCGTTTAGCCAGCTGCTAATGGGGGTATATCAGAAGTACAAAGAGGTATGGAAGGCAACGTTTGGAGATGTAATAGGGCGATTATTACAGTTTGGCATTGTATTTTTGATTGTAAGGCAGGTACCGATCTCGTCTGTATCTGCGACCACGGCAGTGCTATATATGGCTGGAGCATTCTTAGCTGGTGCGGTAGTTGCGTACGGGGTGCATGTGCTATTAGTGCCAGCAATACAGCCCTGGCGCTTCCAGGTCTCCCCGGCTCGCTGGTGGGTATTACTTAAATCCTCTTGGCCGTTAGGTTTACTGTTGGTTCTTAATGTTATCTACTTCAGAACTGATATTGTAATTATTTCCTTATTTCGTTCATCGGATGAGGTGGGGTTGTATGGCCTAGCTTACCGCATTATAGAAAGCGGACTCTTCTTTCCCGCAATGTTCGGTGGTCTCTTATTACCACAGCTGGCTGTGCTCTACTCTCGTCAGGCCTACTCGGTGGTGCAGCGTTTACTGGAGCAGGCGCTGCGTTTTATGGTTATAGTTGGAGTTTTAGCCGCCGGATCGCTGGCGATTTTTGCCTCAGATATCCTCATATTTTTATCAGGTGTTGAGTTTGCTGCCGCCGCTCCCATTGTCCAAATTCTTGCCGGGGCGCTGGCATTCATGTTCGTCGGTAACATATTTGGTTTTGCGTTAGTATCTCTCCACAAACAAAAGCAGCTCCTTTTACTGTATGCGGCACTGGTAGCAGGAAACGTAGCGGCTAATCTGATCTTTGTTCCTTTGTATGGAGCAATAGCGGCTGCCTGGACAACGCTAGTCACTGAAGGGGCGGCAACGCTTACCGCCGGGTGGCTAGTGTGGAAGGAAATACGCTTTCGAGTACCCGTTATAGTAATTATTAGCTCACTAGCAATAGCGGCTGTATCTGGCGGTGTTGCCCTGTTACTATCGGACACCTGGCACATTCTTGTGCGGCTCTGTGTGTTAGCTGTGCTATACGTGGCAATTGCGGTTTTTGTCAGGACTCTTGATCCGCGGAGCATGTCTTTATTGCTACAAAAAAAGCACATCATATGAAGATCGACATTATCATCCCTACCTACAATAGCGAAGGTGTTTTGTCGCATACATTAGCGGCGTTGCGCGACCAAGTTATTAATGAAGGGTGGCAGCCCCGGGTAATTGTGTCTGATGATGGTTCACGCACTAGTCCGCAGTCTGTCGTACATGCGCTTGCGTGGTCTTCTCCTTGGCGGGAGCCTGTTGTTGTAACCGGACAGCACATCGGCGGCGCCGGAGCCCGGAATCGGGGCTTGGCAGTTTCTGACGCGGATATAGTGATCTTCTTAGGAGCGGACATTATACTGCGTGCCGGCGCGCTCAAAGAGCACGGCTGCTTTCATACCAAGTTTCCGGATGAAATGAACGCTGCTCTTGGTATGGTTGTGTGGGATCCGCGCCTTAAGCCCACACCTTTAATGGAGTGGATGGTGCATGGTGGCCCACAAAATAACTTTGATGCACTACTGGGTATATATCAGGCAGACTCGGCGCACTTTTTTTATGGTTCTCACCTTTCTATAAAACGGAGAGCCCTGCGTGGCCAGGAGTTTCCAACCATATATACTCGCTATGGCTGGGAGGATTTAGACCTGGGGCGCATGTTGGCTCCTCGCGGTCTCACTCTTGCTGTTCTTCATAAGGCGGTGGGACTGCATCGCCATGCATATACTGCCCCCGCCATTCAGCGGCGGCAGTATGAGGTTGGTCAGGGAGCAACTATATATCAGCGTCGGTATCCTCATATAGCGCTTTTGCCCCCTCCTACCACTTTACGGCGCCTGAAAACGCTCGTGTATCAGTACCTTGGAATCAGGTGGATAGCGTGGAAGACTGTTACAGTACTAGGGGGTATATACAGTCTGCCTCGGCTATTTCTCTACGCTACAGCTGCTGAATTCTGGGTGGGTTGGTATACCGGAGAAAAGAAAATCCTCAATCGTTCGAATGATGCTGTATAAAGAGCAGAAAAATGGTTTAAGGACGTTTTGTGCACATATTACCTACGCTTTTCCACATACTTATCCACAATGATTCCACAAATACCAAAGATTTTTGTCATTCTTGTCCATTATGGAAGCGCCACCCCTACTCAGCAGGCGCTATCTGCTCTTATGAGAAGCAGGCGCCTGCCAGACGCGGTAGTGATAGTGGATCATGCGGATGTGCCCTTAAGGCTCTCTGCTATCAGCGACTCCGTAACGATTATCCGTCCCGCAGCAAACACGGGGTATAGCGGTGGTATTTTAGTGGGGGTGAGCTTTTTGGCAGCACGTGGAGCCCAGCCCGACGACGTGGTGGTGTGTATGAACAACGACGCTGAAGTGGGAATCGATGTATTGGAGAAAATATATGCAATGTTTAAGGACGCGACAACTCCCCTTCTTGTTGGTGCCCGCAGCGGCTCGGTCAACATGTTTTCTGGACGGGCACATATCGAAGATAGAACCCGCGCCGCCTGGTATCGAAAGCCGTATATTCACGGGTCGTTGTTTGCCACAACCTTCGACGTATTTACTCGTGCTCGACTGCCGGTTAGCTATTTCTTGTATTGGGAAGATGTGGCGTGGAGTTGGCGGTTATCTGCGCAGGGAGTTCAGTTGGTGTCTTTGCCGCAAGTCGTAGTGAAGCACAATGATATGCGAAAGGATCTTACTTCTTCCCAACTGTACTACCTGGCCCGTAATGGAGCTCGGGCGCTGACATGGGAAAGTGGTGCATGGGGAGGATATTGGCAGGTGCTTAACTGGGGTAGATTCATCTATCACCGCTTTGTATCCAGAAAGGACGTAGTTTGGCGGGCCTTGCGGGACAGTCGCAAGAATCATATGGGTCGAATTTCACTATGAATGCCGTAGGAGCGGTTGTTGTAACGCATAACAGCGAAGATACAATCGCCGATTGTATTCGCTCTCTGCTGGCCCAGAAAATTCAGAGTATTTGTGTTGTGGACAGTGCGTCAGTTGATAGCACATTGGATATCGTGCGGGAATTCCCTGTACAGGTTGTTACTCTTGATCAGAACAGAGGATTTGGTGCTGCTGCAAATGTCGGCAGTAAGTGTCTGGACAAGCCATATATTATTTTCCTAAACCCAGACGCTTTCCTTGCGAGCGGAAGCATTCACCAGGCAGTGCAATATATTAGCAGTCACGCCAGCGTCGCCGTGTTGGGATTTAGGCTTCAAGATACTGAGGGCCACCCTGAAAAAGGTTCTTATGGAGATGCCGTTTCGCTCTTGTCCCTATTTGGGCGTCGTATTAGTAAGGCGCCTATTGACGATGCGGTACCGTTACAGGTGGGCTGGGTGTCGGGAGGGGCCATGCTGGTTGATACTGGGCAATTCCGAGCAGTTGGGGGGTTTGATGAAACGTTTTTCCTCTACTGGGAAGATGTTGACCTGTGCCGGCGAATTCATGCCAAAGGCAAAAGTATTACACTCTATCCCCTGGTCGCGGTCACTCACCGGCGGGGAATGAGTCTGACGGATATAGGACGCAAGACGTACCTCTACGACCAGTCAGCTGACAGATACTTCCGAAAACACTACGCTACATCTATATGGCTCTTGCATCGCTTGCTGCGACAAATCTACCGCTTGTTCTCCTCTCGGGTGCAATAGGGCTGCTTGCGGCTGCCTGGTGGAGTGTGATGCTGCCTCGACTAGCTCTGTGGCTTCTGTTTGGTTCAGTGGTAGCGGGTCAGCTGATACGTATTCAGGTCGCCGGTCAGGGCGGAGGGCTGCTTGCGAGCGATCTGGCGGTTGGATTTACGATTATAGCTGGAGTGGTATCTTGGCGTCGGTACAAAAATCGTTTTGCGGATCCTTTTCAGCAAAAGGGAGCTCAGCTAGCCTGGCTGGTTCTTCCGTTCATTGGCTGGAGCTTGTTCACGCTAGTTATACATGCGTTTTCTTTAGAGTCGCACCAGCTCGTTATTGCCGGACTATACTGGGTGCGCACCAGTGCATACCTTCTGCTCTTCCCTGCCCTGGCTATTTTAATGCTTGATCCGATAAACCGAACGACTATACGGCACGGGCTGTTTTTTACTGTAGCGGGACTAGTAATGCTGGGGATCGTACAGGTAATACTACTTTCTGACTTATCTTTTCTATCGCAATATGGCTGGGATCCCCATCAGCGACGACTAGTTTCTACCTGGCTCGATCCCAACTTTATCGGTGCGTTTTTGGTAGTCGCTCTACCGTGGGTATTAGCACAGTGGAGCACGGTGAAAAAAAATGTCTTGTGGCGCTCGGGGTATACATCACTAGTCGTGTTACAAATACTTGCGATTGCCTTAACTCAGTCCCGCAGCAGCCTGGTAGCTTTCCTGGGTATTTTTGCGATCGCTGTGCCGTACATCACCTGGAAAATGGCAGCACGGATACGCAGTGATCATGCCCGTCTCCTGCGCTTGGTGGGGATTATTGGCATGTGCGTAGTGTGGGGAGCTTTAGCTGCGGGGCTATTGGGGGATCGTCTGGCAGGGTTTGTGCAGTATGATCCCACAGTCACCCTTCGCACTGATTCGCTCGCATTGGCTTGGAGTCACATCATTCAGCCGAATGCGCTTGTAGGCGTGGGTTACAATGCGTATCAGTTTGCTGCCGTGGATGCAGGCCTTATCGGGCAGTTCTCGCTTCACTCCCGAGCGGGGGCTGACAACAGCTGGTTGACGCTATGGGCTACGACGGGTTTAATTGGCGTCCTTCTTTTTGCCTGGCCCTGGATAGCAGCTGGTATATGGTTAGGAAGAAAAGCAGTTAAGGGCTTGGATTTGCAGGCAGGAGCAGGGGTTCTGGCTCTGGCTGGTTTGTTTATCCACTCGCAGTTTGTAAATAGTTTTCTATATGCCCACCTTTTGGTTATTCTTGTCGCTATCGTGACAATCTCAATGCAGCCTTATGACCGTCGGTAAGTTACACATTTTTCTGCTGACTGCGACGGCGGTGCTGTTGCCGGCCTACCTATGGCGGTTTTCTGTAGCTGGTATCCCCACGAATGTTCTTGAAGTGCTTATTATTGCTACGTTCGCGACGGGAGCGATAGATCATGGAATCCGAACAAGCTGGAGAAGAGCAACGCAGGGATTGGTGTGGGAAGTAAAAATACTGGTCCTCGTTTTGGTGCTCTCGGCTGCTCTATCGACACTTATCTCCCCTCACCTGGAGACTAGTCTGGGGATTTTAAAAGGCTGGATTATTTTGCCTGTCCTGTATGGCTGGATGGTCTTTACCCAGAACAGCCGGCAGGCGGTTATAGTAAACGCGCTGGTTATTTCCGGCACCGCAGTTGCACTGATCGGGCTGACTCAGCTGGACTCGCTGGATCGGGTCAGAAGTGTGTATGACGTACCCAACTCTCTTGCGCTGTATATTGCTCCTATCCTTACTATGGCAACCTGGAGGGCGCTGCAAGGGATACGTCCGGGCGCGTTGTGGACCGCGAGCGCAATTATGGCGGCTGCCCTGCTTGCTGCTCAAACAGTAGGCGCAATTATTGCGGTGGTGTTTACCTTCGTGCTTGGCATGTTGTTTTTTCCGAAAGTTGTTTCCTTAACAGCCAGACGCGGACTGATAGCGGCAGGTATACTCACACTTCTAGGGAGCGGCATTCTCCTGCAGGATAAAATATCGTATTTGTTCCAGCTGGATAGTAGCGCTGCTGTGCGGCTGCAGCTGTGGAGCATTTCCTGGGAAATCGTTACAGAACACCCCCTGCTTGGTATCGGGTTGGGCACCTTTGAGCCTGCCTACCAACAACACCTTCATGAACGATTCTCCTCTTTTCACAGCGGAGTCTTACTAAGCGAGCCGCTGCCGGAGTTTGTCTTTCGCGATCCCCACAACTGGGTGCTATCTTTCTGGCTCAACCTTGGGCTAACTGGACTGCTAAGCTTCGCAACCCTGGCAGCAGTAGTTGTAAGAAAATCCTGGAAAAATCAAACTGCTATTTGCTTGGCTTTGATAGCAATACTCCTGCTGGGACTGGTTGATACTGTCTACTGGAAAAACGATCTCGCCATTTTGTGGTGGATGTTAATAGGCTTTTTAGTTAGGAGACCTACGGAGCGGTCGGATCACGGAGCTGTGAGGCAAACTGAGGACTGATTGTATTAAGGAGAACCCATGACAAGAGAGCGAGGGCTAATCCTCCCAAAGCAGACAGTATTATAGTTTTCGCGAGAGCGACTTTGCTGGCATCTCCCCCGGCTGTCATATACACAAACCCGCCGGCGATAACAGAGATAACGCTGATCACCACGATGATGGCAATAACAAATTTAACGACTATATCTATATACGTCAGCAAGGGCGAATTTGCTCGTACCAAATCATCAATGTTAGTGCTTTTTTGGCCAGGCAGAGGCGCTTCCAGACATCCGTACAAAGAACCGGGAGGGCAAGGTGCTTGAGCGAGCGCGTACTGACCTGCTCCAAAGAAAGTACTGCCCAGCAGGGAAAGGAATGCGAAAAATAATGTGATGTTACGGAAGCTCATGCAATAGAGGAGACAATAAGAACGACCATGATAAGGAGAATTACTATTGGTATAAGAGGTTGTATAAGCGCGTATACTCCCAGTAACCCGAAGAGAAGAATTTGTTTTGGAGTGCTCATTCGCCCCACTTTTTCACCGATCATACCCCCGGGGAGGCCGCCTACTCCGGGAAGAAGGTACGCTCCCAGTGCTCGGCCTGCCCATTTTCCCGCTGCTGCCTTAGCTTCTACAACAGGTTGTTGCTGTATATTGCGCGCCAAGGCGAGCCTATCTTTGGGGTTATTGCCGGCCATTCCGGACGTCTTTGGACTGAGGTGATGAGAAGAGCCGCCTCGAGAGTTTTGACCCTTGCTTAGTTCCGCCTTATTTACTTGTTCTTGTCCGAGAGCCATAAGAGCCTAGGTTTCTATCTGCGCTAATTCTTTTTTAGCTGCTTCAATAGCTAGAATTTGCTGCGGATCAGAGGTAATCACCTGATCTTCAGCGTAACTGGCAACCACTTTAATTGCTACGTGCTTGAGTCCGGCAAAGAAGATACCTTCTCCCACGTCGCTTTCAAGTAGACGAAACTTCTCATGGTCAGTTAAGTAAAATACCTCCGAAAGAAGATCGATAGCCGCCGGTGACTGACGAAGAAGTAGCTGAATTGAAGAGTTGGTGACAATAGGCTTGCCATATTTGGAGCCTAAAAAGTCCGTAATGTCCTGAGTGATTGTGGTAACCCCCAGGTAATATTTGCGAGCTCGCTTGGCCATCGAAAACAAAAACTTGGCTGACTCTTCGTTTTGCATCATGATCCAGGCCTCATCCACGGCCAGAATGCGTCGCTTAAGCTGGCTGCGCACCCGATTCCAGATAAATCCAAGTACCACATACATGGCGATCGGTCGCAGCTCTTCTTCCATGTCCCGAATGTTAAAGACAATGAGCTGGTTATCCAGGTCAATATTCGTAGGGCGGTTAAATACGCCGGCGAATGTTCCTTCCACATACCGCTGGATACGTAAAGCAATACTCTGTCCCCCCTGCATGTCGCGCAGGATATTGTAAAAATCCTGTAAGGTCGGCACCTCCGGCTTTGCCCATCGGGCACCGGGAGTAATATCTTTAATAGCGTAAGATTCCCATAGCGCTTTATCCACGAGCGATTCTTCTTCGGGAGACACGCCGTTGGCCATCAAGGAAACAAGTCCGATTAAACGGGTTATATTCTCCCTTAATACTGCCTCAGGGTTTTCATCTTCCCCAAGCTCTGGTAAATCGAAAGGATTGATGCGGTGATCAGACGCGATAGCAATACGCAGGTAACTGCCACCTACCGCCTCCGACAAATATTTATACTCCTGCTCTGGATCAATGACGATTACCTCAGTGCCGAACATTAGACTACGCAAAATCTCAAGTTTCACGGTGTAGCTTTTACCCGCACCAGATTTAGCAAAAATAACCATGTTGGCATTTTCTAAGCTGAACCGATCAAAGAGCACCAGGCTGTTATTATGAAGGTTAATACCATACAGAACCCCGCTGTTGCTGGTAAGGTCTGAGCTGACAAAAGGAAACGTCGTAGAAAGCGGCGAAGTATTCATGTTTGTTGAAACTCCTAGACGGTCGTGACCTAAAGGCAATGTGGAGGTGAATCCTTGCAGGGCTTGAAAGAGAGCTGGCTTTGCATACACCAGGCGCCCTTCAAGTAAAACTTCCACTTGAGAGACGGTTTGTTCTAGCTCTATTTCTGAATTCGCGTACAGCGTTATGTATAGCCCGTACTGGTAAAAACGCTCCGTCCCCTGCACGAGGCGATCCCGCAGCTCTTCAATGTCCTGATAGGCAGTTTCCAGTTGGGGATCACGGACCTTGCCTCCCTCCGCCTGCATAGAAAGAGAAGCCGATACCCGGGTAACCTGCTTTCTCAGCTGTTTTAAAATAGCGGCGGAGTCCTGAGGGTAAATAAACATCCCTACGTCAAATTCAATGTCAAAGTTTACAATTGGAGAGAACCAGTTGGTGTCGAGGTAGCGCGGGTATGTTATTACAAACAGCGTTGACGCATACTTTCCGTCAATTTCAATGGACTTGGGGTTTACCTTAAATCCGGCGGGAGCAATAATGTCCCGCACAGAAGCTACGCCCTCGTTGTAATTTTTGAGCGTTGCATCCTCCTCTGCCTCTGTTTGCTGCCCCTTCTTTTTAGAGCCGCGCAGGAAAGCGAATGTATCTTGAAAAATCCCCATGAGCTAATAATAGCACACCACACTAGCTGGAACTGGTTTCCTGGATGTGAAGCTCTCCCAGACCGCGCAGACGCTGGTTGCGAGAAGTGGAGGGGTTATACATATTGTAAAAAAGTTCCAGTAGTTCCTGGGTTTGTAAAGGCACAACACGCAGTCCAATACCACGCAAGCCTACAGCTACCTGCTCTACTCGTTGAAAAAGTTGATTACGGGCATGTTCGAATTCCTGGTCGTTAAACGTGTGCTTCCCGGTAGCGCTTTTAACTCCTTTAAATATACGGCCTAGAAAGTTTTCTTTCTTGTTTTGCACTACCGAGAACGAAATCGTAACAAAGAATGTTTTTGACATGATATTGCTGTTCTCTACTAATCCTCCTACGAAGTCTATGTATTCGTTCATTTGCAGACGCAATAGTTCATTTTTCTGGGTATCTCGTTTGTGCTTTACTTCTTCTAGGTATGGGGTGATGTCCATTTTACGGGAAGAAATACTGATCTGGATGGGAAAATCCAGGGAATTAATAAATTCCTGGTACGCATAGATGATGGCATTCTGCTCGTCTTCGGACTTGAGGGCAAAGTTAACCGATGAAACTAGGAGAATAGCTCTCATGCCAGCATCTGAGAGGATAACAACCCCCTCCCGGATTTCGGAAATCCGCACCAAGTCCTGAGCCGGCTTTCCTTTCTTTTCCTTGCTCTTCATATCTTCTACCATAGCGTCTGACTAGTATAGCATGGCTTATGGGGTTGCTTCCGGATCCAGCGCATCTGCAACGTCATCGCTATTAACGACGTTACCTGACGTCTCCAGGGCCCTCAATTGTGCGGCTAGGGGGGATGCTTTTTCCCCCAGCTGGCTAGCGGTGGCTATCTCATCCCACGCCGGGTCGGTGATTTTCAAAGGCTGCAGTTTATTCGTACGTTGCCATACATAAACCGGTGAAGATGTGTAGTATCCCAGGGCATTCGTGATGACGGTAAACAGGCTTTTGTTGTTAATCTTAAAGTGAGCAAATGCCGCAGCGGTGCCGGCCACCGGAATTGCAACCGTAATAAAGAGAGACAGGTCGGAGAAAATGTATACAGGGACAAGCACCATCGCTGCCCCGATGTACATAAAAAACTGCTTCAGAGTAAAAGGTCCTATAACCTTGTCCTCAACATATACGAATTGTGGTACTTGAAAGCGCATGCCTTGCTTCTAGCGAGGAACTTCTGGAGGTTTGGGAGGAGCTTGTTTAAGATCCAAAACATTGTTCAGGTTAACTTGGGGGTTGCGCTGTTGGGTGTTTGACGATTGAGATAACTCCGATCCAATTAATGAAAACAGCTCCCGTTCAATTTCCCGAGCAACTTGCTGCGAAATTTGCTGTGGGAAGTTGGCAGTGGAAGAGAGGGTGGGCGCCAATCCAGCTAAGGATCTTTCCTTCACCAGAATTTGTAAGACAGCAAATGCAACAAATGGAGAACGTTCAACGGGAATATTGAACTGCTTCACCACGCCGCGTATAAACGCTCCAGTTTTCATCGAAGTTGCAAGTTCAAACGATTGCGGAGGGAGCCCGTGCAATTTTTCTATGTACGCTCCTTCTCGCGCTTCATCTGTCATTATCGCGATGGAGCCGGCGGGAGTACTAAGGTATGGATCCTGAGGTAAAAGCATAGGCTATTTTTTTCTTTGCTCCGCAGTACGCATAGTTCGTACAAGACGTGTTGTCAGTGCTTGGTCGTCCAGCTGGAAGACTTTTGCTTTATCGCTTCCACCCATATGCTCAACAAAATCAACATTGTTAACTACAGTCTTCAGAATTTGCGTGTTGCCGGAGTCAACAACAGCTTTAATTACCTCCTTACGTTTATTTGGCGTCACAGCAGACATATCCGCTGTAGCCAGGGCGGCTCCAACAGCATTTTTCTCCCCATCGGTGCCGTGTTCCATAAAGCCTTTTAAGGCCTCGGGCGGTACATTCAAGATAAAGTTGCTGTCTGAAAGTTTTGCAATGATCTTGCCCTGATCAGCTGGATTATTGCGATCAAGACCAGCTTGCTTCAAGAGGGCGCCTAACCCTGCATCACGATGAACTTGAGCTTGATCTCTCAGAGATTGAGCCCCAGCCGTATCACCACTTGCCTCAGCTTTCTTAGCAGCTTCTTCGGTTCGGGTCGCCTCTCGTAGATTTGATCGACTGCTCTTGTTGCTGACTATTTTTCTTGCTGCAGCAATAGATTCCCTATCCCCGGCGCCGCTTGGAAGTCGTCGTGCAATTGCGCTACCCGCGCGTGTACCCATAGATGTTTCACCCTTCGCGAGTGTGCCATCCGCATTACGTTTTGGACCGGCAACAAAGCGAGCTACCCAGGAAGCGGAACTACGAGCTGCTTGGCCCCTGCCCTCACCAAACATCTTTCCGGAGCGAGCTGATTTCGCCACATCGCTCTTTAGTTCACGACTAAAGTCGCGAACTTGCCGCACCCCACCCCTGGCACCCGTGGCAATATATGCTCCGCGACCCATCTTCCCGGTACCTTTTTTAATAGCATTCATAGTCGCAGCACTTCCCACGCCGCCTAGTTGAAATCCTCCTATAACTGCAATAACGGACATTACTACTGTGAATATAATCGGAATGATTCCCCCTTCAAGCGCGCCCGGTTTTACCCCCGTTGATACGATACTAGAGTTCGTGGTGCGAATAAGAAGAAGGAGGAAGAATAAAGAAATTGGTCCGAAGAAGGCCCACTTAAGAAAGTTTGACCACCATTTGTCCGTTAACTGTTTAGCTCCTGGAATCGCCATGCCTAAGTAAGCGGCCGGAGAGGCGATCAGTAAAATGAGAAGAATAATAAAGCGAACTATTAAAGCGGCTGCAATAAAGAAAACGGAAATAGCCACAGCCCAGACCAGAATTGCAGCTTGAATGCTACGCAACACATTCTGATCATTAGTGGCAACTGTTTCTTTCCAAGCAAATCCTGGGATGGGGCCAGCAGTGCCAATGTGAAATAATTCATTAAGAAGGTCGGATCCTCGAACAATCTCTGTACCTAAGTTTACAAACGTCACTCCTCTACTGCCCGTGATCGCCCTCATCATGATTGCCATTAGCAGACGAGTACTATCAATAATGATTTCTCCAAACAGAAGACTAAAGTTAATAAGGAGAGCTGCGATAAATAGGCGTGGCAGCAACCTCTTTACCCCACCACCCACTTCAATGCGCAAGGTCATAAGAAGGGCAATAGCCAATAAGGCAACAATAAATCCAAGGTTCGCAATGCCTTGAACAAAAGGCCAGCCATTTTGCACAATATCGCTGCTGGCGTAATTTCTAATACCTAGAGACCAGCCCAAAAGAGCGCCCCCTAAAGCCAGGACCCATAAACCAACTTGGGCAACAGCTCGAGCTATCTCCATTATTGCCCAGCGAACAAGAGTTTTTTCGCCCAACCAACCATCATCCGCGTCTTCGTCTGGAGCAAGGTCTTTACTTACTACCCCTGGTTCACAGAAAAAGAAAACAGGATGCTCGAAGTCAATTCCTATGCTATCGTCGATATAGTCACTGATATCCGCAGGGTACACATATCTCCAACCAACAGGCCTATCAACCAGATCTATAGCGGTTGAGGCGCCCTCAACATCAATCCGGTCCTTGACTACACATCCTTTATCTTTCAACTGTTGACCAGTGATTGTTCCGAGCTCCAAAGGGGCTTCTAGGTCCCCCACTCTTGTTCTTTGCACTGCTTGTGCATCAGCGTACAGCGGCAGTACGAGTATCAGAAAAGTTCCTATGCCTACTCCTGAGAGTTTGAGAAAAGAGCTACTCATCACGGATTGTTAAGAATATCGTTCCCGAAACCACTAACAATTCCATCAAGGGAACACTGGCAGCCCCCCCGTTGATTTCCGCCTCGGTTTAGAGAGTAAAAACGTTTTATCGGTACTTCGTGGAAAAAGGCAGCGGGGTCATTTATGGGTGTTCTTGGTTGAGGAGTAGGGTCGGGAAAGTCGGTAGCGGCTAATACCTGTCCCGTTGCTATTGTTTTATCCGTGGTAGCTCCGGCAACACCACTGCGCTCACCCTCCTTGACAAGACGCTGATCTCTTGCGGCGCCAGTGTTTGGATCAGTATAAATAGAGTTGGTTTCTGTGACAGCGGCAGCTGCAACTGCTTGCTCACCTTCCGCCTTTTTGTTCCAGGCCGGGCTGACAATTTGCTTGTCAATCGTACCGATTGTTCCTCTGTAAACATTTAACTTAGGTCTGACATCAGCTAAGGCTCCATCGACATTGACTTCTTCATTTACAGTTTTAGCCTTAGCCTCAGCTCGGTCTCGAATGTTGTCAATTTGAGCGGGGGCGCTAATGGCGGCAGACATTTTACTCATGTATGCGTCTAAAGAAGCTCCCGGCGGTAGAGATGCCCTACCCCCATTAATCTCTAAGCCCTTAAAAAGTGTTGAAACGCTCCCATCAGAGCTAGTTGCCGACGCGACGAGACGATCAACAGCCGCCGCTTTTTCGGAAGTGTTTGCAGTGCTCCGCAACTGGGCAATATCAGGGCTATATGGTCTGTATACGTTAGGATTTACCGGGCTTCCTTTTAGAATCTCCCGTCTGTCAGCTTGATCGGCAGCCGTACCCGAAGCTAGAGCGGCATTGCCGGCGTCACGTCTATATTCTTCCTCGGCCAACGGATTACTGTTGTATGCTGCCTCCAATCGCAACTGTGCATTCTTTGGATTCTTCTCTTCTCCCTGTTTACAGCCAAGTACTCCTAAACCGCGTTCACAAAACAATGTTACAAGCGCACTCGTGTTATCTCGTCGAAAATCCTCGAGGGCGAACTGGTATTGGATATATGCTGTCCAGAGATCCTGTCCTTCAAGTGTAATGCTGCGCGTCAAAATACTTGCCAGATCAGTATGTGTGGCAGTGATGGACGGATCAGACGTTTCACTGAATCCGGTAGCAGTCCGTTGTTGCACTAGCTCCTGCCTGTTAGTATTTGGCTCGACATAATCAGCCTGATCCAGAGCCGCCAGGGTATTAAAGAAGAGTTGTTGTTGCCCTACGGTGGTGTAGAACAGAGCGTGAGGGTCGGCGAAAGCAGCTCGGGGAACTAAAAATGCTATGAGGCAAAAAAGAATGCCTACTAAAAAAGAGTTTCCCCTAGTCAGAAAATAGCTTTGCATACGACCTCTAATATGAAAATAGTATATCACACTCTCCTCGCGAGATATATCTATAGCTCGTACTGTTGTTCGAGAGCAATAATCTTTTCAGCTGTAGCTTGGAATACGGCACCAAGCTCCTCTATATTACGGGCTCCAATGAGTCCACCAACAAAGTCTTCGTGAATACCTTGAAGAAGCTGTGAGTTGTTAAGCAGGGCCTGAGAGGCTGAAACAAGCTGAATATGCAGCTCCTCTACCTCACTGGGGGCAGCAACGTTCTCGAGTGTCCCTACGTTTTGTTCAAGTTGCGCGATAATTCCCTCTAAGGGAGCAGGATTATTTAATGTGTAGTGCTGTCGAAATGCTGTATCAATGTCGGTGCTGGTGATAGGCACTATAGCGGTATTATGGGTGGCAGAAATCGCTTCCAGGTAGGCTTGAACAACTTCTTTCCCCTCCCCGGGAACAATCGTGACAGCCACGTCCGGCAGGAGGATACCTTTATTCGCTTCTACGAAAGCGGCCACTTGGTTTTTATCTAAAATACTTTGGCGAGAGACATCCGGAGGGAGAGTTTGAAGATACCGAGAAGTGAAAGTATCAGAATAAATGCCTGATTGAGTAATGAAATCAACCGAAAACTGGTCGTTCGGGCCGGGTAGTGTCGGATCCCGTTGAAGAGCGATCTCGTCTCCATCTAATGTACCATCCCCGTCAGTGTCGGGGTTATCCGGGTCTGATTTATAGATATTTTCAATGAGGTCAGGGAGGCCGTCTTTATCCCGATCTTCAGCTTCAATTGCAGGAGAATTTACTGACGGTAAAGTTGGTTCTTCCACGGGAGTAAAGAACAGCTTTTTTGCTCCTATAAATATCCCAAAGATAGCCAGGACGACAATCGTAGTAATAAGGGCAACCTTCACTCCTAAAGCGTTCGCAGTGCTCATTCATGAATCATACCATGAGATATTCTATTGCTTCTCCTGTTGACAGGAGATATGTTATATAGTAGAGAGAAGAAAGGATGGGCGTAATTAAGCCACGAGGGCTCCTGTTCCTTTGGAAACCTGGAGAACGCAATGAAGATCCTCGTTGCAATCGTGCTGGCGGCAGCGCTTTTTCTGTGTTGCTCTGTTCCCCTGCTGGCGGAGGTGCCCGACGTTCCTGCTGAAGGAAAGTTTCAGGCCACCGAGATCAAGACCAGCCTGGGAACTTGCACCCTCATCCGCGCGTGGGGTGGTCGCGCCGAAACCGAGCGCGAACAGGCAGAAAATCTGGCCAAACTGCGCACTAGCTCAGGTTTTGGTCGGCAGGCTCGGGCTCCGCTCCAGCTTCATGAGCTGATGAAGATGCCCGGTGGGCGGCAGCTGAGGGGCTTTCCGGATCCCGTGCGAGCAGTGTTCGTGTCGGGTTCGCGCATCTACGTGGTGACGGGCGTTAACGCCTACCACTACGAACCCGCCACTGAGATCTCGGACCTTGCCTACGTCCTGAAGGAGAATTCGAGTCGGCGGGGCGGGGTGATGTACTTGCGGCCAATCGAGGGACAGGAATACTACTTCGCTGTCATCGAGCCCATGGGAGAGCTCACGGCGTTTCGAGGCATTCTGGCCTTTTCACCTACCAAGCAGGAATGGGACGAAATCCCCTACTTGGGAGGTGCGCTGCTGTTGGGCGTGCCTCAGTGGGAGGAGGGCAAGGACGGCACCGTTGCTCTTCGCCTGACGACGCTTAGTGGACAAGTGCGAGGCCCGGCTCGGGTGGCTGTGATGGTGGGATTCGATCCGGCCAATAAGCAGTTCACCCAGGTAGCTCGCACCGCGCAGCGACGCTGACTCATCCTTAGAGGAAGCACAGCAGCGCACACCCGCATTCTTGGATGCGGTTTTTTCTTACGTTATAAGTTTGTTCGTGTTGGAGCCTGGTTATGACGAATGTCAGCCAGGCACTCGAGTTGAGTAGTATAGATATCTCCTCGATTAATTTGTTTGATGAGCTGACAATTTAGAATACGTCCCTCGGACCGTCCCCCCGGCACAAACAGAAGGTCGTTACAGCTACAGGAGCAATCAAAGGCCCAGTACGGGTCGCCGGGTGCGCCAGAACAGGCGGATCCGCGCGTTAGTGCTTCGTTAATTACTGTATTTTCACCAGGCGCAAGAACGCTGGTATCAGGTAGTCGAATTTCGTTACGGGTAGCCTTAATCGGCTCAGGAGCAGAAGCTAACACAGAGGCAGGATACCCATTTGATTCGCAGATCGTGCTTTCGACCGGCGGTCCGATAGCAAGAGGATCAAATTCGTGCTGGAGATCTTCTTGCACTCGACACTCTCCGGGTTTAATCACCGGCTTGGCTTCATTAAAGCGCGCCCCTAGGGTAGGAAGATTTTGTACACATAGCTCAGAATCACGATATTGTTGCTGCGAGCAAATCCGGGCTTGATTAATTGGATCTTGGGCTTTCTTGAAATTTGCCCCCAGCTCAGGAAAAAAGTTTACACATAGCGATTCTGCTCGATCACAGACAATGGCTGCAAGTTTATTGGGAAGCGGTTGAGTCGGAACATCCGGTACTCCGCACGTATTAATGATTTTATGAGTAGTCGAGGCGCGCTTTAAGGAATTTGTGACATACTCTATTTCGGCCTGGTTGGTAAATTCAGGAGCTGTGCTGCCCGTTTCAAGGGTGAAAAAGTATTCCAGGAATCCGCGGGGAGGAAGCACGCTGTCTCGTTGATTCCATTCCAGACGATTTGTTCCGGGAGGATTAAGCGCGATCGGTACAGATTCGATGACACGAGCGGAAGCGGGAAAGATATCAGTTAAAAACAACTGACTGGCCGGAAAATCCGTATTGTTGCGTAGCAGGATGCGATATGATAGCCGGTCTCCGGCAGATTCAAAACAGGTATCCTTGTTTATGATAAAAATACTGACGTCGGGAAGCTCATCAGTTTCAGCTTTGACCTGCCCCTGACCTCTTTGAGTGGGGTCAGTGGAAAACGGATTCTCGTAAATCCGGGCACTTATGTATGCGTCATAGTGCGTGTTGGTTGGTAGCGGTATAGTAGCCGTATCAGCTGCGTAAGCAAACGCTGCGCCCGAGAGAAGAAGCAGAATGCCTAGGAATGACTTATACGGCATCATCGCATTACCTTAACGTGTATTCAGGCGATCGAATTCTTGATTTAT
The DNA here is from genome assembly GCA_040876835.1 of Candidatus Anderseniibacteriota bacterium. Taxonomy (GTDB): domain Bacteria; phylum Patescibacteriota; class Andersenbacteria; order UBA10190; family UBA10190; genus JBBEDC01. The sequence goes on along the minus strand of JBBDOX010000007.1, from coordinate 18,001 downwards.
GAGAGGGATATATCGAGCATCTGCTTGCTCCCACTGGCGTATTGCCAGCACAGCCCGTACCCGGTCAGTGTTGTATTGGGCCATTTGATCAAACGTGGCTGCCAACAGTTCGGTATATCCCAGCAGGAGGCGGTGAAGGTTCTCTGCTTCAGGGGGAACAGCCGTCGTGATGAGAGCTTCCTGCTGAATCCGGGCCATTAGTGCTAGCCCTTCTACGCTTGAAGTATTATTTTTACCGAATAGGTCGTTAATGACTGATTGAAAAAGCGGTTGGTTCGAAAAGAAGGATACTGTTTCATCGGCAGTAGAGAGGTAGGTGGTTTGTTGGAGGGGGGTGTTAACCAGTCGCAGGGCATTACTGGTTGCTGCGGGTAGCTGAGTCACAATCGGTTGCTCATTTACATATTGTTTTAATGTCTCGGGAGTTCGCTGATCCGGCGGGTAAGCTCTTTGATAAGCTTCAGTTACATTTTCCTTTGGTCCTGAAAGGTCTAGGTTATTCACGAAGAATTGTGCAACGGCGAGGGGCTCATCGGGGGTGCCTTCAATGGGGTTAATATCTTTACCTAACTGAAAATCAGGCGGGAGAATATCGTTGGGTCCCGCGATGGTTGGATTGTGATTGGCCGCCACCTCATCCCCGTCTAGGAATCCATCTCCGTCAGTGTCGGGATTAGTCCGGGCGGTGCCCCACAGGGCTTCATCTGCGTTTGTAAGCCCGTCGTTGTCATCATCTCCGGTCGGATCAACAATCTGCTGGCTGCCACTACCAGATTCCTGAAGTGAACCAGATCCCGGTGTTGCTATAGTTGACTCCCCTGGGTCGCTCAAGCGCTGCACAACCAGATAGATAGTACCGCCTATAACTCCCAAGATTAGGATGCCGAGAAGGATGATTATAACTCGTCGAGACATATTACCTCTTAATATATCACATCTTTACCGATACCATCCCCAATATGTTCCAGGGGTGTTGGTGGGAGTAGGATCAGGTACGGGCGAAGTTTGAGGGGTACACTCATATGTTCGACCAATACCCTTGGCAATCGCTTTGCCCATAATACATCGCTCAACTGGACCAAACACCAACGGGATAAATGTGTTGTGCATGATGCGGGTGGCGGGACGGAAGGTTACATTAGAGCCCCCGTTACAGCCAGCGGCGCACTCTCCATGTGGATCTCCTAGGTAGGGCTCAAGAGCCGCGCGACATTCATCAATAGTTTTAAAACAATTTGGTCCGGTGTAGCGGGGCTGCTGGTCTGGAAAATCGGCATGTTGATATAAGTACTCGTCCAGTAATTTGCCAATGGCGTGTCCCAGCTCATGAACTATTAAGTTTACAGTAGCCGCAGTTCCAACCACAGCAATTGGCGGGAAGGTCTCACCTACGTACCCGCAGTCGTTGCAATCGAGGTTAGTTACCACTAGGATAGCGTCCCAATCTGGAACTTCCTTGGCGACTGTTTTCATTACATGCGCATCGTCTTTACATGAAATTGGTTGTCCCGATCCAACATTGCAGCCCAGGAGCGTACTTTGGTTATAGATCGGTACCACGTCGACTTGCCCCGCGAACATTCGCCAGGGATCAATACCGAGGATGCCTCTTGTGACGACTATGACAGGATCCACTGAGCTGGGCGATACGGTAGTTTCGTTAATAACGACAATAGTGAAACGGCTGTCAGAACCTGATTGAGCCCAAACATTTGCAGGAACGAGCTGACGTAGCCAAGCCAAAGGATTGTTAGGCAGACTAGTAATGGGTATGTCCGGTAGCGCCTGCCTATCAAACTCTTGCCCGTTGGCGCCCATAATTCGTACATGGGTCGCCTGTTTCTGGGGTGAAGGGAGAATGAGATACGCAGTGCTCTCGGGAAGATCAAGTGTTTGATGTTGAATATTGGGCCCTTCTAATATTCCGCGGGTGGAAATAGCGAATCGGTACTCTGAAATAACAGATCCGCTGGCATCAAGGAGTTGAACTTGAGAATAAGGGCTATCGCCTGGAGGGGTGTACTGGGCAATTGTTGGTTGATTTGGGCTGTAGGTAGCCTCAGTAATGCTCAAGGAAAACGAGTCCCCTCGTTGATAGCGCACGGTTACCGCGATGTTGTCCGTAGATTGTGGAGGCTGCGTGTCTGAGCTAGATGTATCGTCGGCTGTGGGGCTTTCTTCTTGTTCGAAAGGGTCAGTTCGATCCCCGGGTGTAGGAAACTGAAAAAAAGATAAGCCATCTTCATCAGGTATATCTGATGAACGACTAAAAAACCACCATGCCCCAAGGGTCGTTAGCAGCACAAGGAGGGCGATGATGATCAGCCTAATCCAGCGTTTTTGCATAGCTTTGATATAGTGTACCACTGTTCAGCAGAGAGCTCCTGCGGCCGGCTATCAAGTGAAATACCGGCTGATTCTATTTGTAATAGCAGGGTGTCCGGGGCGTGCAGTGCTCGCTTTAAAGTTCCGCCGATTTGTTTTCGTTTTTGCTGGAAGAATACTCGGGCAATACCCATAGTTGCTTCTCGTTTTTCTACCGGAAGATACGGCGGAGTGTGCGGAGCTAAAAGAAGTATTTGCGAGTGAATGGTGGGTTGAGGCCAGAAACAGTTCGGTGGGACGTTAAGCACTTTCTGAGCGGTCCCCCACAGAGAAATTGCCAGACTCAAAAGGTTCATGTCAGGCGGTATGGCAACAGCTCTCTGCCCTACCTCTTTTTGAACTAACAGCATCGCCTGCACTGGAGCAGGTTCAAGTTGAGTAAGCATTCGGAAAATATATCCTGACAGGTTATAGGGAATATTTCCGATCAGTTGATAGGGCTCTTCGTGGGACCAGGAAACGTCCTTTAAGTCTTCATGAATAACTGTGAGCTTGGAACGTTTTTTGGGAGAGATAACCGAGGGCAACAGGGCTGCAAATTCATCGTCTTTTTCAATCGCTCGAAGCATAAAACCGCTTTCAACAAGGGCCTGAGTGAGCACACCAACCCCTGAGCCGAGCTCGGTGACGGTGCGAGGTCCCGTTTGGGCTACCTCTACGATACTTTCAACTACTTCTTCGGATACGAGAAAATTCTGTCCCATCGACTTTGAAGGGGATATGTTGTGATGATCCAGAAAATCTCGAAGTTGCGTGATGTCGGATAAGCGCGGGATCACAGAGGGGGAGCAACCGTTGAGCTTTCTACCTGTTTTACGCCATGTCGTTCGAACACGCAGGTAATATATTGGCCAGTTGTGTCAATCACTACTCCCCGACCGAACTGAGGATGGTTTACAAATTCACCCGCGCTTACGTGAGTCATCACGGGTTCCCCGCTTGTTACCACTGCGGGGGTCGCTTGTAGGAGGAACGAATGAAGGTCATCACTCGCATCATTATCAAAAGCAAGACCAGATAGCGCCGACGAGTGTGAGATGCGCTCAACCTGTTCGGGTAAGTGGTCCAAAAAGCGTGAAGGCAGTTGGGGAGTCATCTCTCCAGCGCGGTAGCGTTGGGCAGCGTGAGTAATCATTAGCTTCTGTCGGGCGCGCGTCATCCCCACGTACAGCAGGCGGCGCTCTTCTTCCATTGAAGCCTGGGAGTCAAAGCTATTAATGTGTGGCAGTAGACCTTCTTCCAGACCGACCACAAATACCACTGGAAACTCCAGGCCTTTGGAGGCGTGGAGGGTCATACAGGTCACGCGATCAGAAGACTCCTCCATGGTGTCCAGGTCACTTAAGAGAGCGACGTCTTCCAGAAAGGTTTCCAGATCGGTATATGCTGACGCGACGGTGTATAGTTCCTCGATATTCTGTTCACGCTCCTCTCCCTCGGGGTCGGATTTTAGGCTATCTATATACCCACTTGTGATTAGGAGGTCACGTAAAAGATCTGAAACATGTTCATACTCTTTTCCTTCAGCTTGCCGAAAGGCCTTGGCCAGCGCTCGGAGCTGCGGCTTTGTGGTTGCTTCCTGCAGTATGTACGTTCGCAGAGGAATGCCCTGTTGCTGGGCTGCGTTTTCCCATCGATCAATCGTTTTAGGTCCAATGCGTTGCAATAGGGCGCTGGCGATGCGCTCGAGAGGCAGTCGCGCTGAAGGATTTATCCAAGCATAAAGAAAAGCTAAGGCATCTTTAATTTCTCGTCGATCATAGAAGCGGAATCCACCAACAATAGTGTAAGGCATCCGGTGAGTTAAAAACTCTTCTTCAAAAAGACGGGATTGAGCGTTGGTGCGATACAAGATGGCACAATCGCGTAGCTGGCCTCCCTCGCGTACGTGGTCCTGGATTTGTTCTCGCACCCAGCCTGCTTCCTGTCGGTCGGATGCCAGAGTATTTAATTGTACTGAGTTACCTGTTTTATTTGTCGTCCATAACTCCTTGTGCTTTTGCTCCGTATTATGGGCAATGACGACGTTGGCCGCTTCCAGAATTTGAGGAGTGGATCGGTAATTCTGGGTTAGGTATATAACCTGACAGTTGGGGTAATGCTGCTCAAATCGCAGAATGTGATCAACATTAGCACCTCGCCAAGAGTAGATTGCCTGATAGTCGTCGCCTACGACGCAGATGTTTTGCTCCGAACCAAGCAGTAGGCGCAGTAAGCGATCCTGGATAGGGTTTGTATCCTGATACTCATCGACTGATAAAAAGCGCCAGCGGGCTTGATACATCGCTCGAACCTCCGGATGCTGATCCAGGAGACGAACCGGTTCCAGTAATAGATCGTCAAAATCGTATGCATTACTTTTAGCCAGCAGCTCTTCATAGCGGGCAAACGATCGACCTAGTAATTCGTCGGATGGATTCTCAGCGTGCGTGAGAATATGCTGCGGAGTCTGCCCTGCGTTCTTAGCAGTGGAGATACGCTGTCGCATGGTGCGCGGGCTTACGTCGCGTAAACTGATATTTTGCTCCTTGAGGGTCGTGCGGACAATCTTCTCACTGTCTGAGCTGTCCATGATGGTAAAGGCTTTTGCACGGGCTGTATAAATTACTTGTTCCCGGAGTAGCTTAACTCCCAGGCTGTGAAAGGTGCTGACAGCTGAAGGTAATAAATCAGAGGATGGCAGGAGTCTGCCTATGCGCTCCTTCATTTCCTTGGCCGCCTTATTAGTAAACGTAACGGCAGCAATCTGGTGAGGGGCAGCGATACCCTGGGTTAGTAAATAGGCGATCCGGTGGGTTAAGGCTTTGGTTTTTCCTGATCCCGCGCCCGCTAGTACTAACAGTGGCCCGTGGGTGGCCTGTACGACTTGCTGCTGCTGCTCGTTGAGGCCATGAAGGGGATTTTGCATCCCCTAAGTATACTCGAAATGGTTATCCACACGAAAAATATCAATATATAGGGGTGTTTACCCGCAGAGGGCAAAATGTGCCATAATTCACAATAAAGTGGCATAATGTCAATGTTGACCCCACCCGGTAGTCGCCTACAATGCCTTCTTGTCATAAGTGTCAGGGCAACCTGACAAATATAAACAAGGATTCAACACAAACATACTCATTTTGTCAGTAGATACGCGCGATTTGAAAGGCTTTAGAGGGGGGCCGTATCTCGACGAAGGAATCCATATATTTTACCAAAGCGACAACTAAAGCGTAGATTCACTTCTTCGCTTCGCCGCAACTATATCAATGACCTGCATGGGAAGGACCGTGCGCAGTCTTCTTCAACCAAGATTGCTGCTCGGGTGCGGGGTGGACTTACGAAAAAGTCAGCTGTCCATGCTGCCTTTTTTGGTTTAATGACGGCCGTTGTCTGGCAAAGTCAGCAAACTACTACCATTGATCGTAGCTCACTTCTCTACTCTCTTATTTCCGGCGAAGAGATTACTGAAGGCCCTCTCGATCCTTCCGCCTATGCCCAAACTGATGCTCCGGGTACAGGCGGTGCTCGTTTAGCAGTCGTGGATGCCTCGGACGTTAACCTCATTACCTTTGATGACCCTGAAGTCACATTTGCTCAAACCCTAGGTGGTAACGCCGTGGTAGCGCCTCTGCAACCGGTAGTCCCAGAGCCTGGGAGTGAGGACAGTGGAGATGCAGGTGATCCTCGCCCCTCTACCCCCGGCAAGCCGCATGTGTATACTGTTCAGGAAGACGATACCATTGCCGGAATTGCCGCCAAGTTTGATGTCAGTGTTAATACAGTCCTATGGGCCAACGGACTTAATAGCAAGACTGTTATTAAGGCTGGAGACCATATAACAATTCTGCCTACGACAGGGGTACTGCATACGGTTACCTCCGGAGATACGGTGTTGGGTATTGCAAACAAATACGATGCTAAGGCTGCGGATGTTCTAACCTACAACAACCTGGGAGACGGATCACGTCTTTCGATTGGTCAAAAACTGATAGTACCTGATGGGTATGTTGAACAACGCTCCGCCCCTGCGGTGGTCTCTGGAAATACTCGCATTGCCCGCGAAGAAGAATCAGGCCCCACACCAGAACCGGCTCCGGTATCTCCCGGCGGCGGATGGGTCTGGCCAACAACAAGCAAGCACATCTCGCAGTACTTCCGTGGCGGTCACACCGGTATTGATATTGATAACCGTTCTCGCCCGTCAGTCTTTGCCTCTCAGGGTGGAGTGGTGGAATTCCGTGGCTGGCTCGGTGGATATGGCAATCTTATCATTATCAATCACGGCGGTGGTCTTACCACCTACTACGCTCACTTGGATGCATTCTATGTAGCTAAGGGTCAAAAAGTCTCGAGTGGGGATGCCATCGGAAAGATGGGTTCAACCGGACGATCTACTGGACCCCACGTTCACTTTGAAGTACGACGTAACGGCAAGCCGACAAATCCAATGGCAGTGTTCTAAGGTCTAGAAAGTTAGAGGTAAAAACAGCTCACGGTATTGTGAGCTGTTTTACTGGCTTGAAAGATATTTTATGTTATTCAGTATCACCCTCATCGGACGATCTGCTGGACCGTGTAAAGATTCTGGAAAACCGGCGCTTGCGATACTTGGTTGGCCAGAGCAGTAGCGCAATGGCTGTACCAAGTAATCCGATGTCTCGAATCAAAACAGCATCAATACCGTTATATGCTACAACACCAATCAGGTGACCAGCAGCAATAATAGCGACGATTTTCTGCCACCAGCGCAGAATGAGAAGGGCACCAAGAGCTGCATCCATAATTCCATTTATCTGCAGGGCGGTTTCTCGGGAGAGATCAAAAGGAATACGCTGAGGCAGGAAACCAATCCAGGACTCTGGATGACGCAGCATGTCGAAACCAATCCATAAAAAAACTATTCCTAACCCCCAGCTCATAAACAGATGTGACCATCCGTATCGGCCGTATTTCATTTCACTATTATATCATGCTAGAACCAGAGCCCAAGAGAGGTTGACGCTCCGAAATATTTGCCGTAAACAAGATATACTACGCGAGTGTCGTATAATGGTAATACCTCAGCTTTCCAAGCTGATGCCAGGGGTTCGATTCCCCTCACTCGCTCAAACTACTTCCCCGTCCTATTTCCACCCACAAACAGTATTAACACACCCACAGGACAGTCCTTGAGCGTCAGGAAAGGAATCACTGTATTCGCATGTTGTTATGACATCTCCTGTGCTCGTACACACTTCCCCACCACAACCGCTGGGGCGGCATTCTGTATCTGTAGTACACCGACCCTGACTAAACCGCGAATTACCAGAAGTGAACGGGTTAGCACTACTGGAAGTAGGTGAAGTTGAAGGCCGAGGCTTGGGTGTTGGGATATTAAACTCCGCAGCACGCTCTAATGTAGGCTGCAGTCCACCTTCAGCCCGAATAAGGGCAATAAGGATGGCTGTCAAAAAGACAAGCAGTAGTATGACGAGGGTGCCAGTGGAATTCATCTACTTTAAGTATACCACTACAATATGTGTCGGGGCGTTGGGAATCGAACCCAATCTACATGGTCCCAAACCATGCGTACTACCGGTATACGACGCCCCGAAAAATTAACTGATTGTGCCAGTTAATCAATTTCAGGCTATAAAGTCAAGCAATTATTTAACTGCTTCTTTTAGAGTTTTTCCAGCGCGGAACTTGGCTACTCGCACATCAGGAACACGAATCTCTTCATCGGGATTTCGAGGGTTAACCCCCCGCCGTCCTTTGCGGACTTTTACTTCAAAAATACCAAATCCTGACAAGTTAATTTTTTGGTCCATCGATAATTTTTCGATAACGAGGTCGAGAAAAGCATTGATAACCTCTTCAACATGTTTGCGCGGCAGGCGGGTAATATCTGTAACGCGGTCAATCAGGGATTGTTTGTTTAACATAGATGGTTCACCTCCAATTGGCTTTATAAACGTCTAAACTTCTTCTTAATCATTCAGGATTTTTCGAATAAACGCAATGTCAGTTGTTTTACTATTGGTCGGATCAATATCAAAGCGTACAGCATTAATCTCAATTGGCCCCTCATTGGGGGGCTCTAGACGGGCTTTGTGATCAGTACGGAAGCGATATAGTGGCCCGTCGGGTGCCATTCCAATAATTGAATAATAGGCACCATTCATACCAACGTCGGAGATATAGCCTGTTCCTTCCGGCAGGATCTGAGCATCGGCTGTGGGGATATGTGTGTGAGTTCCCCACATCGCCGATATTCGCCCGTCTCCATGCCAGCCCATACCTCGTTTTTCGCTGGTGGCCTCGGCATGAAAGTCGAGCAGACGAATATCCGCGGCAGCGATTGCTGGAATTTTAAGCAAGCGATCAAGATCACGAAAAGGATTAGCAGGTTCCGTCTTCATGAAAACCTGTCCCTGAAGTTGCATGACAGCAACCGTAACCAAGCCCATTGAAAATATGTGATACCCCCGCCCTGAAAAATTATCAGAGTAATTGGCGGGACGAATCATGGGGGTCCTGGAGTCATTCAGCAGCTCATCAGCTGTTTTGTAATCCCAGGCGTGGTCTCCTGTCGTGTATACATCAGCCTTCCATGTCAGCGCTTCCTGGAGAGTGCTTGGCGAGACTCCTTTACCGTGAGCCATGTTTTCAATGTTGATGATAATAGCATCAGGATGGTGCTCTTCACGCAATGCCGGCAATATCCGGGTAATACCAGCACGTCCCAGACGTCCCATCACGTCTCCGAAAACAAGAAATCGTACTGTGCTCATGATGTTGATGCCGGAGGGATAACGCGCCACGTATCATTTTCGCGAACTATGTCCCCTTCAATCTCAAATCCAGCGGCTAGGGTGTGCCCGCCTCCCCCGAGGCGTTTGGCAAGCTTGCTGACGTCCACTCCCTTGTGGGGCTCCGATCGCAAGCTGCCCTTGATCATTCCTGGTCCCAGCTGCACAAGCAGCATAGCGAGTTTGGTATCGGGAAGCGTATTGATCATACTCACGACTCCTTCCAAGTCATCTATTGTAGCGTTGCATTCTTTAAGATCTTGCTGGGTAACAACAGAAACAGCTGTTTCTGTTTTAGAATCAATAGTAATGCCCGACAGTACCCGTCCCCAGATCTTAAGACCAGGAAGCTCCTTTTTCTGATATGTTTCGTGAGCGATGTGAGATAAGCGAGCCCCTTTTTTCATCAGGAAGGCGGCAATTTCTAGTAAGTCAGGAGTGACCGAGTCGTGCATGAAGGAGCCCGTGTCTGTGAATATGCCTGTCAGCAGACTTGTGGCTACATCCTTGTTAATTGGCCATCCAAGAGACTGAAACAGTTCGAAGAGAATATACGTGGTAGCAGCAGCTTCCGGTACGATGAGATTAATAATGCCCTCTTCGGCGTTGCCGCGATGATGATCAATGTTGATTACATTCGGGTGAGCTGCCACCTCTTCTGCTAGCTGGGCCCTGGCAGCCGAGGTGCAGTCCACAATAAAAAACACATCAAAAGCACTAGTGTCTGGTTTAACGTGAGTGATCTGCTCAATACTAGGCAGGAAAGCAAAAAAGTCCGGAGCCGGGTCAGGGATATACATCGTCACTTGCTTGCCTTGTTCTGAAAGAGTATGGAAAAGAGCGAGGGTGGATCCCAGTGCATCTCCATCAGGTCGAGCGTGGGCGGCCACAAGAACAGACTGTGCTCCACTTACAGCCGTAGCAATGTTTTGCACGACTGCAGAGTGACTCGCCAGCAGATTACTCTTTGGTGTCTTCTTTAAGCTCAACCAGTTTTTGTTCAATGGTTTGCGCATGATGGGCTCCGTGGTCTGCTTTCAAGTAAAGACGCGGCAACGGATGAATGGTTAAGGCTCTATTTAAGGCTCCCTGAAGTTCATACATTTGCGGCTTGAGAATCTCCAGGACTTCTTCCTCTTTCGAGGAAGGAGAAATGTATAACCAAATGGTAGCAGATTTCAAGTTAGGTGTTGTCTCTACTCGGGAAATAGTAACGAGGACATCAGCTGGAACATCCGCTTCTTCGTGTAAAATCTCCCCGAAAGTGCGTTGGATGTGCTTATTCACTTTTGCCATTCGACCAGCCATACACTGTCTTTTCGGGGCTAGGTAGCTTGAAGTGTCTGGCGAATCTCAGTTTCGCGATATACTCGTAGTACGTCGCCTTCCTTGATCTTCCCTTTCCCTTCGATTGTAAAACCTACCTGCTCACCCTTTTCAGCTACCTGAGTAGCCTTTTTCTCTCGCTGAATTTCAATGAGATCACCATAGCCGATCTCCTGTGCTTCACTGTCCTTCTGTTCTTTGCGCCAGATGGTCATTTTATCTCCCGGCTTTATCGTCCCTTCAGCTACCTCTCCACCGACAATTTTTTTCTTTTGAGTTGAGAAAAAGACCTTTAGCACTTTAATGCGGCCGACATCTTCACGTTCAATGGTTACCGGCAGTCGTACTTCAATTTCTTTCCGAACGTCATCGGCTAAGTGGTAAATTACATCAAAGATACGAATAGGGACATGTTCCTTATCGGCCAACTTTTGAGAAAGCCCAGCTGCCTTCGTATTAAAACCGTAGAGAATCGCTTCGGCAGCTCGAGCCGTCAGAACGTCACTATCGGAAATATTACCTACCTCAGCACGGATCACTGACAGACGAACCTCGGACGGAACCATGGCGGTAATAGTTTGTTTGAGAGCCTCCAGCGAGCCGCGGGAGTCGGCCTTAAGGACTAGCGCCAAAGTTTTCCGTTTATCACCGTCATCGCTTTTGGTCATATGTTTTACAGGTGCGCGTCCGGCAGCGGCCTTAGAAGTCGCTTCTTCCATCTCATTGACTACTTGCAGAATATCCCCGGTGTTCGGCACTTCCTTGAGGCCCACTATTGTAACAGGCATCGAAGGAGAGGCTTTCTTGATATCCTTGTTATTAAAATCAAGCATTCGGCGTACGCGACCCACGCCGTTGCCGATAACAACGGTATCGCCCTGATTTATAGTGCCAGTGTGAATTAACACAGCCGCCAGCGGTCCCAGGTTTTTATCTAACCGGCTTTCAACTACCGTTCCTAGGGCCGGGCGGTTTGGATCCGCCTTCGGGCTATCCAGGTCGGCTGTGAGAAGAATCATTTCAAGAAGGTTATCAATTCCAGTTTTTTTCAGAGCCGATACTTCCACCATGGTAGTTTTGCCTCCCCATTCCTCAGGCATAAGGTCCAGCTCCGATAGTTCCTTTTTGACGCGGTCAACATTTGCTCCTTCGCGGTCAATTTTATTAATAGCCACTACAACCGGAATGTTAGTCTCCTTCACATAGCCCGCGGCCTCTTTGGTTTGAGGCTTAACGCCGTCATCGGCGGCCACTACCAGGACAACGACATCGGCCAGGGAGGCTCCCTGGCGACGCATGAAATCAAACGTTTCATGTCCTGGGGTATCGATAAAGGTAATGGGTCGCCCTTTGTGCTCCACCTGATAGCTGCTGATAGCCTGCGTGATCCCGCCAGCTTCTCCGGCAGCCACGTTAGAAGAACGAATCGAATCAAGAAGAGTTGTTTTGCCATGATCAACGTGTCCCAAGATTGTCACTACGGGGGGGCGTGCCTGTTGAGTAGCCGGATCTTCTTTCTTGAGAATTTCTTCCAGTTTAGCCGGGGTGAGGACATCCTTCTCCAGTTCCTCAATATCCTCTTCAGTTTGGTATCCCAGCTCTTCGGCGATGATGGCCGAAGTTTCGTAATCAAGGTCGTCATTCAAGTTGGCAAGAACGCCATTCTTCAAGAGTGTACTTAAAACCTCCCCTACGCTTAGCCCCAGACGTTTGGATAGTCCCTGAACTTTGATAATCGAAGGGAGTTTGATTGTCTGACTTCTAAGTTCCTTGCGGCGACGCTGCTCATTGAGGTATCCACGGATACGGGCTGCTTCCTGGAGGTCAATGTTCTTTTGTCCCTCTGTTAAGCGAATTCCAGTTTCTCGAACAAGAAAGTTGAACTTAGGCTCAGATAGCCCAAGCTCTTGCAGGAAATCAGCAATTTTGACCGTATTTTTTTGGGTTCGAAACTTACGTTTAGCCATAGCAATAAGGCCTTACTATACAGAAGATACCCCTTATTGTCGAATGCGATATTCATTTTACAGAGCGAGGCTATGCGGCGATACTGTACGCATGAAGTACATTGATTTTGACTGGAACTCAGACGCTCGTGTGCTGGGGGTGAGCCTCAGTGCGTTTGACCGGCTTGGCTTATCAGAGCACCTTCCTCATTACGAGATTATCACTGCTGCTGATGATAACTGGCACGATCAGTTGCGCAAAAATGGAACTCAAGTGACTTCATGCGGCATGAAACAGTTTGTGAATGTGAGCGAACTTTTAGCAAGCACCTGCGTCAGTGATCATGTGGCCGATCTGAAAAAAGAAGGAGTATCGCCTCTCTTCCTTATTACCAATGTTACCGACAAAGCTCAGCTGTCAGCAAAGCGCTTAGATGTGCCGTTACTGGCGAACCCTGTTCCTTTACGTCAACAGTTCGAGAACAAAGCGCAGATACGGGAATCGAGCTCATTACACACACTCTTTGCCCGTTTTATTATTCGAAGTCGATCTCAGCTGGATGAAGCCAGAAGCTTTGAGCAATTGAAGCAGGAGTTTTTCCCCTTTGTTATACAGAACGAAAGTGAGCAGCTATCGGGCAGTCGTGGTACCGCCGTTGTCTATTCCCTCCCTGACTACATGTCCTTTTTAGAGCGTATGCGCGGTAAGGGTGGCGATCGATTCGTAATCTCGGAGTACATTACCGGGCAGCCGTACAGTGTACAAGGCTGCGTAACGTCTTCTGGCGTTTACTGGGCCCCAGTTCAAAGACAGATTGTATCTGATCCGTGGCTCGCATCACCTGGGTTCTCTCAGTTTTGCGGAGGTCTCTGGGGTGAAGATAGTTTGAACACAGTTGCGTTCTATCAAGTTGCAGAGCGGGTAGGTCAGGTGATGAAACAGCGAGGGTATAAGGGAATATTTGGTATCGATTTCCTTGTAGAGCCCAGTGGGAAAGTATACGTCATTGAAGTAAATGCTCGACTGACCGGCATGACTCCTGTGCTCTCAATGATGCAGAATAAACACGGAATCCCCCCGCTTCTCCTACTACATGTTTTAGAACATGCGCGTGTTCCTTACACTTTAAAAAATGATGAGGAGTATAAACAAAAACTGCGACAGGTTGCCTCTTTAAGCTATGCAGTTCTCCATAATCGGAAACCATATTCTGTGCAAAATACGGGTAATCTCCGCTCAGGTATTTATACGTTCGAAGATAACACGCTGCAGTATATCCGGGCGGGATACACCATTTCTGATTTACAGTCAGAGTCAGAATTTCTTATTCCCGATGCTCCAAATCACAGCATTGCTGCAGGGAAAATGCTGATTCGTGTGCTCACGAGCCGGGCCATGTGGTCTCCGTCCCGCGAATTACTCCCTACCTACCAGCAGCTTATTAAAACGATAGAATCCTACTTCGAAAAAGTGGTGTGAGTGGTGATATTGAGCTGATCGAGCACCCAGCGGTGGCGAGGATTGGCAGGATCATATTTTCCTGCCAGGAGACGGTTAATCTCCTCAGGGTGATGATGGAGAGCATGCCACAGTGAAATATTTCCGTCCTGGTACAATAGATCTTTTGTGAAACAGACACCTTTCGTCTGACCATCCGTACCTCTAAACACTCGCAGGCAGGTTTCCCAGGCTCGTCGCTGCGCCCGGATGTGAGCAGTACTTTCCGTGCGACCTGCCAAAAGAGCTCTGAGATAAAAGTATTGATATACTATTTCATAGACGTCTCGGAAATCTCGAGGAGTGCCGTCAAGCCCCATCGTGAGTCCAAAGGCTAAATACCGCTCTGGCCGGATGAGTTCCTGAAATGAGCCTCGCAAGGCTTCTTCATATAAGGTGGCTAAGCCCTCCTCCCCTCGTTCGTATCGATCAAGTCCTTTAGAGAGGAGCAGTAAAGGGCTCTGCCTGCCGTTTTCTGCTCGGACAATATGCACCCCTATTTCATGGACCAGCAAAGCCAGCAGCTTAAAGCGGGTGAAGGTGCGAGTAGCAGGCAGGCGGATTTTTTTACTATCTCCGTGCTCAACACTGACATAGTATCTGCCTGTTTCAGTTGCTACTTCCCAGTCACTCATGCCCACTTTCTCAAGCGCCTCCTGGAATATTTTATGAACGGCCTCTCCTTTCCAATGTTTGGTGGTGGGAATATTGAGTAAGGGTTGTGCGTGGGCCTGAAGGGCCGCAAATACCTTCTGAATTGTCTTGTCTGGAGGAATAAAAATAGGAGCGGTGACTTCTATGTCCGGTAAGGATGACCGCAATGTAAGCGCTGCGGACTGTATGATTGGGCTGTCGTGGCCTGCGGCTACGTCAACAAGCTCATGGATGGCGTCAACGGTCCAGCGAAATGTAGCGGGAGAAGGAGCTCCAAATACAGCTTCACTATGGCGCTGAAATTCATCCATATCATCTCGGGCAGAAGCGATGAACATGTTGATCTTTGCTCGAAGTTCATCAAGTTTCCAGCGGTACGCTTCGCGTACTATCGGATGATCTTCCCCTTCAAACAGTTGTTCCTCAAGCCTGGCTAAGCTGTGGAGCTGTCTTTCCAGGTCTTCAGCGTGAAGGGATGGATATGTAAAATACGGATTGCGGATAGATTTTTCAAGGAACTGCGCTCGCTGTTTTTCCAGACCCAGCCCTTCTGGTAGCCAAGCAATGCTGGCAATAACAGAAGTAATCTTGTGTAATTCTGGGAACCACCGACTATCAAGGGGATCTTTTAAGGTTGGCATAGCTATCTTTTACTATACCCTGTCCTTTTACTCGGAACAGCTTCCTTTTATTCCTGCCACATCTGAGCCAGAAATGTGTGGTATGGGAATATCGCGAGTGTTATCTCTATCTTCATGCAGCCAGATATCCAGACGATTCAGGCCACATGCCCGCACGCGGATTAATGCTTCTCCTTTTCGCGGTTTCGGCTTTGGGAAGTCGCCATATTTCAAGACTTCCAATCCACCAGGCTTTTCGAAGAATACTGCTTTCATTATTTGAGGCATGTGGGTCATCCGATACTTAATATTTATGGCGGAGAGGGTGGGATTCGAACCCACGTGTCCTTGCGAACCCATCGCTTTCGAGGCGAGGCCGGTATGACCGCTTCGGTACCTCTCCAATACGTCAGGCGCCTATTTACGATAAGAGCTTTCTAACTGACTTGGCAACTATAGGGGCAATGTCAATGATGGTAAAGAGTCTTGATTTCTTGATCTCCATAGCCTGACTCATTGGGTGGGAATTAGTGGCAATAATTTGCTGTATGTCGCTCCGCTCAAGTGCTTGTACAACCTCCGGATTTGTTAAAGCCAAATGAGTTGTAGCCACAAAAACATTTTTTGCCCCTGCCTCTTTGTACGCCTGGGCTGCCTGGATAATACTCCCTCCACTGCGAATCATATCGTCATATATAACCACTGATTTGCCTTCTACGTTTCCCACGCAGGCGACAACGGCTGTGTTGGAAAACTTCCGTGATTTACTGATGAGAGCAATCGGCACTTTCAATTGTCCTGCTAGATATTCAATCTGCCCCGGCATGCCCAAATCAGCTGAGCCTAGAACATAGTTTTTTAGTTTCAGGCTTCGAGTCGCTTTTGCGAGAAGCTCTCGAGCTGATAATTCCAGAAAAGCGCTTTGGCCTTCAAAATAGTGAATGAGAGACGGCTCATGTAAATCAAGAAAAAGAAACGTATTTCCTTGGCCGCTATGCGGAATCGAGGATAATAACAAAGCATTTGTTTTTGCAGTTACTACTTCGCCAGGCCGCTTAGCTTTTTCCATCGTGGAATATCCCAGAAAGGGAATCACAAAGATGCGGCGACGCGTTCCCAGGCTAGATAGGGTTGTCCCAATTCGTTGCAGTTCCAGTAACGCCTGGTCATTTGTAGTAGCTGAGACGCAGATCACGTCGGCATCAAACAACTGCTCCGGCTTGGTAAGGTCAATCCGGTAGTACTGTTCTCCGTCTGCAAATGTATCGCGGTGAATCTGCAGTAGCTGCGCCGCTAAAGCTCGTTTGAGTGCCTTGCCCAAGTGTGTGGCACTTTGAGTGGTGATAATGTAGGTGGGTTTAGCCATGGAAACAGTGTATCGTAGGCTATTTGTTTTTGACTAACAAGGAGGAGGGTTACAGAAAAAGCTTGTATTGCACCGCCCACACAACAACTGCTCCTAGAAAGCCTAGTAAGGCAGGATAGGTGGCAATCTTAAAGTATCTCAAAAACGTCATTTCCTTGATCATCCCCATGGCAACTACTCCAGCGGCAGAACCAATGACCAAGAGAGATCCTCCGGTGCCGACTGTGATTGCCAGGAGTGTCCATAAAGAAGAACTAATACCGTCCAGCGCGCTGATGGCCGCCGCGGTTAGCGGTACGTTGTCAACAACAGCAGAGCCCAGTCCTAGTCCCACAAAAGCTGTCACTAAGCGAACCCATGAGGGGGTGCTCCCCAAAAGAGCTTCTGTTGCCCAGTCTAAAATACCCAATGCGTGTAGTGCTCCGACTGCTAGAAGGATGCCTACAAAAAACTGCAGGCTCTCGATATCTGTTTTTTGTAGGAAAGAGTGAATACTAGCCTGCAAGTGAGTATTTTGTGGCCGGGCACGTTTAGCAAAATCAATCAGGACCCACACTATCCCCAGGCCGGCTAGGAGGCCCATGTAGGGAGGTAATCCCACGAAGGAAGCACCTAGGGGCAGAAGAAAAGATCCGAGCGTGGCAAGCATGATGGCACGGTCTGAACGGGAAGGACGAAAATCGTGATCGCAGTCAGCAGGAATCCGGCTCTTTTTGTGAATATGTCTTAAAATGAGATAGCTTGGAATAGTTGCCATAACAAGGCTTGGTAAAAATCCCTGGATCAGGATCTGGCTAGCAGTAAACTTACCGGCAAACCATAGCATAAGGGTGGTAACGTCTCCAATTGGAGAAAACGCACCGCCGGCATTAGCTACGATTACAAGGAGAGCGCCTACGGCCAGTAGTTCCTGTTTAGGAAACAGCCGGCGGGCAATTTGAATCATTACGATAGTTGTTGTGAGATTGTCGAGAATAGCAGAGAAAATAAAGGTCAGACCTGTCAGTGCCCATGCCATATGGTAAGTGGTCCAGCCACGAGAGCGAAGCCACTTTTCGAGTACATCAAATAGATGGTAGTGCACTAGGATTTCTACCAGTGTCATTGCTGTTAGCAGGAAGATGATAAGGCCGAATATGTCAGCGCTGATCTCAGTAAGAAAATGCCTAACCTCTACTACCGGAAGAGAAAAACTAGTGACAACCCACAGCACCACAGCCAACAAGAGGCTGGCTGCAGCCTTATTCACAAAAATACGATGCTCCATTGTAATTGCCAGATACCCTGCAGCGAACAGGGATAAGGCCAATGCTTCTGCCATGAGAAAAGACTAAGACTCGTATTTAGAGCGCTTGTCGTCCTCCGATTTGATTAATGAGGGCGGCTTGCTAGGCGGCCCCGTCGGTCAGAAAATGCTGATCGGCGAAGTCGTC
>JBBDOX010000006.1:0-5361 GCA_040876835.1 Candidatus Anderseniibacteriota bacterium | reverse complement strand
GTTGTAACTGGCTATGAAACACAAGAGACTCAAGGAGCTATTTCCTGTACTCCAACTCTTTCGACCTCAGGGCTTGTGCTAGGAGCAAGAGTAGAGAAAATTGATGATAATGGTTTTATTACTTTTGTTCTATCTCCTAGCGTTTCGGCTATTACGGCTAGGGAGCCTGCCCCTGCAGGCTGCGGATCTGATCTCAATATCCTCAGTATTCGTAGCCTAGATACGGGTGCTTTGCGTGTGCGTGATGGACAATCGCTGATCCTCACTGGTGTTATCTCGGATTTTGATCGCTCTGAGGTGTCTAAATGGCCTATCCTTGGTGATATTCCTCTCATTGGCCAATTCTTTAGGGCTACTCAAGCTAGGCGCGAAAAGCGTGAGCTAGTGATCATGGTGACCCCAAAGATCATTAATGACGAAGTAGGTGGTGTTTACGGCTATGGCTACCAGCCGGCAACCCCTCAAGCTAGGGATTTTATGGGAAATACCTTTTAAATGAGATGTCGTTTTTATAGACCAGTCAATGAACGACTTTTTGTCTGTATGTTGCAATGAGTACCAGCCAGTTTTTCAAGATTTTTATCTAGGCAGCATCGACTTGCGCTACTCATTCGGGTAGTTCGCGCGAAGGGGTATTCTTTAAGGCTAGGGAGACTCTGGAAAACCCAGCCCGCCTGCGGGAGAATAGGGGCCTGATCGCTGGCCGGGATTGGAGTGATGGGTGGCAAGCAACTCGGCTTTACCGATTACGAGCAGACGACGGCCAAAAAGCGCACCAAGCGTGAGAAGTTCCTCGATGAGATGGAGCAGGTCGTTCCTTGGCTGCCGCTGCTTGCGCTGATCGAGCCCGTTTACCCAAAGGCCAGTAGCAAGGGTGGTCGTCCCTCCTATCCCCTGGCCACCATGCTGCGCATTCACCTGATGCAGCAGTGGTACAGCCTCAGCGATCCAGCAATGGAAGACGCGCTGATTGAAGTTCCGACCATGCGCCGATTTGCAGGAATTGATTTGATAAGTGATCGAATTCCTGATGAGACCACGATCCTGGCGTTTCGCCACTTGCTTGAAAAGCACGAATTGGGCAAGCAGATTTTCGAAGCCGTGAAGGCACACCTCAAGGCCAATGGGATGGCCATGAAGCAAGGCACCATCATCGATGCCACCTTGATCGCGGCTCCTACATCAACCAAGAACAAAGACCGGGAGCGGGATCTGGAGATGCATCAGACCAAGAAAGGTAATCAGTGGTACTTCGGCATGAAAGTGCACATAGGTGTGGAAAAGGACAATGGCTTGATCCATTCAGTGGAAACCACCGCCGCCAATGTGCACGACCTGACTGCTGCGGCCGAGCTGCTGCACGGCGAGGAGGAAGTGGTCTACGGAGATGCTGGCTACCAGGGGATCGAGAAGAGAGCTGAGATGGAAGGCAACACAGCGATGTTCAGGGTTGCGATGCGCCCTGGCAAACGGCGAGCACTGCCGGATACCGAGGAAGGGCGATTGCTGGATCTGGTCGAATTAGCCAAAGCGCATGTCAGAGCAAAGGTGGAGCACCCCTTCCGCGTTATCAAGCAGCAGTTTGGCTTTCAGAAGACCAGACTCCGTGGCATGGCTAAGAACTGCTGCAAAGTGAATGTGCTGGCTGCGCTGACAAATCTGTATGTGGCTCGTCGTCATCTACTTGCGACGGGTTGATCGCAGAATTGCTGTTCCTTTTTGGGCTCAATAAGGCCCCAAAAGACAAAAAAGCACCAAGAAACTACCTAGAAGGGCTGAACTCTCAGCGAATCAGAAAACAATTGACGCATTCACCAAATACCACAAGGAGATCTCTATCCAACACTTGTTGCCCAGAGATTCCATAAGGCTGTTCTCTCAAAGTTTCTGCTTCCCTTGGTCTACTTGCCTTGCCGCTGAAGGAGTTAGAGTTTGTTCTTCGGGTAGCAGGTGGCCACTGCCGCAACGGGTTGGTGGTAACTAGCTATATGTAGGTAGGTGCAGGTGTGTGAGTGGACTTGTGGAATTTTGACTTGGACGTAATGGTGTACCAGTCCACAAACTGGACCAGCTCAACGCCTTCGTCGTGTCTTGCCAATGCAGAGACCACTCAAAGCCCACTCAATCGGGTAATTGCCAAGTAGACACTTTGCCCTTATAGTATGTTTGGAAATAAGAATTCAATGCTCGATCCGATCGAATCTCGGTTCGAGCGCATAATTACCAAACACGCAGCTACCAAAGCTCATGGCTATCATTGGCGACATCACGGTTCTAGAAGGTTCTTCCGCTAGATATGCCATATATCTCGACGGCGATCTTGCGCAAAATATAAAGCTTTCCTTTACTCTCAGAGTTGGTGGTACAGCCACAGTAGGAGATGATTTTCTTCAGTTACTCGGAGAATCGTTGGTACCTGCTCCAGGAGTCAGCATTACATTTACGACCAATCCTGGCGATGGATCCATTGTCGTCACGGTTGAGTATTCCACAGGCACAGCAATTCCCGCCGACCCCTTGCCCGGGCCGGGAAATCCTGGTTTCCCCACTCTTGGCGCGCAACTACTCTCATTTGAGATAGAGACAATTGTCGACAATGTAGTAGAGACAGGGGATAATATTGTAATTGAAATACTTAATAGCAGCGATATTCTAGTCTTACAAAATTTTAGCACCGCGACTTCCCCGACTGTTATTGTCGATGGCCCTCTTCAAATCAAGCTGATCGGTTCTTCCTCGGTCGCAGAAGGGAGTATCGCTACGTACAGCGTCATCCTTGATGATGGCGTTGCTCTTGGCATCGGGCAGAGTTTCTCCTTCTCTCTCGATACCGCTGGTCTTACAGCCACAGAAGGCATTGATTTCGCACAGCTCATCGCCAGCAACATCACCGTCGCCACAGGATTCTCCTTAGTTGGTACGCCGGTTATTGATCCCGAAGACGGTCGGATCAAACTCACCGTCGTCAACTCCAGTGGCAGTGTCATCAATGAATTCCAGAACGTAGTCAATATTTCTATCGCCACCACACAGGATCTCCTGGTGGAAGGCACAGAAATCTTCTCACTCACTCTCTCTAACCCAACCGGCACAACACTCGGCACATCCGTTGTCACCACAAGCATCAACGATGACGATGGCACCCCGAAGATTCGACTGATCGGTTCTTCCTCGGTCGCAGAAGGGAGTATCGCTACGTACAGCGTCATCCTTGATGATGGCGTTGCTCTTGGCATCGGGCAGAGTTTCTCCTTCTCTCTCGATACCGCTGGTCTTACAGCCACAGAAGGCATTGATTTCGCACAGCTCATCGCCAGCAACATCACCGTCGCCACAGGATTCTCCTTAGTTGGTACGCCGGTTATTGATCCCGAAGACGGTCGGATCAAACTCACCGTCGTCAACTCCAGTGGCAGTGTCATCAATGAATTCCAGAACGTAGTCAATATTTCTATCGCCACCACACAGGATCTCCTGGTGGAAGGCACAGAAATCTTCTCACTCACTCTCTCTAACCCAACCGGCACAACACTCGGCACATCCGTTGTCACCACAAGCATCAACGATGACGATGGCACCCCGAAGATTCGACTGATCGGAGAAGCTATTGTCGCAGAAGGTGCCGCTGCTGCCTATGCCGTTGAGCTCGAAGGCACCGCACTTGCCGTCGGTCAGATTTTCTCCATTTCTCTCGATACCGCTGGCTTTACAGCCCTAGAAGGCAAGGATTTCTCTGCGCTGATCGCCAGCAACATCACCGCTGCTACCGGCATCACCCTCAGTGATATCAGTACTAATCCGATTAGCAAGGAGGTCACACTCACGGCCACCAACACCAGCGGTGCTGCTCTGGATGCCGGTCGCCAGATCCTCACCTTTGCAGTTGCAGTCACTGCTGATTCCATCGCAGAGGTGAATGAGGCCTATACCGTCAGCCTGACCAGCGGAACGGCGACAGTCACCAATGGCACAGTACTCACCATCATCAACAACGTTGGAGGGTTTATCACTGCTAATACGTCCGATCTAGAGTGGAGTGAGTTGAATAGTGGCGCAACAATATTCTTAGGCATTGCTGGTACTGAAGTTGCCCCGATCACTGTTAATACGGGCTCGGCTGGTGACTTGGTAAAACTCGATGACGCTATCGCTTTTGCCATACTTGACACAGGCTCAGGGAATGATTCAATTGATGTTATAGTATCTGACATTAGAGATGAGCTAACACGACCCTATGTGCAATTCGGGCATGGCGCCTACAAGGCAATAATTTTGGCTGGCGATGGTGACGATCGCATAAATATTCAGTCATTCGAGAATACAAAATACAAACGTCAGACCCCACAGGATCCCCCTTTTTACAACCTGCCTGACTATTACGATTCTTATGTTGATGCCGGCGCCGGCGACGATTACGTATATGGCTTCCTGCCTTACAAGACCCAATTCCTGGGTGGCGACGGCGAAGACACCCTCTTCCTTTATGGCCGTTTCAGTGACTGGAGTGTTGAAGGAAAAGGTCAAAGCCTAAGTGATGATCCCGTCAACCTCAACTACACCACCTGGAATGCATCAACCACCTTAAGCAATACGGCCATTGAGAATACCGTTAGGGGTTTTGAGATAATTCAGTTTAACGATATCAAGCTTGATCTTGTAGAAGCACTTTTCTTGACCCCAGCGCAGCCTTTATTCGATGAAGCTACTGCTGCGACCTACTCCATTTCATTAGATCGTAGCGGTAATGGTTTGTCCCGATCCCAAAGCGTTGCTTTCACGCTCCAGCTCATAAACGGAAGTGCCCAATTCGCAACCGATCTGGCCCCGCTTGCTAAGAATTTTCTACGAGGGGTAGACGGCATTGCCCTTCAAGACGTAACAGTAGATGCAGTCACTGGGAGGATCAGTGTTATCGCATCAGCAACAGAAAATTTTAAGAGTGGTGTTGCGATTGCCACAATATCGATACCTGTTCTCTCTGATTCGCTTTTCGAGGCTAGCGAAGAGTTTGGCATCACCCTTGAAGGTTTTTTCCAGACTCAAGTCATCACTACAACAATTCCCCAGAATGATCAGCCCACCATTTCTGTATCGGTAGCTCCTGTTAGCGCGGCAGAGGATGGCGTTACCAACCTGGTGTACACGTTCACCTTAAGCAACGCCTCCGCGTTTGCCACGGTGGTGAACTATACGCTCAGCGGCACGGCGGCCAACGCCTGCGGCGGATAGTTCCCCCAGCGTTGCTTCAAACGCTCCATCGCCGGCACGATTTGTTGGCCGTCCTGCGGATCGTTGACGACCTCGACATCGGCGATCAGCCCGTGCGCGCCATCGGCGGTGACTTGCACGTTATAGGCTGGC
>JBBDOX010000005.1:0-33958 GCA_040876835.1 Candidatus Anderseniibacteriota bacterium | reverse complement strand
GACAACAAAGGGTGCCACAACTGATGTCTCTTTAATGTCATACCCTGTCTGCGCCCCATCTACCTTTAAACTATTCGTATCCCATACCAAATCTTCATGTGCTGCCTGTCCACTGGAATCCGTTGACGCTGTTGTTTGTAGTACATACACTGGCTCTCCACCAGAATCTCCCCCAATAGTTTTCGTTCCCTGCAACGTGTATTCAAGATTTGGCACCGCTGCCTCCAAATCGTCCTGAGTTACAACATTCAATTGGGATAATAAGTCTATAACAAATGTCTTGGGCGTCACCTCGCGCAAAACCATTGATAGGTGGGAATGATCAGGATCAGGAATAAAAGCAGAGGTGGTGTCATACGTTTGTTCGGTGGTGTACCCATCTTTCGTTACACTGATCTCGTATGACCCGGCGGATTCCGGTAACCCCGGCAATACTAACCGCCCCTCCGAATTTGTATCAGTGGTCAGATCAATAGCGGGGGTGACTAGCGAATTCACCAAATGAACAGTCGCGCCAGCAATACCTTCTCCCGCTGTATCAAGCGCTAAGAAATCAAGTGTTCCGCCAAGTTCTCCTCCCTCAATACCTTGGGGAGTAACGTACGTAATGAGTAACACCGGCTTGGCATTCACATTACTATTCCACGACACTTCCACCCGCACCTGCTTGTAATCCGCGTTGTATTCATCCTCCGGCGCCGTACCTTGACCACCCTCTCCACAAGCACCCTGCGTATCCCCATGAGAGAGGTGAGCATCAAGTGACGGCGCGCCTACGACTAATGTTCGCTCCGAAGAAGTTCCCGCCCGATGACAAATCGTAACTTTGGCTTCATCCAGAACCGTTCCTGGAGCCTCGCCATCGTAAAAATCATCAACGTAGCGGATGTCCATTCTAACGGTATAGTCCAGGGCATTGCGTTCTACCTGCTCTTCCTGCAACAGTGGTCCCGCCGGCACACCACCGACTGTTCCGACGTTTACATAAGGCAGGTTGCGAACTAACTCCATTTTTTCATTGGCGAGGGCAACAGCCACAATTCGTCGCTCAGTTTCGTGCGAGATACGCAGCGAGAGCACAAACAAACCAAACAGTCCTGTTACCACCGTTCCGATAATGAAGGTGGTAATGATAATTTCAATAAAGGTAAATCCGCTATCGGCGCGGTCTGTAACTTGCAAGCGCTGTTTCATGCCTCTTGATTTCTCATAGTTGGTAAAACTACGTATGCTCTAGATAACGTTCACCAGACTGTAAATCGGCGAGATGATAGACACAGCCAGCGCACCAACAGCCAAGCCGATGGCAACCATCAATATTGGCTCCATGATTGAGGTTAGATTCTTCATCGTCTGATCAACCTCTCCTTCATAAAACAACGCTACTTCCTTGAGAACTTCGTCCAGCTCGCCCGTCTCTTCTCCCACACGAATAATGTTAGTAACGAGCGGCGGGAACAGCCGTTTAAAATCAACCAGGAAGTCACTCAAAGTTTTTCCCTGCTTGACGTGGTCTTCAGCAGCTTTAAATACATGGGCGTAACTGGGATGAGGAGTGTTAGTTCCTAAAATATTGAGAGCCTCTATAAACGACACACCGCTGGAGAGAAGTGAACTCAAATTCCGGCTGAAGCGAGCCAGATTGATTTTCTGCATAATCGGACCAATTACAGGCGTAAACAGCAAAGCATGCAAAACAGTTTCTTTCACAACCCGGACCCGCAGCAGACTCCAGATTCCAGCAACTATACCGAAAATTCCCAACAGCGCCAGATACCAGTAGGTCTCAAAAAACCCGCTGACAGTAATAAGGATGCGCGTAGTCAGCGGCAACTGAACATCAAAACCCTCAAACACCTCTACTAATTTGGGAATCACAAATACCATCATTGCAAACCCTACGGCAAACAAAGCAACCAGAATAACAATCGGATACAGCATGCCTCCACGCACCGCCCGGCGGAGTTCAAACTCTTTCTGCAATTGAGCCGCCAGAATTTCCAGCGATTCCTGGAGGCGTCCAGTGGATTCTCCCACTTTTACCAAACTGATGAATAATGGGGAGAACACATTCGGAAATGCCATCATGCTCTCTGCCAGTGCCTGCCCTCGTTCGATTCCCTGATGAACAGCTCCGAGAGCTTCCTGTAAAACTTTACTCCGGCTTTGCTGCTGCAGTGTGCTTAAGGCTCGTTTTACATCCAGTCCAGCCCGCAGCATCAGGGCGAAATAACGGGCAAACAGCACTTTTTCCAGAATAGGAACCCGCCTGAAAATTGCCGAGAGAATTGAAGTACCTTGCAGTCGCTGTCGCTTTTCCTCAAATCGAGTCAGTAGCACACCTTCACTCAGCAAATCCTGTCCGAGCGTGGCATGCGACGCGGCCTCACGCAAACCGGAAACAATTTCTCCTGTCTGTTCCTTACGACCTTCAAATGCGTAAATGGGCATAGATGTAGTATAGCAAACTATTCCTTAGCAACACGAAGAACTTCTTCGATACTTGTCACACCGTTTATCACTTTAATAATTCCGTCTTCCACCATCGATACCATCTGCTGTTCCTCACGAGCCTTGGCTTCCAATTCATGAGCGGTAACGTTCCCGGTAATCAGCTTTTGAATTGAGGGGGTCGCTTCCATCATTTCATAAATTCCAAGCCGCCCCTTATATCCATTCGTACATTTCTTACAGCCTTTCGGCTGGTAGATCTTAATTGTTTCCCAGGTAACACCTTCCTCGACCACCTTCTCGCGCTTCAACACCGCCAGCAGCTCTTCGATATCTGTCACCACGGCAATACTATCCAGAATTATTTTATCAATTGGCACTTCCTGCCGGCAGTCTTTACATAGACGCCGCACCAGGCGTTGGGCTAAAAGCAGGTTCACGGTCGAGGCGATCAGAAACGGCTCAATTTTCATATCCACTAGGCGAGGAATCGCGCCCGCGGCGCTATTGGTGTGCAAGGTGGACAATACCAAATGACCGGTTAAGGAAGCGTTAACAGCCAGGGCTGCCGTTTCTTCATCGCGGATTTCACCGACCATGATAATATCAGGATCCTGACGAACGAGAGCACGCAAACCATTTGAGAACGTTAAGCCAATCTGTGGCTGGACCTGGGTTTGATTGATGCGTTCCATCCGATATTCGATAGGGTCTTCCACCGTACTAATATTCACTTCCGGCTGATTCAATTCGCGCATAGCCGCGTACAGCGTGGTGGTTTTACCAGAGCCAGTGGGTCCTGTTACCAGTACCATACCATGGGGCTTACTAATGCTGTTACGGAAAATCTTCAGCTGCTGGGGCTGGATACCGATATCGTCGAGACCTAGTCCGTGTCCTGATTCATCCAACAGACGCATAACAACCTTTTCACCATCAAACACTGGCAAGGTGGAAACACGAAATGCCACCTTGTAGTCATCGCTCTCTAGTTTAAAACGGCCATCCTGGGGCAGGCGGTGTTCGTCAATCTTTAAACTACTCAATACTTTGATACGCGCTACAATACCGGCAATAACCGCCTTGGGTAACACCAGAACATCATGCAGCATGCCGTCAATACGGTAACGAATAACAACCTTGGTTTCAGTAGGTTCAATGTGGATATCGGAGGCTCCCTGAAAGATTGCATGTTTGAGAATTGCTTCTGTGATCTTAATGGTCGGTAAATCTTCAGCAGCTTTAGCTAAGTCCCCATTAATCTGAATGGCTCCCCGTGCCTCATCAACCAGGTTCTGAAGTTCTGTTTCCAGTGTTTCCTGATATTGCGTTAATGCCTCGCGAATGCTTTTTGTGCTGGCCAGCGCAACTTCAATAGTCTTGTCTACCTTCTTGTGAATAAACTCAACAATCTGGCGATCGTTGGGGTTAGCCATGGCTACTTTTAGTGTGTCAGCTGTCTGTTCATAAGCGATGACAAGATGGCCCCTAGCTGTTGATTCCGGGATAACGCTTAAGGCATCCTTGGGGATGATCATTTCCTTCAAATTTATATACGGCATCTGCAGCGACAGAGCATGCGCTTTCGTGAACTCCTCTTCATCAACCCGCTTGGAATCAACCAGAACAATCCGAAGATCCCCCTTAGTTTGGACTTCTTCCTTAATCGCTGCAACGTCTTCAATCTTCAGAAGTTGCTTTTCTATGAGATTCTGAAGGATGGCATCGCCAATTTGCGTCATGCCCACTAGTATATCACATTGGATATATCAAAGCGGAAAGCCTCCAGGCTTTCCGCTTTGCGTTGTTAGTGAGTTCCGAAAATTAGCGAACTACTACCGCTCCTGTCGCTGAAGGATTCAGATGATCATGAAACCGCCAGGTGCCGACTTCTGTAAAGGTATAGGAATAGGTTGCACCAGTGGTTAACCCCTGCCTGGCATCAAAACCGGGCAGAGCGTCGTGAGTTGGATGCAAATCTGAAGCGGGCCAGTGAAGAGCCTGGCCGTCATTCACAAAGGTTACTGTCGTACCCGCATCAACTGTAAGCTGGGGCGGAGAAAATCCTGTTTCTGACATACGAATTGTTACTGCCTCTTGAGTTTCTCCTTCGGCCGCTGGCAGCGGGGAGGCAGCAGGCTCGTTTTCTTCACCAAGAGGTACTTGCGGCTCAAAATCAATTTCCTGCTGGAATAGATCATCTGACTCCTCCTGCGTATCCGGAGGTGTTGGATCAGGCGAGACAACGTTTTCTCCTTGGGAACGAAGCAGAACCAGCCCGCCAATGACAAGGATAATAATGACTCCAATAGTTGTGATGATAGCTGATGTTTTCATGCTTTTATCGTACCATCTAGAATCCTCATCCTGCAATCACATTACTTGAAAAGCCAGCCAGAACTGGAAAATCAGTACATTTAGATGCCAAATACACTTTGAAGGAACGTCCGGAGCATACGAAACGGTGTAAGAAGCACAGCGCCGACTCGAGAAAGAACCTGCGGCTGGGGCTGCTGAATTTGAGAGTCCTCGTGAAACTCGTCATTTGGTCCAGGCACGCGTGGATCACGACCTGTACGAACTTCTTCTCCATCGGGTGTGCCGTCTTCGTCAGTATCAGGATTACTCGGATCAGTCTGCCAGATACTCTCATTGTCATTAGAAAGACCATCATTGTCCAAATCATCAGGATTAAATGCCAGCGTTGGACTATACCCTTGTCTCACCTCTTCTCCATCGAGTATTCCGTCTCCATCCGTATCGGGATTATACGGATCAGCGCCCCAAGACTCTTCGTCCGCATTTGAAAGCCCGTCTCCATCAAAGTCATCTGGATTAACAACTGGAGTTGGAGCCGGCGTCGGCGTTATAACCTTTTGTGATTTTTCGGAAGAGGCAAGAGTGGGGATGGGTGTGGCTAGGGCCGAACGAGTCGATTGTCCCGCTTGAGCCTTAGCATATTCCATTGCTCCAAGCAGTGCAGCACTCGACGACTTTTCCTTTGCCCGTTGTATCCATTCTGCTTTTTCGGCAGCCGTGGGAGCCTTGTTAAAGACTTGTCGGAATAACTGCTCAACTTCCTGGTCTGATAACCCCGAATTACCACCAACGGCCGTTTGCGTCTTAGCGGCGGAGGTCGTACTCGCCGGCTGTACTGGTGGCCCTCCCTGGACTTTTACCTTCACAGTGGCCCGTTTTTGATGCTGGCTTTCAAAGCCGGCAATGACTGTCATCACAACCTCGCTACCGTCCGGGGCATCAAGCGCCACTTTCCCTTTAGCCCGTCCAATCATTTCCTGTCCCGATACCAATCTAACATCATGCAAGGTCCGCGTACCGCTAAACACGAAATACTTGTTAAACTCAATCGTCGTCTGCGTATCTGTAATTGTTAAATCTCCAGTATTTCTCAGTACCTGCTCAAATGTAATTTCTTCACCCCGCTTGGCCGTGCTTTTATCGGCAGTAAACGATTTAATTATCAGTCCAGCCTCCGGATGCTGGTTATTATCAATAATTTTTATTGGGAAGTTAACGAGGGCTGCTTGTGTTACTGGCTCTGCCCAGTTAACCAAATCAACTGTGATTTGCTGTGTTTGTCCTACTGGTGCATTGGGGCTAACCTTCACAAACATTGAGTAGTGCTTCGTTTCGCCTACATTCATTTGCAGTCCTTCCCAGTATATGAGCTTGCCCTGAGGGATAGAACCCCCAGGGTTAATACTTCCGTCAGGCTCCAAGTATTCCGAAAACGTAACCACCAACCGCGCATTTTCATACGCGAAGTCATCAGTGTTATCTATACCAAAACTAAAAGGGATCACTTCGCCTGGCTTGGCGCTGTTCGGTGTTTCACCCCGATAATATACCCGCGCCTTGCTTTGCAAATATGTACCATACAACGTAGCCAGTCCGCCTAAGACAACCACGACTACTACACCCAGGATGATACGGAACATGCGCATATAACGTATTAACTATAACCGAATTTTGGCATATCTCCGAGTGCAATTCTTTTTCAAGTACCTAAATCCCAAAGAAGGCAGGGGCATTGAAGACCTCTCGGAAAGAAAATGATAGACAGCTCTCCAAGATTGTCTCTCATATAATACCCACTGTTCGCGTATGGTATGATGAACTGTGATGAATCTGGCGGAGGATTTGCGCAATATCGTGGAGGGGGAAGTCGATGACAGCGACGCCACACTCGAACACTACAGCCGGGATGCCAGCCTGTTTTCAGTGCGTCCTCAAGTAGTTGTCTACCCGAAAACCGTAGCCGATATTCAGCAACTTATTACCTACGTTAATAAGGACTTAAGCGCCAACCTATCACTAACCGTACGCTCGGGAGGCACCTGCATGAGCGGCGGGGCTATTAACGAATCAATAATTGTCGACGTTAACCGTCACTTAAATCAACTTAAGCATATTGGGTATCACTCCGCTATTACCGAACCCGGCATGTTTTACCGCGATTTTGAAAAGGAGACGCTTAAATACGGACTACTTATGCCCTCTTATCCCGCCTCGCGCGAAATCTGCACTGTCGGCGGTATGGTTAATAACAATGCGGGCGGAGAAAAGACTCTGGTGTACGGCAAAACAGAAAAGTATGTCAAACACATGAAGGTGCTCCTGCGAGATGGAAAAGAATACACCCTGGAACCGCTCGAGCGCTCAGAGCTGGAAGCCAAAATGAAACAAAATGACCTGGAAGGAGATATCTACCGCCGCATGTACCAGCTCCTCGAAGATAACTACGACCTTATCAAATCAGCTAAGCCAAGAGTCACCAAGGACTCAACCGGGTATCACTTATGGAATATTTGGGATCGTTCTCTCTTTGACCTCACCAAACTCTTTGTGGGATCCCAAGGCACACTGGGTATTACCACCGAAGTTACCTTCCGCCTGATCTCTCCTAAACCGCACTCCACTATGCTGGTGATATTCCTGCGTGACATAAAATCACTAGCCGACATTGTCAGAACCGTGCTGCGATACACCCCTGAGAGCTTTGAATCGTACGATGACCACACACTAAGTCTGGCGATTAAATATTTCCCGCAGATGCTCAAACAAATGGGTAGCAACGTGTTTGCGTTAGGGATAAAATTCCTGCCGGAAATAAAGCTGATCCTGCAGGGCGGACTACCTAAACTCATCTTACTGGCTGAGTTCACCGGTCCCAGCAAAGACGAGGTACGCCGGCGCGCCTATGCCGCTGCTGCTGCCCTAAAGACGTTTGATGTTCAGACACGGGTTACCCGCAATGCCAGCGAAGCCAAAAAGTATTGGACGATTCGCCGGGAGAGTTTTAACCTGCTACGCAATAAGGTAAAAGATAAGCACACCGCCCCCTTTATTGACGACCTCACCGTCCGCGCCGAGCAACTACCAGACTTCCTACCCCAACTAGATGAAATCTTAAATCAGTACGATATTACCTACACTGTCGCCGGTCACATTGGTGATGCGAATTTCCACATCATTCCTCTGTTGGACTTAACCCGCCCTGAGCAACGAGAAATTATTCCCAAGCTCGCCAAGCAAGTATACGACCTGGTGTTTAAGTTTCATGGCTCAATGAGTGGCGAACATAATGATGGACTCATTCGCTCTCCCTTCCTGCAACAGATGTATGGCGATGAAGTCTATGAACTCTTTATTGAGACCAAGCGTATCTTCGACCCGGAGAATATCTTCAATCCCCGCAAGAAAATTGGGGCCAGCCTGGAATACGCGATGGACCACTTAATACGAGAGTAGCCCCATCATTCTCCTTTGCACGCCTCGCACTCTCCGCACGCTCTCTGGGCATCTAAAAACTTGAGCTCCTGGACTTCCCTCCACACCCGCCGGATTGTCTCTTTAAGCTCCTCCACTTCTTCCTCGGCAATTTCCACCTTTTTCTTTATGAATCCTTTTTTGTCACTAGGACGAATAAAGTCGATTTCGGCAGCCACCATTGTAAATGGAAACCGGGGCGACTGATCACATAACAGTTTGTAAAACACTAATTGTCGGTGATAGTCTTCGCCTTTTTTCGCCTTTGCCAGTCCTCGATCGGGGTTTCCCGTTTTGTAATCCACAACCGTCACCTTTGCCCCATCCTTCCAAATACCATCCTCCTTTCGATCTTCCACGTCATTCAATTCAATTTTATCAATCAACCCGGTTAAGGGCAGTCCATCAATCTGCACGCCATGTGAAGCAAAGCTGTATTCTCCAAGCGTATAGCGACAAAACGCATCTTTGTAATGGTCATAGTATGCCAATAGGTCACTTTCCCCTTTTTCCCAGGCATCCTGTCGCTCGATGTCAGTTAACACCTCTCGCTTGAGATGATATTGAAACCGCTTCAGAAGCAGCTCTTTGTCCCCCACGGCCTGCCCTTCATTAAAGGTTTGGCAAAAATCATCAAGAGCGGCGTGTACAGCCGTACCCATCGCCTGGTGAGTCGTACGGGCGGAGGGAACCTGCAGTAAATTTTTAACGTAGAACTTCCGCGGACACTCCAGATAGTTATTTAAATGCGTCACACTCATCACGTATTCGCCAAGAATACTCTTCAGCCACGCCTGGACATCCGCATCGCTTGCAGCCGGCAATGGATGAACAGCTTGCATGATGATATCGCTGACAATGCCGTCATCCTGCTGATAGTGTTGTTCTACGGTTACGCTTTCCGCTGGTAGTTCTTTCAGAAATATCGAGGGGACCGTTTCTCGTCCTTTATCGTTGTGAATTGCCCGAGTAAGCGTCAGTGTTTTTTTCGCCCGAGTCATGGCCACGTAAAACAAGCGTCGTTCGTCTTCATTGTTCTGTCCGGCCACTACCATGTCATACCGCACCAGTCCGTGCGGCAAACTGACTTTGGCGGGCGCTCGGTTATTCCCCCAGTGCCTATCATTCATCTTCGTTACATAGACATGCTCAAACTCTAGCCCCTTCGCCTTATGGGCCGTCATCAGACGGACAGCATTTTCCGCCACCTGCCACGGTTCAGCTGTCAGAGCAATGTTGTACTGGCGCAACAGATTCACGCTATCCAGAAACTCCTCCAGCGAGGCAGATGGATTGGCCCTATTGAATTCCTTAGCTTTGTTCAATACCGTTGAAAGTTTTTTCAGAGTTACCAGGTGACCTTTTGCCCGCAGTAGATAGTCGAGCCAGCCGGATTCGTGGAGCACCTGGTGTAAAAAGTCCTGCAGTGTCGTATTAGTGAGATCCTGCTTCCATTGCGCGATGTTCTGAGTAAAGTCGATAAAAGGAGACGGATCAGATACTCCAGCCGCCTTCAGCGCTGCTTCACTGGCAATACTGTCTAACAAGTCTGCCCGGTTGCGCCCGGCGTATCGGGTGATCTTAAACACATCTAACGAAGGAATCTGCCAGAATTCGTACTGCAGGATACGAGCCAGCGCGTGCGGCTGCTCTGCGTTATGAATGTACAACAGAAGTGTTAAAAACTGCTGAACGGCAACATCTTGTAATACGTCCTCGCCGGCCTCCAGACGCACTGGCATATCCATGCTGCGAAGTAAGCGAAGGAGCCGGCCTCCATCCCGGTTGTATCGGAACAGAACAGCAATCTCTGAAGGATTAACTCCATCGCTGATAAGGGCTTGAACCGCCTGAGCAATGTAGTGCTCCTCTCCTTCTTCTGACTCGAACTCGTGCCACTCTATGTTCTTGGTAGGTAGTCCTGCCTGGGGCGTAAGCGCCGTATGAATATTAGGAATATATTTAGCCAGCGATTCTCCGTTGTTGCTAATAACAGAATGGGCAGCTTCAAGTACGTAGCCCTGACTACGATAGTTTTCTTCTAAGGACACCACAGTCGCATCCGCCTGATACCGCTCATAAAACGTCAGCATGTTATTCAACGATGCCCCCTGAAAACGGTAAATAGACTGCTTATCATCCCCCACCACAAAAATGTTTGGTGTTGTATCGAAATTCCCCAACAGCTCCACTACCTCATTCTGGGCTCCGTTTGTATCCTGGTACTCATCAACCAGGATGTACTGGAACTGCTCCTGATATTCAGCCAGGAGGCCTTCGTCCTCCTTAAGCTTCTCCACTACCATCAGGATCATATCCTCGTAGTCGTACCGGCCTCGGCTGATAAGCTCCTTGCCGTATCGCACGTAGAGCTTCTGAATGTCGCGATGCTTTTCCAGGTTGCGCGCCATCCCTTCAATCCACTTCTTAATATCATTCTTAAACTGCGTCCGAGCTTTACTGACCGCTCGCGCATCATCGGCTGTCTGAGCGCGGTCCTGGTACGCTTCAAATATATGATCCATGACAAATACCAGCGAAGCGGGAAGCTCCTGTGTTGTAGCCGCCTGCTGTAGCAAGGCATACAAATGCTCGCAGGCTGATTCGGTCCGCTCCTTTACGGACAGTTTATGAAATACCTGCAGCGACTGAGCAGCCGCTTCAGTAAATTCCTTGATTGCCGCCAGTGTCTGCTTGAACTCCTGCGGAGAGATCCCCTCCTGTTTTAAATCCCGAATTGCACCTGTAATATCCCGCAAAAACAAGTAAGGGTCGCCAAAAGGTTTTAAGGGACTGGTACCTGGCAGAGTGTCGATGAGGCTTTGCATCAGCTGGACTGCCTCAATATCGCTTAACACCTGCCATTCCCGGGCCCGCATGAAGAGTTCCGGGTGCTCTCCGATAATGTCATTGCAAAACGAATGGAAGGTGTGGATATGGACATAATAGGCAGGCGTACCGATGATACTGATCAGGCGCTGACGCATTGCCGCTACTCCCGATTCGGTAAACGTTAAACACAGGATGTTTTGAGGGTCCAATTGCGTCTGCTGTAAAATATTCGCGATACGCATAGCCAGGGTCTGCGTTTTGCCCGTACCCGGCCCCGCTAAAACCATGACGGGCCCTTCAATAGTGTCGACAGCCTTCTTCTGCGCAGCATTCAGCTGGTCGTATAACTCTGCGAATTGCCCCTCGGCTTTCTGCTTCGCTTTTATTTTCGATGTGATAGGAATAGCCATGATCCAACTCAGAGTACCGGCGCTGTTGCCTGCTGTCCACGTTTATGATGACATCAGTTTAGTTTTACCTCATTTGCAACTCGCCTTGTAAGAGTACGGCTTATTTATTACCGTACGGCAGCACCGTCCAGTCTACCCCATTGTAAGAGTATGCATATCCACTGTATCCAGCTGCAATGAATTTATCGCCACCAAAGGCGACAATAGGATAGCTATCGAGATGAAAAGGGTGATTACCAATATCAGGCATCGCCATCCAATTAACACCATCGTCGGAATATGCATTCAGGTTATGTTGACCTAGTGACACGAACCTATCATTACCATAGACAATACGAAACCTGTCACGACTTAGGCCACCCACGTTTTCATTAAATGGAGGTCTATGTAGTAAGGGTATTATAGCCTCAGTCCAGTTGATCCCATCCTCTGAATATGCAGCTAATTCAGCCGGACCAGTCATAACAAATTTACCTTCAGCGAACGTTAAAGGTCCATGTGTTGTATTTCCGAACGGATACTTGGGTGGCGTGTCCCCCACGGGGTAGCTTGTCCAACTGATACCGTCTTCCGAGGTTACTGTTGTCTTGTATCTATGCCCTACAAACTTGCCATTACCATATGTGATGGAGGGGACAACATCTCCTTGGCCTAGGCCAACATCGATAAGCGACCAATCCATGCCATCTGTAGAGGAAGCTGTTTTGTCGAAACCAAAAGCAAAAAACCTGCCATTCGCAAATGAGATGCCATCCGCTCGCACACTGTCCCCTGGAGTTGTCGACCTGGCAAACTTAATATCAGTAGCTGCCCATTTAACACCATCGTCGGAATACGCCGCCTCACCATCGCCGACAACTACAAATTTACCATTACCATAAGCGATGTGTGGCGTAAGTGTTCTTCCAAGCAGCTGCTTAATACTAATCGTTGTCCACTGAATTCCATCTTTAGAATACGCCGCCTCTCCGTAGGTGCCTACGGCCACGAACCTGTCACCGCCGTACACGATATCCTGAGGATAGAACGTAAGCTTCTCTGAAATATCAGCTGGTGCTACGGGCGTTTCGGGTGGAGCAGGCGCGTCTGTCACCACAGGTGCCGCCTCACATACAAAGGCATGTCTGGTATTGGGCGAAACATCAACCACCTGTTCTCCAGACGTAGTCAATATGCCGAAATTGGCTCGGTTTTTCTCTTGCTCATCTCCCGCCTGGTCTCTAGGAAAATCATCTGCCCACCAGTCTTCAACCAGAGGCTGAGGGATATCCGCATCGCGTCCATTGTTAATCCAATACCATTCATGGTGAGGAGCCTTCTGGTCCCAGCGCTGAAATAGACCAACCCATAGCGATCCATTAATGCCTATCTGCCTTTTCGTCGCCGATATCCACCATAGCTCTCCAGCTGTGTTAACTGCAGTTAGAGAATACTTACCTGCCGCACTACACATATCAACAGCAGTTTGACGATTTACCTCATTTCTACAGAAAAGATATTGCCGCTCCTCAAACGTTTTTTGCTCACACAAAGGTTTGGCAGGAGGCTTGGGCCTTGGAAGAGGCTTGGGGAGATTTGGAGGAAGAGGAATAGGCTTGGCCGGAACAGGCTTGGTTGGTTTATAGGATGGTCGCGGTCGCGGAGTAGACTTGGACGAGGAACCTCCTCCTGGGCCACCTGGCTTGTTTGGGTTCGGGCCGATTACCCCAATCACACCATTCCCTCCTCCTGGATCATTCGGGTCCGGACTTGGATCATTCGGGTCGCCAGGATTGCCAGGGTCATCACATTCTTCCTCTGAAGTCCCCTGCATAAACTGCTTGAATCTTTGAAATATACTCAGTGCCCCTCCTCCACTATTGCTCTCCTTACATGGATCAGGAGATGGAGTAGGAGGAGTTGGAGTAGGATCACAGGGGTCAGTTGTGGGAGAAGGAGAGGGCGACGGACTTTCGGAAGGAGTGGGAGAAGGAGAGCCGGTAGGATCAGGACTCGCTGAAGGAGTCAAGGAAGGTGTGGGTGTAGGATCAAGATCGCTTTCAAAACCAAACATCCTGCTAAAGAAGCGGGTAATTCTCGTCAGGAGTCCCTCCTTTTTTCGCAGCGGCGATCCATCCTCGCAGGGATCAGGAGATGGAGTAGGAGGAGTTGGAGTAGGATCACAGGGGTCAGTTGTGGGAGAAGGAGAGGGCGACGGACTTTCGGAAGGAGTGGGAGAAGAAGTTGAAGTTGGGAGAAACAGACCGACAGGAGGAGTTGGAGTGGGAGCACAAGGATCCGGTGTAGGACTTGGTGATATGGTTGGAGAGGAAGAGGGAGAAGGACTAACTGTTGGCGTAGGACTGGGTTGGTCTTGAGCATGCGTAACAACCGGCATTGTAGCCAGTATGCTAATTACGAAGGATAAGATAAATGTGCGCACTGCTTTCATGAGTTCTTGTCAAAGTGTACTATGTATTACTCCAAACGTTTACTGTTGGCGACTTGTTGGTACAATAACCATCCCCCCAACAGTAGCACTGGGATTGTTAATATTTGCCCGCGCGTCACTCCAAACATCTCTGGCCACTCAAGCACACGGAATTCTTCAAAAATAAATCGCTGAATGCTATACAAAACCAGAAATACGGCCACCACAATTCCCGGTGTTTTCCGGGTTTGCAGAAGAGAGAACAACACTCCAGCCACACTCAGATGAACCGCTGCATCTAACAACGCCACATTCCCTATATATAATTCACTGTTTAACCAATTTCCAAAACGCCCTAAAGCCAACCCTATTGCAACTGGAACCGCCACTACATCTAATAGGACGACAAGCGGAGTCTTTAAATGTCGAGCAGCCCAACACAGCGCTACCCCTACACCAATAAATCCTCCGTGTGAGCTCATACCCCCTCTCCAAATTGCGAAGATTTCGGCGGGATTATGAAAGTAAAATGCCGGTTCATAAAACAAGATGTATCCCAGTCGACCGCCAATCAATACGCCTGCCGCTCCAGCTGCCACAATTACCGTCCATTCATCACGGGACAGCTGTAGCGATCGATAGCGCTGTAGTTTTGGCAACCACCACCATGCCAGCCAAAAAGCTGCAACATACAGTACACCGTACCAGTGGATTTCGACTCCATTGAGGCGAATTAGTACCGCTCGAGAAGGAAGGAGCTCAATTATTGACATTTACCAACGTATGTATTATAGTATCAAGCTCTGTTTATCTGAGGACATGGTAACACGCACGCTCTTTGAAAGGTTCAAACATGACGAAGCTGACCGTTGTTGGCTCAGGGAACTGGGAGTCGTACTGGCACCAGCCCGCCTTCGTTCTGCAGTCAGATAGCACGACCCTGCTCATCGATTGCGGCGATGGAACAACTCTGGGACTGCGCGAGGCGGGGATCGACCCCAACAGCATCGATGCTGTGCTTCTCACGCACTTCCACGGCGATCATGTGGATGGTCTGCCGGGATTCGCCCGAACACGATGGGCTGCCTCGCGACGCTGCGACGACGATCCCCCCTTTCTCCTAGTGGGTCCCCAGGGGATCGCTGCACGATACCGCAGCTGGATGGAAACTACGGGAAGTCGGACAATTCTCCAGTCCTACCCGGTCGGCATCCAGACCGTCAAAGACAGTCGCTTCAAGGAAGGAGACTTGATCGGGGATCTCTACTGCGCCCCGTTCAGGGTCAACCACGTACCCGACCTAGCTTCCTACGGCTGGCGCATCACCACTCCAGAAGGCAAGACAATCGTCTTCTGCGGCGACATGGCGCCTGACCAGGCTGAGTCTCAGGCCCTGGAAGGAGCACGGGAGGCTGACCTGCTCCTGATCGAAGCCGGAGCCGCCAAGCCACACAAGGTCCACTTGATGGCCCAGGAAGCCATCCAGTTCGGACTGCGAGCCTTCGCACGGCAACTGGTCCTCAATCACCTGAACCTGGAACTGCGCCTGTTGGCCGAACAAGCGGCCGCAGAAACCGTCAACCCCGCCGTCACGGTGGCAACTGACGGACTACAGCTCGACGTCTGACCCCCCAGCGTTCGCCTCTCGCGAACGCTCTTTCTTTACTACGCATCTGTTTTCTGAATGAGATGGACCGTTTGGGTCGGAAAGGCCATGCGAATGTTTTGCTGCTCAAACATTTCCTTGATCCCTAGTAACACT
Organism: Candidatus Anderseniibacteriota bacterium; assembly: GCA_040876835.1. GTDB lineage: Bacteria > Patescibacteriota > Andersenbacteria > UBA10190 > UBA10190 > JBBEDC01. The sequence continues at coordinate 18,303 of JBBDOX010000005.1, read as the reverse complement.
TCCTGTTGACGATCCATGTATAGGTCATATTCTTTGGATTCCACATGATAGATAACTTCGAATATCAGAGCCGAGTCGCCGAATGCCTTGAAATGCACTCGGCTGAACCGCAAATCTTTCGTACGCTCGATAATTGCCTGGATTAACGACGGGATCTCTTTCATTTTTTCGTGCGGCGTGCTGTATTCTACTCCCAGTTCCATCGACACCCGTCGCTCGGTCATCCGCTTGTAGTTTTTAATACGCGAGTCGGTGATATTCTTGTTGGGAACCACAATTTCTTCGCCCGACAAGGCCTTGATACGGGTAGTTTTAATGCCAACTTTCTTCACCGTGCCACTTACCTCTCCGCTGACAATATAGTCCCCAACCTCAAACGGCCGGTCAAAGTAAATAGCCAGTGAACTAAACAGATCGCCCAACACACTCTGGGCTGCCAAAGCCACGGCAATACCGCCGATTCCCAGGCCCGCAATGAGGGAGGTAATATTGACTCCGACATTTGATAACACAAAGAGTATGGCCAGTGACCACAGCACAATTCTGGATATACCACTGGCAATCCCCGCTACCACTTCTTTTCCGTGGTCATCAGAGGCTTTTACTTTCCTCTCAATAAAGTAGTCGATGAAAATCTGGAGAGCGATGATAACCTGATACGTCACCCACATGACGAGAATAATACGAACTACGCGCCTGGCCTGATCAGCAAAGTCCAGCAGCTGAATCGCAAAGTAAAAAGAAACAAACCAGTAGAACTGTGGCTTGATAGTATTGAGTACCTGATAGATGGCGTTGTCGATTTCATTATCAGTCCGCTCAGAAATGCTACCTAGCCAGCGCGTAAGAAATGTCTTCAGTATTCGCAGCAGAATAACCAGGACAATAAAGCCAATAACCGCCAGGGTATACTCCCAGACGCTATTTCCATACCACTCAAACTGCCAAAAAGGCGAAGCAAGACCTTCCATAAAGAAATCCTAACATATTGTCGAATTTCTCAAAGCGGTCTGTTACCATCTGGGTATGTCGAAAAAGACCTCAGACGTCCCCCTGTGTATTGATCTAGACGGAACGCTTACCTACACCGATACACTGGTGGAGTCTTTTATTATGTGGCTAAAAAAGGATCCTCTATCCGCTCTGGCAGCATTTCTTACTCTCTATAAAGGTCGAGCCCGGTTTAAACGTAAGGTGGCAAAACATGCTCACATTAACTCCGCCCTGTTGCCATATAACGAAGAGCTCATTGCCTGGCTCCAGCAGCAAAAGAAAAAAGGCCGGAAGCTGATTGTTACTACCGCCAGCGATGTGCTGATTGGCCGTGCTGTTGCCGCACACCTCGGCTTCATTGACGAATCGCTGGGTAGCGACGGTCAGCAAAACCTGGCGGGGCTTGAGAAAAGCAAGACTCTCGTTCAACGATTCGGAGAAAAAGGATTTGATTACGTCGGCAACTCCCGAGCAGATTTACAAGTCTGGCCTCACGCCCGCAATAGTATTGTCGTTAACGCTTCCCCAACCGTCCGCCGACAGGCGGAGCAGCAGGCCACGGTCACGAAACAATTCCTGCGACAAACAAACAATTTTGATATCCGCGTGTTTCTGCAGGAAATACGTATTCATCAGTGGGTAAAAAATCTCCTGCTGTTCGTTCCCGTAATTACCGCTCACATGGCTGGCAGCTCCTCTGCGATCATTAGCACCACTCTGGCTTTTGTGGCTTTCAGCCTTACAGCCTCCAGTGTGTACCTGCTGAATGATTTAATGGATTTGGAATCTGATCGGCAGCACTTGACCAAGCGTCATCGCCCATTGGCCGCCGGCAGGCTGTCGATTGATATCGCGATCATTGCCCTCTTCTTAATGCCGTTTTTAGGTTTCCTTCTATCGCTCTTCTTGCCTTGGAGCTTTTTAGGGCTACTGGCGCTGTATATTATCATCAACATCGCCTACTCCTTTACCCTCAAAGGCATCCCCTTTATTGACGTGATCGTCCTGACCAGCCTGTACGTTCTGCGAATCCTGGCCGGCAGTGCCGCCAGCAGTATTCCCACCTCGGTGTGGCTTTTTATCTTCGCCGGATTTGTCTTTTTGAGTCTGGCTTTAGTCAAACGCAGTTCCGAGCTCTTCAATCTGGAACGCCAAGGGAAGACCAAATCTACCGGACGTGGATACTGGGTTCATCATCGGACATTACTCAGTAACATTGGCATCGGTAGCAGCGTCCTGTCTCTTATCGTGCTCGGCTTTTATACCACCAGCCCAGCCGTTACCCAGCTATATACAACCCCGCTTCTACTCCTTCTTCTAATTCTCATCTTCGGCATCTGGCTGGCCCGCATCTGGCGCTTCACCTTGCACGGATCAATGAATGAAGATCCGATTGTGTTTGCCGCCCATGACATCATGAGCTACGCTACCGCGGCTACGGCCCTAGTTATTCTCTTCTTTGCGATATGACGCATCAGTCCTGGGGACAGTATCCCCGTGTAAAACAATCTACTGAATACCTGTACTGGCGAACGGATACGTTTCCGAAAGGGTCTTCCGTCCTTCCGTTTGGCCAGGGACGCAGCTACGGAGACGTGAATTTAAATGACGGTGGAGCTGTAGTCAATACTCAATTTCTCAACCATTTTATCTCTTTTGACTCACAGAGCGGGATTCTGCGAGCCGAAAGTGGTGTGCGGGTTGCTGATATCTTGCAGCTCGCAGTTCCCCGCGGCTGGTTTATGCCGGTCAGCTCCGGCACAAAGTTCGTTTCTCTGGGCGGAGCTATCGCCAACGATATCCATGGTAAAAACCACCACCGGGTCGGCAGCTTTGGCTGTCACGTTACTCAATTCGAACTGCTGAGATCGGACAATACCCGCCTGCTCTGCTCTCCGACAGAAAACGGGGACTACTACCGCGCCACCATCGGCGGCATGGGGCTGACCGGAATTATCACCTGGGCCGAAATCCAGCTTACAAAAGTTTCCTCACTATATCTTGATAGCGAAACAATCAAGGTAGGTTCCCTCGAAGAATTTGTGGAGCTTTCCCAGCTGTCAGATGCAACTCACGAGCATACTGTTGGGTGGGTGGATATGAGTGTTACGGGATCACGCCTTGGTCGCGGTTTGTTCATGCGAGCCAATTGGGCCAAGAAAGCTAACAAAGATACAAATGACACATATCGCCCGCCTAAGCTCACGATGCCCGTCAACGCCCCCAACTGGCTTATCTCCCTTCCAGTTATTAAGGCATTCAATGTTGCCTACTATCATAAACAGCTCCCCGCAAGAGTCAGTGGCCAGACACACTACGACTCCTTCTTCTATCCCCTCGACATACTCCAGTACTGGAACCGCCTGTACGGATCACGAGGACTTCAGTCGTTTCAAGCTGTCATTCCTCACGACAAGGGTATAACAACGATTCGCACTATTCTCCAAACCGTGCACAAGAGGGGCCTTACCTCCCCCCTCACCGTTCTCAAGATATTCGGTGATAAACAATCTGGCGGCCTGATGAGCTTTCCGGCACCAGGGCTTAATATTCTGTTTGATTTTCCGAATGTGCCAAAACTAAACGACTTGCTGCACGAACTGGATACGATCGTGATGAGCGCTGGTGGTAAAGTAAACCCAGCTAAAGATGCTCATATGTCAGCTAAGGCCTTTCAACATTTTTATCCCCGGTGGCAGGAGTTTCAGCAGTATATTGATCCAAAAATATCTTCGAGCTTCTGGAGGCGGGTAGTAAATATTTGACAAAAAACGAACACTTCGTAGGATAGGTGTAGCTCTTTTCCGTTTCCGCACCTCTTCAGAGAAGGGATTCGCAATGCCCCACACGAACGGCCTGTGGTTGGAGACGACAGCGTCCATCGTCGCCCGCCCACCCTCTTTCCAGCCCGCCCCGGATTCAGGAGAACCCGGAAACCTCGCTTTCGTACCCCACCTCTTTCTCCTGGTGGTCGCTCTGCTTGCGTACCTACGATACAGGCGAGCTCGCTATCGGCGATGGCGACAACAGGTGCTGATGTACAAGGTGAGACTGGAGATCCTGCGAGGGGCGCTTGACATCCTGGAAGAGATGAAAGGTCGGGTCTCAGACGAGCTGGCTGCCAGCTCCCCAAGACTGTTGCAGGAATACAACCATCTCCGCGAAGAAGCTGTTCGAGTGCTGGGACCGGCGTGTGAGCAGTACTTGCCCGAAGCGCTGCCCCTGCCCGTCTAGAGAGCGTACTGTCCCGCACGGAAGACGCTCTTTTTTTATTTGTCATTTTTACCGCCTCATATACGATACGAACTATGAATATCATTGTTTTTGGAGCTGCCTCCGCTATTGCTCAAGCGACAATTCGCATCTGGAGTGTCAAAGGCTACCGTCTATTTCTCGTCGACAGAGATGCTGATCGCCTGCAAGCCGTGACTGACGATGCCAAAACCCGTGGAGCAAAAGAGGTATTTACCCGCGCCCTCGATCTGACTGACCAAGAACAGCATGCCTCCCTCGTTCGCGAAGCAACAGAAAAACTTGGGGTTATTGATATCGCTCTTACTGCTTACGGCACTCTAGGTAATCAGCAGGCAGGTGAAAAAGATTTTACCGCTGCCCTTAAGGAGCTCGAGGTGAACTTTATAAGTGTCGCCTCCCTACTCACTCACCTAGCCACATATTTTGAAGAACGCGGAACTGGCACCATTGCCGTTATTTCTTCTGTGGCGGGCGATCGCGGCCGTCAAAGCAATTACATTTATGGTGCGGCAAAGGGCGCGCTTACAACATTCTTGTCAGGCCTACGCAACCGCCTAGCTAAAAAAGGAGTCCAGGTGCTAACCATTAAGCCAGGCTTTGTGGATACGCCCATGACAAAAGATTTCAAAAAGGGGCTCCTGTGGGTAAAGCCTGAAGTTATCGCCGGTGGTATTGTGCGAGCAGTAGAAAAGAAAAAAGACGTTGTCTACCTTCCGTGGTTCTGGCGCTACATCATGCTTATCATCCGCACCATTCCTGAGCCCATCTTCAAAAAAATGAGCCTATAGCTTCAGCAGATTCAGTCCGGTTACATCTTCGTCTTTGTATCGATCAACCGTGCCGTCTATAGCATGAATAATAATTTCACACGCTCCGGAAACGGTGGCTTTCACAAGATGACCAGCATAGGCTGTAAATGTTTTGTCGCCAATCGTCATATGGAGATGCAAATATACTTCGCTATTCATGGCCGTAACACTACCAACCAGAGCCGTAATTTCGTGTTCGGCTTCAAACGTCCGAGTAGAGTATTGGCGCTGCTCAACATTGTAGTACCCTAGCTCAATCTGTTGCGCTGCCCCGATTCCGCTCACTGAGGCCAAGGTAATACCTTCCTTTTCGCACAGATCGCGAAGCGAGGCGACAATTTCGTCGCCTCGTTCGATACTTACAACATACGAGCTACCGATTTTTCGGTGCTTCATTGAGTTTACTTGAGAAGTGAATCAACGGTCGCTTTGACCTGGGTGTATTGCTGAGCACCATGAATTGGCACTACCTGTTCATCGGGACCAATAACCAAACTGTACGGTGTACCGCGCAGACCCGCCACCTGGGCATCCGCCAACTGCTCCTCCACCTTGTCATCGTACTTCCCGCTATCTACACACGACTGGAACTGGCTAATGTTAGCCACGCCCGCCTGACGCGCTAGATCTGGAAGTGTTGTTAAATCTAAGCTGTCGTTCCCTTGCGTGGTAGCAAAGACCAGATCAGTAAATTCCCAGAATTTCCCCTGCTCAGCAGCGCACTCGGCTGCGTTGGCTTCCGCCGGAGCCTTCTGGTGGAGCTGGACTAGCGGAGCATGACGATATACCCACTTAACATCGTTGGGATATTCTTCACTTAACTGCTGCAGCGTGGCATGGAATTGTTTACAGAATGGACATTCGAGATCTGAGTATTCAACGACAGTAACCTTTGCGTTAGCTGCACCCCGAACATGATCAGTATCATCCACCGGACGGAACTCTCCGATTGGAGGCAAAGTCGGCTGGGCGGCGGTACCAGGCGGTGCAGGAGCAGCGGATGGAGTACCCGAGTCGGTCCCAAGAGTAGACGGCTTACCTCCCGCGTAAATCGCAAAGGCAATCAAGGCGCCCGCAACAATAACGGCGACAGGCATAGTTAAAAAGTTTTTTTCGTCAGCCATAGTTTAAGGAGTTACTTAAATATCACTTATTTAGGGTATCATCGACACAGCTTCCGTCAACTCACCATATCTTCAGCCAAATCCCCAGCAGCTCGACGACAACGTACAGAAATACTACATATCCAATAACGGCAGCTGAGAGAGTAATGAAAGCTAAGTTAATAATCTCTTGGCGGCGCTTTTTCGCCTCATCAATCGTACATATCCCCTTGCTGCGACGTAGGTAGAAAATGAAAGAAAACAGTACGAGCACCAATCCTACACCCCGGAATGCCCATTTATACTGACCGTAGAAAACATCAGCTAAGGACGCGGCAAAAGCCACCGTACTTAATCCGAAGAGCACCAGAATAACTGGTGTCAGGCAACACAAGGAGGCTATAACAACTGGGATACCGGTTACTCTAAAAATTTCTTTCAGAGTCATAGCTATATATTTTGACGGCCCCAGCGCAGGGATGAGGCCAGCCACGTTACTTCGTTCAAAAAGGTTTCCAGGCGTTCATTCATATCCTCAGTGGGGTGCAGCACTCCTTCTTCATCACGAAAGTTGATAATGTTAGGAACCATCAAATCGGTTTTTGATTCAATCAGCCCCAATGCATGCACGAGCGCGTGTAGATGCTCCAGCATTCGTACGCCTCCGAAATTCCCCTTGGACACACTCACCAGTCCTACCGCCTTGCGAGCATACTCCGGAAACAAAATATCAAGGGCGCGTTTTAGACTGCCCGGATAACTGTGATTGTATTCAGGCGACACAATAATGAGTGCATCCATGTTTTCCACAGCTGTTTTAAACCCCGGATTTTGCTCCTTTAGATCCTCCCCCTCATGGTCCATCGGCAGATTCATATCTAACGGATCAAACACCGTCAGATTCATATCCTCCCGCTGATTAATCTTCTCTTTCAACCAAGCAGCAACCGCTTCACTGCGACGTCCTCTTCGGACAGTTCCCAGCAGCAACACGATCGAGAGTGGTAAATCTTGCTTCATGATATTTTATAACCCCAGCAGTTCAGCTAATTTTGGTTGGTTGAATCCGATCACAATCTGGCCGTCGATATCAATCACCGGCACGCCCATCTGCCCGGACTTCTCCAGCATTTCACTGCGAGCTGCTTCGTCAGCGGCTACATTCTTTTCCATATACTGCACGTTATTTTCCGTAAAGTATGTTTTAGCACGAGCACACCAGCCACAGCTAGGAGTTGAATAAATGAGAACGTTCTTCATAGTCGTTAATATATTAATTATTATTGAATACTCGATCGCTTAAATGCCTTAACTAGGCGAATAATAACGCGGGTAGCTGGGTCCTGCTTGCTAACCTGATAGCAAATCTTTTGCCCTTCGCGCTCTTTTATAATCAGACCGCTCATCTCCATCATGCGCAGCTGCTGGCTGACGGCTGGCACCGACACCCCCAGCACATTGGCCAGATCAGTTACACACAAATCATTATATTCGATTAACAGCGTAAAGATATGCCAGCGGTTAGCATCACCTAAAACACTGAAGATGCGCGGCAGTTTGCTGCCTTCAGCCATGTGCACATCCTTGATCTTCTTTACTTCTTCCTTGCTTAACATATGTTATCCTTCCAGTATATTAAAGGTTAAACGATTAAGCAATAGCTTAAGTTTAAATATTTTGGTATTGTTAAGTAATCCTATGAAATCCCTAAATACCCTCCATAACTTTATTGCCACGCTCCAGAAAGTAGCAGGGCAGATGAATGCGCACAGAGATATCGTTAAATATCTGTCTGTCCCCCAGCGCGTGGTGGAAGTAGAGCTGCCTGTGGAAAAAGATGACGGGACAATCGAAATCTTTCACGGTTATCGCGTCCAGCACAACAATGCTCGCGGACCATATAAAGGCGGGGTACGGTTTCATCCCAACGTTGATCTGAATGAGATAAAAGCCCTGGCGGCCTGGATGAGCCTGAAGACCGCAGTGATGGATATTCCTTACGGTGGCGCCAAAGGTGGCGTTACGGTTGATCCGTATTCGCTCACTGACAGAGAACTCCAGCGGCTATCTCGCCTGTTTGTGGAACGGCTGGGTTCAACCATTGGGCCTACAGTTGATATTCCTGCTCCCGATGTAAATACCAATTCCCAGATCATGGCTTGGTTTGCTGATGAATACATGCGCCTTAACGGCGGCGACGGCCACGCCGAGGCCGCCTTTACAGGTAAACCCTTAACGCTAGGAGGAAGCCAGGGACGAGAAGAAGCTACGGGGCGAGGCGGCGTCATCGTGTTACTGGAGTACCTGAAAGCAAAAGGAAAAGATCCTAAAGATATGACCGTAGCCGTCCAGGGATTTGGTAATGTGGGTTCATACTTTGCCAAATTCGCTGATGAGGCTGGCTTTAAAGTCGTAGCCGTGTCTGACTCTGAGGGTGGCCTCTTCTACAAAGACGGTTGCAACGTGCAGGCGATGATTCAATCAGTGACAGCTGGCGGCAAACTTGAAAAGAATATCTGTTACCCGAAAAAATCTGTCACTGACGTGGAAGATGACATGTCTTCCTGCGAGCCAATTTCCAATAAAGAACTCTTGGAGCTTGAAGTTGATATTCTTGTACCCGCCGCGGTCGAAAACCAGATCACGGAAGATAACGCTAATAATATTAAAGCCAGTATTATTCTGGAAATGGCCAATGGTCCGACCACTGCCGAGGCTGACAACATACTGCAGGAGAAGAATATCGCCGTCATTCCAGACATCCTAGCCAACGCCGGCGGAGTCACGGTCAGCTATTACGAATGGACGCAGAATCTGCAGAATCTGTACTGGTCAGAAGAAGAAGTAAATACCAAACTGGAACGAAAAATGCGTATTGCTGTACAAGAAGTGCTTCAGCAGCAAGAAGAAAATCTCTGCACCATGCGAGAAGCAGCCTACCGCCTAGCTATTGGAAGACTTCAGGATGCCATGCTGCTACGCGGCTGGATTCATCCCCGCAAAGAAGACGTAAGCGGAAAAGTAAACGGGCATTAATAAAGAAAGCGCCCGGAAGTCTTTTGGACTCCCGGGCGGGAAACGAAGGGCCGAGTGGAACTCGTTACTCGGCGTTCTTCGTCTCGAACTCGAACTGTTCGCCAGTCAGCGTTGATGAACGGGAAGTGAACTCAGCCTGCTTCCAGGCCAGTTCCCACCACCGTTCGATGGAACTGGCGTTCTGAGCGGGCTGGAGCCGGTAATACCGTTCCAGGTCCGCCAGCTTCGTGTTTTCCCTGCTCACTTGCTTCTCCCCCTCCTCGTCGTCACCGATCGGCAGACGAGGGAGGTAGTCGCAATCGCGGTCGAAGTTCTCCTTGACCGCGTACTGCAGAACCGAGAGAACGATCTGGGAGGTTTGGGTATCCTCCGACAGGCCGTTCTTCTTCCCTGCCGTCTGGTCTTCCCGCTCGATCGTGACCGAGATGGGAAGGCCCACGTAGGCCATGTCGAGAGCCTCCGCGATCTTTCTGGCCGCGAGCGGGTTGTTGGCCTTGATGACGACCGCCGTCATCTCCTTCGCCGACGAGTGCCCTTCCGCGAACTTCTCCGGGGCCTCGCCGTGGGCGATGGGGGGGATTGCGAACGCACAAGCCAGCACCAAGACGAACCTGCTTCTCATGTCTGCGCTCCTTTTGTTGCAGACCGAGTGAAACAAATATATCGAGAACACCTCGATATACCATCCCCAATGGGACCTAGCTTTATATACGATTGTATATATTATGTCAAGGGCGCTACTGCCTTTTCTATCTCTCTAATATTTTGCTTTACAAGGCTTTTATTTGAATCGAATACACAATCTCCCTCAAAATATTTATCAGCCAACAGCAGCGGCAACCAGTACTTATCATCTTCCCACATCTCTTCATATGGGATATCGGCCGCAGCAAACCACGTCGGATCACTCATTTCATCAGTGCCAGTTGGCACGCCGGTAAACTCGGGGATCTCAAATACGTGAACTTCATGTATTCCGCCCAGGTCGGTTCGAGTGTAATCAAAAGTTAAGACTCCCCGTAAAATAGCTTTCAGTGGATTAATCCCTATCTCTTCGGTGCATTCTCGGACCGCAGCTGCGGCAATACTTTCTCCTACTTCTACCTTTCCGCCGAATCCGTTCCAATACCCTGCTCCGATCTTTTTCATCTTGCGGGCCAGTAATACTTTATTTTCCTTGCGGACAATCGCGAGAGTAAATACCTGCTTCACAATTTAATGCTAGCACGCTACTATTGCCCCGTATATGTATCTCGTATTCGACATTGGCGGCACTAATATGCGCATTGCTGTATCGCAGGACGGGCAGACAATCAGTGAGCCCAAAATATGCCGCACAGTTCCGGAAAACTTCGAAGACAGTATGAACCATTTCATTGAAACGGCCCGGGAGCTCACTGACGGACAGCCCGTTACTGCCATTGCCGGCGGTGTACCGGGACCGCTTAATCCTGATAAAAGCGTTATCGTAACCGCCCCCAATATGCCCGACTGGCAGGGTAAGCCGTTTAAGAAACGTCTGGAGCAGGAATTTAACGCTCCTGTTTTGCTCGAAAATGACACAGTCATGATCGGCATGGGCGAAGCCAGTCAGGGCACCGGGCAGGGACACAACATTGTCGTATACCTGACCATCAGCACCGGAGTGGGCGGCTCACGTATTGAAGGCGGGAGGCCAAGCGCTAACGCTCTTGGCTTTGAGCCCGGACACCAGATTATTAATATTGAAGGACCCATGTGCGGCTGCGGCGGCAAAGGACATCTGGAGGCCATTATCTCCGGAGCGGGTATAAAAAAGCAAAATGGAAAAAATGCCGAAGAAGTTACTGACCAGCAGCTTTGGGACAAAGCAGCCTATCATCTAGCCGTAGGGATTAATAACGTTCTGGTGTTCTGGTCGCCGAACATTGTCGTCCTCGGAGGCTCCGTTATGAAAAGTATTGATATCGCTAAAGTCCGGCAGTATTTGCGCGAGACTGTAACTATTTATCCTGAGCTTCCTGCGCTGGAGCTGGCTACTCTGGGAGAATCCGGCGGTCTGATCGGCGCCCTATCGTATCTCAAACAGCAGGGTCACTAACTATCCGCTTTCTGAAGCCTCGCCCGCAGCCACCAATAGCCATACACTCCTGCGATAGCAACGAGTCCGCCCGCAATATTGGCTGTCAAATCCCCGACGGTATCAATTTGATTTCCCAGCCAGTATTGAATGCCGTACACCCTATCTGCTCCCCACTCGAGTAATTCTACCAGCACGCCGGCAAACGTAAGTGCAAACAGAGCAAAGAGACCATATACCCACAGCGGCATTCCCAACTCATAATGCTGACCAAAAGCATGTAGGATCTGCCACATAACGGCTGTGCCTACGAATCCGCTCGAGGTATGTACGGCGACATCAAACCACCGATGCTGATCATATATGTCCAGCATATTGCCCCAGGCATCAAAGTAGACTAACGCAACAATCAGCCCGGCCGCCCAGGACGTCAGCCACACATCCCGCGCCTGGTACTGACGCCAACGTACCAGCCCAATAAACGCCCAGGCTCCAATGTTTGTCGCTAGCACCCCCAACCAGATCGGTTTTTCAGAAATCGGCAACAGTTTCGCTGCCCCGAGAATTTCAATAATCAGCAGGGCGGCAAGGAGAGAATGCGTCAGGGGTAAAGACAGCAGCTTGGGTATAGCATAACTTTGGTTCATATCGTAAGCCTGCCAGCACAACAGCCCTACCTCAAGCTTTTGCTGTCACATCCTTCAAACACCAGTGCCCTATGCTGCAGTTTCCGGTCCTTCAGCTTCTTCAAGACGATGGCTGTGCGTCATTGGCCGCAAGTTGGCAACAATGCCAATCGCCAGAGCGATAATGATAAGGTTTTTAACAATGTATTGCCCTTCCAGGGTAGGAACAAACGGTGCGCTCCAGACCATTTCGGGCAGCATCACAATTGGCCCAAATGTGGTAATCATATGAACTGCTAGAAGTAATAACGCAAATCGTTCCCACTTGGGAATTAAGAAAATGATTCCGATTAGTACTTCAAACAACCCAAACCAGACAATAAATTCTTCGAAGGTAAAAAAGGGAAGTGTCCGCTGCAGCAGAGAGTCAACCAGTGGGTTAGCCGGACTTTCGGTTACGACTTTCAGAATCCCGAACCAGAAGAAAACGACGAACAAAGCGACACGGGCAAATATTCCGTTGCACCGTATGCAGGTGTTAATGATCTTTTTATCAACTACTTCTACAATCTCGCGAATATTCATACCGGCAGTATATGGCAAAGGCGGGAGGTCCGACAAGAACCGTCCTAAAACTTATTCTTTTTAATCGCGAGCTCGTAGCCAAGCAGATTAATTAAAGGATGTAGTAGTCCAAACATAACTACGGCCAACACGGCTACCCCGAGCGTCAGATTGACCGCAAACAGCACCATCAAAACAGCTCCGACAATCCAGTCAATCTGATCCCAGGGCACCCAGGGTTTTCCGGGGGCAATGTTCTGCCGTCGTTTCACAAAACTTTCGACAGCATCTCCCGCCATTGCTCCGAACCCCAGGGCAAACCCCAGAGCCCAAACATTGACCGTACTGTAGTCAAACGGAGAGATGTTTATGAACGTGTCAGCAAACAGCTGCTGGAGAGCTACGGTGCCGGTAGCCGCTATTATCCCTAATGAAAACCCCCGCCAGGTTTTGTGATTTCCCAGAATGCGTTTGCCTCGCCACTTGCGCCCTCCGTCCATCGGGTAATCAAGTAGCGGAACCCACTTGAATATAACCGGTGCCATATTAGCCACCCCGGCCGGAAGGAATAACCAGAAGGTTTGTACGATCACATCTAACATCCTTTAGATTGTAGCACTGTTAGCTATATAGAAGGAAAAGCTTTCAGGGCATCGGAGATCATATAGAGTGATCCCGTGATTACAACCGTACCGTCACTACCAGCTAACTCCTGCGCCCGCCTGACTGCATCAGTGACATTCGGAATTTCTTCCAACGGAATAGACAGAGGGGTGAGACTTTGAGCGACAACATCGGTAGCGAGCGGCTCATATAACCCCTTGGTAATAATAATACGATCAAAGAGGTAAGCCAGGGAGCCTACTACCTGCAGCGGATCTTTGCCTTGTTTAAAAGCCAGCACCAGGACACGACGATTTGGAAGATCCTTCACAAAGGCTGCCAGGGCTTCCATGCCCGGCTGGTTATGGGCACCATCTATAATAATCAAAGGCTTGCGTGATACGATTTCCATGCGACCCTTCCAACGATTGGCTTTAACTCCTGCCTGCATTGCCTGGGTACTGATATTAAATCCCTGCTCTCCCAGCAGCTGTGCCGCTACCAGGGCTGTACATATATTACCAATCTGATGCGCTCCCAATAGTGTTGTTTCAACCGTAAAGACTTCGTCCTTTTTGCGCACCTCTATTGTCTGTCCTTCTAGTGACCCCGAGGTCTGGGTACCAGTGATTATATCCTTGACCTGATGGATCGCTGCATTCTTTTTAGCTGCATCTTCACTCAGTACTGCCAGAATATTTTTTTCCTGTTCATGTGTAACTACCGGCACGTTTGGTTTTATAATCCCCGCTTTGTCGCGTGCGATTTCCTCTTTGGTACTTCCTAATATATCTGTGTGATCTAAGCCAACGTTTGTAATGATTGAAAGAAGCGGGGTAATAACATTCGTAGCATCGAGCCTACCGCCGAAGCCGACTTCCACGATAGCGATGTCTACTTTTTCCTGAGCGAAGTATTGATAGGCAAGAGCAGTCGTGAATTCAAAAAACGTCTGCTGGACTCCTTTGGCTTCTGCTCTGGTGCGGATATCAGAAATTAGCTCCAGGAGCTTTTCGTCGGGAATGGGCTGACCGTTAATTCTGACTCGCTCGTTAAAAGTAAATAAATGGGGGCTGGTGTAGAGCCCAACTTTGTATCCGGCGGCGTGCAAGATGCTGGCCAGAAAACTAGCTGTACTTCCCTTTCCCGTCGTCCCGGTTATGTGTACGCTTTTGAATTTATGCTCCGGGTGATCAAGCACCTCCATTAACTCGTGCATCACATCAAGCCCAAGCTTAATACCAAAGCGCTCAAGCCCGTACAAATATTCAATTTCCTGCCGTGCATGAGTCACGCTCATATACTGAAGAAAGTATCCAAAAAAGAAAAGAGCCGGCTCGCACGATGCGCACCGACCCACTCAACTATTCCACCAGCTCCACCATCGCATTGATCAGCTCCTGAAGGTCCTGGCCCGTCACATCCCCGGCCAGCTTGCGAGTACAGGGCCTTGTCTGAAACAGGATCCAGCTCGCCCCTTCCGGATAGTAAACCCGCAGGAGCTCGTAACGCTGGTCAGCGATCTGCAGAAAAACTTCCGTGTCGTCAGCAGACAGACTGACCTTCAGTGCTCCTGTCGGATACTGAAAGCGAAGAGAGTCTTTTTGATCGCGAATGGTAACTTCCGTCACGTCGCGATCCAGCAGCCACTCCTCCACTTCCAGGCTCTGTGAAAGACCGATGATTTCAGCGGAAGAGGGCTGCACCGAGATGGAAACTGTTTCGACAAGCCGATGACGATCCTTGCTCCCCTCACCGATCAGGTAAAAGACGAACAGGAGTCCCACCAGCAGGAATGAAACGAGCGCAATTCCTCTCTTGGTCATCATGACCTCCCGTTGTAATAGGCATGACTCGCCTGCCTGGCGTCCCTTGCGGGATGGTATGTGGAATGAACCGATACCTTTTATGACACATACGATGCCGCTTTGTCAAGTTCCATTCCCTCCCCTCCTATGCGATGCTGAAATACATGAAAACACCTTCAATTGAGGCGTTCGAACCGCCCTTTCAAAAAGACGAGTACTCAACCGATGAGGCATATCGCCTTCGACCCTTTTTCACCAACCTGGAAAAGTCAGTCTACGTTCCGTTAATCTTTTCTCCAGAGGTCGTAGGAGCCTTGTGCTCACGCACCAGTCGCGCGGCTGATGACTTACGGAAGATTTTTTTGAACGAATACATTAATCCGTTTCTTGACGCTAAGGATGATAAAGAAGCGGAAGAATACGGGGCGGATTTAAATGAATTGATTGAATTTTTGCATAAGCATCCGATCCAGGATATTTTCTCAAATCCCCGAGCCCGCTCCTTTTACAGCAAATGGCTGGCCCAGTACGGCGATGACTCTATCGCCCAGATGGCCGGGATGCACGTAGTCTTTTCCAGTTTGTCGCAGCTGGCAATAAAACACTTTGAAGATCAACGTATTGGTCTGGCACCTTTGGAAAAATCTACACGCTATGTTGATTACTCCGACAAGATAAAAGGACAGTACAAATACTATACCGATCCAAATCTCAAGAATTGGAAACTGGAAAAGGAGTACAGACAGGCAATGGATATGCTGTTTGATACATATGTGGCCCTCCGTCCGAAACTGGAAGCCTGGCTGGCAGAAAAATTCCCGGAAGAAAAGCCGGGTGTAGTTGAGAAGAAGGCCTTTGATACTTTGCGCGGACTATTACCGGTATCAACTCTCTCGCAAGTCGCTTTCTTCGGCAACGGTCAGGCGTTTGAATATGCCGTGACCCGATCGCTTAAGCATCCCCTAGGTGAAGTTCGCTGGGCCGGAGAACAAACGTATGAGGAGCTCTACTCCGTTACGCCTTCATTCCTGCGTCGCGTCAAAGACGAGGAGCGAAAGCATATTGCTGACTCATATCAGGAGTATCTAGCTGGACGCAGCACTCGCATGGCACCGATTGCCGAAAAAGTATTGTCAGATACATCGCGGGCAGGCAAACAGTTTGATGCACCAAATGTTGAGCTGGTTGAGTATGACAAGAGCGGAGAAGACAAAGTAATTGCCGGCATACTGTACACCGCTGACGGCAACCACGCATCATGGAATGAAGCTCTCGCAGCCGTGGCTAAAATGAGCACCAAAGCCAAGCGTCAGGCAATCGCTACGTATCTATCGGGTCGTGATCAGCGCTGGCAGAAAGTCGGACGAGCTTTTGAAAATACCTATGTCCGCTTTGAACTGGCGATGAACATTGGTGCCTGGCGGGATTTACACCGTCACCGCATGCTAACCCAACAGCGCCAGCTATTTACCACCACTCACGGCTACGACCTACCACCAGAAATACAAGATGCCGGACTGGCTGAAGAATTCACATCCGCTATTGATAAAGCGGCAAGGGTATTCAAAAAGATTGAGCAGCACGATGTATATAGCGCCCAGTATGCCATCCCGATGGCTTACCGGGTCCAGTTCCAGCAGTGGAAGAACTTACGTGAATGTTTCTGGGAGATGGAGCTGCGTACTATTCCTGAAGGACACCCCGATTACCGCGTCATAGAACAAATGAAGTTCAAGCTGCTACAAAACACGTTTCCGCTCATTACCGAACACATGCACGTGAACCTCGAAAACTACGACTTTGCTCGTCGCGGACAGGAAGAGAAGATTCAAGCCAAGCTCGCTGAGCTGGAAAAGATGGCGGTGAAATAACGGGAGAGTATGGCAAGTATTATTGCCGCACTCGATAAAGACGGAGTCATCGGACACAACAACACGATTCCCTGGGATATTCCGGAGGAAAGAAAACTCTTTCGTGAACTCACTACAGGAAACGTTGTTGTTATGGGCCGAAAGACGTTTGAAAGTATCGGTAAACCCTTGCCGGATCGGATTAATATTGTTGTAAGCCGTACGGTTTCTTCTATTCCAGGCACTGAAGTGTACCCGTCACTTGAACAAGCATTAGAAGCGGCCAAGGCTTACCAAAAAGATATCTTCATCATTGGTGGCGCGCAGATATATGAACAAGCGCTTGAGTTGCCGGAGGTAGATACGATGTATTTGTCGTATCTTCACGATCCATACGCTCCCCATACAAGTGAGAAGGCGGTTACCTTTTTCCCTCCTTTCAGCGAACGTGATTGGCATATCACGAAGGAACAGCCCCATAAGACCTTTACCCTCAAAGTATATCAACGCCCAATAGATCCTCTGTGAGCCTATGGGCATTGCCGTGTTGTAACAATCCCCGATACGACTGAATTGTTGCGGGGGCAGAGCTTTCTTGTACTCGCCTCTTCATCCGACGCGCTGTTGCCGTCCGGAGCACACGATGATGCGGGAAGTGAATCCAACCAAGAAAATCTACACCAGAAGCTAATGTCTTGATATACACCTTGTCCGGATGAAGCGAGAGGCTAAGAACGTCGCAAAGAAAGCTGCTTATCAGTGGAATTTGCTCAGTAAGCCAATCCTTATCTTCCGATAACAACACAAAGTCATCAGCGTAGCGAATGTAGTGTGCTGCTTTGAGTGTGTGTTTTACATACTGGTCAAACTCATTCATGTACACGTTGACCAGCAGTTGCGAGGTAAGGTTGCCCAGCGGCAATCCTTTGCCTGTTTCGGTCGAATTGAAACTACATATGATACGCCGGAGCAACCAGAGAGTGTCTGGTTGAGGAATATACATTTCAAGAATATACGAAAGAATATACTGATCGATACTAGCAAAGAACTTCTTAACATCGCACTTTAATACCCAGCATGTACGTGTATTGTTTCTACTAACTTTCCTACCAAAGAATTGAAATTGCTCAAGCGCTTTATGAGTCCCCTTTCCAACACGGCAGGAATATGAGTCCGCAATAAATGTACGATCGAAAAAGGGGTATAGTTTTCGATATATCGCGTGGTGTAATACACGATCTCGTACATTGGCTTTATGAATGCGACGCGGTTTGGGGTCAGAAATGTTAAAAGCCTGATAGGAAGAATGTTGATATACTTTTTGGACGAGATCCTCATGGAGAGATATAAGATTTTCCATGAGACGCAGTTCCAATTCCTGCACGTCTTTGCGGCCACGCTTTCCTTTGCTAAACTCACCCCACGCCAGCAGGAGATTTTCTAATGAAATAATATCCTCAAACCTATGGCTCAATTGAATTCGCGACACTCCTTGAACGCTGCCCCCCCCCAGCCGGAGTTTACCAGTGTTGGTGAAGTTAATGACTGCGTATTTGCTGTGGTATGGCTACTACCACGTTCTTCCCAAACCACACCG
>JBBDOX010000004.1:0-6513 GCA_040876835.1 Candidatus Anderseniibacteriota bacterium | reverse complement strand
ACCCGTTTTTTGGGTAACAAAAAAGCCTACCTTTATAGGTAGACTTGAAAACCCGCTACTCTAGCACGAATGGCTATTTATGTCAAGCAATATTTAGGGAACCCCGTCAAGGGCCCTCTTTTTGCCTTATTTTAGCTCTTTATGCAGGTTTTCGATCTTACTGGCTAAGATAAAGTCATTTTCGTGTAATCCCCTTATTTTATGCGTCCAAAGCTCTACTTTGAGCCTATTGTAGTTAATATTCAGGTTTGGATGATGGTCTTCTTCTTCCGCTATATCCGCTATCTGGTTCACAAATGTAATATTCGCCCGAAAGCCTGCTAGGGTATAGGTTTTTACCAGTTTTTTGTCGTCTTCCAGCTCCCAGTCACCAGGAAGTTGCTGAATATACTGCTGTAGTTCTTTTCCGCTCAAAGGAGGTACACCACCCTGACATGGCACGCAATGTTTTTGTGCAAGATTATTTTGCATGAGGACTCTTCTTGTTTCGATTTAACCACCAGTCATCATTTTTATTTCCAAACCACCAGTTATCAGAGGGAGTCTTGAGGATCTTTTGTGATAGCTTCTTACCGGATTTAGTTTTAATGCGTTGCAGGAGCGAGGGAATCCAAGACTCTCCTTTTCTGTTTCCACTATCTGCTAACTCTCGCAAGGAAAGTAATAATTCCAGGCTGTCGGCGTCTTTGGCCACAATGGATTCCTTGCTCTCCCTCTCTTCATATTCTTTGTATAGTTCTCGAATATCTGCCCCAAACGGTAAATGTTTGGTAGCGTCGTCTACTGCGCGTGATTCATCGGCAGTATCATATTTCTGCTGCAGCCACGAAAGATCACTTGTACGTGCTTCTCCGAGATCATGGAATAGACACATTTGAATCACTTTGGCAGTATCCACCTTTTCCATCTTGGCCAGCGTGTATCCAATGTACACTGTTCGCAGAATGTGCTCCGACACTGATTGATGGTCAGGAGCCACACCAAGGTATGCAAAACCGCTACGCGGAGTTTGGGCGAGAATCCCTACTTCAAACAGAAAGTCTACGATCGCTGCAGTGTTTTCTGGCATATCCTCACCCTATCATACAGAACAAAAAACTGTAGTGAGTTTTGATAAAGAAGTATCTCTGGCACAATCACAGGGGCGCCGATTACGCGCAAGCTGATCTTTTTGGGAGAGTGCCATGAAAGCTCGTTGTGTTTGTACTATGGAGCAAATTGCTCCTGGTCAGTGGGTGAAGCCAGCGAACGGATACAAGGATGCTGACCCTGGATGCCCCTTGTGTGGAGGCGGCGGAGAAAGTCTGGAGCAGGTGCATCTGCCAGATCCTGAAGAGACGGTACTGTGGGTCGGACGCTGTCCCGCCTGTGGAATCGCAAACGGAGGATACTTTCAAAGGGCGGGGATGCCTGACCCTGAGATCGACGAATACTGGCGCTGTGTCATGGATGATTGTGAGCGTCCCTCTGTTGAGTTCATTCTGGCAAGCGAAGTCACGGCATGGAGTATTGTCTGTCCGCTTTGTAGCACCAAGTTGTTTGGAGACTTTCTGCAACGGGTAGAAGATGCTCCCCCAACTGTCCTTGCTCCCACTCGCATGTGCCCGCAGTGTGGCTGCCAAGACACCGTCTGGAAACTTGGTGCCGAGATACTAGGGGAACTTGGACTCTGATGGCCACGCGGTCCCCACAAACCACTTTTTGAGGTGGTTTTTCTTTTAAACATGAGCTATGACTAATCCATGGCCATGCGCGCTACTGATGCTCAACAAGCTTTAAAGGCTCATGCTAATCCAAAGAAGGCAGAGTTTGTTGCCCGATACTTTAAAAGCGGCCCGGGAGAATATGGCGAAGGGGATGTGTTTATTGGCGTTCCCGTGCCGCAGATGCGATCTGTGGCTAAGCAGTTTAAGGAATTGTCCCAAACACATATTCTAAAGCTTCTCCATAGCCCTATTCATGAACATCGGTATACGGCCCTCATTATTCTTGACTTGCAGTTTAGCAAGGCTGATGAGAAAGAACGCAAGCGTATCGTTGATCTCTATCTTGGAAACCTCGACTACGTGAATAACTGGGACCTGGTCGACACCTCAGCTTATCCTATATTGGGCGCATACTTAATGAGCCGATCACGCTCGGTATTGTACAAGCTGGCTCGATCAAAGGATCTGTGGCGTCAACGCGTAGCGATTATAGCTACCTATGCTTTTATCCGACAGAATGACTTCTCCGATACGCTCAAACTTGCTGAAACCCTCCTTTCACATGAGCACGACCTGATCCATAAAGCAGTCGGTTGGATGCTGCGGGAAGTTGCGAATCGAGATAGGGCTGTTGCAGAGGTGTTTTTGAAGCGTCACTGTAAAAGCATGCCTCGTACAATGCTTCGATATGCAATTGAAAAATTCCCCGAGTCTCGACGTCGGGCATATTTGAAAGGGAAAATATAGCTGTTTCTTTCGGTATGGGTGGAGTATAAAGGAGGCTATGGCAGAGCGAGTGTTTACCCAAGTATACGTTGCTGTTGGGGCCCTAATTGAAAAGGAAGGTAAGTTTTTACTTGTGCAGGAAGCTCGGGGGGAATCAGCTGGGAAATGGAATCATCCAGCAGGATGGTTGGATGTGGGAGAAGACCCCGTAAAGGGAGCAATTCGTGAGGTAAAGGAAGAAACCGGATACGATTTTAATCCAGAGCATATTATCGGCATATATTCTCGAGTAAAACCAGAAGCTCGTAACGCAGAATGCGGTCTGGGACACAACTTTAAAGTTATATATACCGGAACCATATCAGGAGAAGGATCTGGACATTCAAGTGAAATTGCTGCTACGGGATGGTTTACGTCTGCGGAGATTGAAGACATGAACCGGCGCGGAAAGATACGCCATCCTGATATGCTTCCCTCCATCAAAGACTATATGGCTCGAAAGAGGTATCCTCTCGACGTTGTTAATCACTTTTCGTAAAAGGAAGAGCAGGTCTTTACCAATCCGTATTAGCCAAAATAGCTCTCGCGGTGACGACCACTCGCGTGTTGCCGTACGTTTTCTCAACACCAGTAGCCAGTGCTTCTAGCAGTTGTAGCCACTCTCGTCTCTTCTTCGGGTCAGGTTTCATATTCTCGTCGTACATCGTGGCCATCTTGTCACATAGTTTGAGGAGTTTAATGAAATCGCTTTTAGACGCTATATTTTGTTCTTCTTTCCAGTTGGTATGTGTCATTTCTTCCACTGCTCTTTTTACTTCATCGCTTACAAAGTCGGGTAAGCCTTTACTGGTGTCTTCCAGTACGTCGTGCAGTAATAGGGCCTGGTAGCCGATCTCTCGGTCTTTGAAGGGCAAGCGCGTGTCATTGAGGAGCATGAACGCTGCCCAAATGGGGTGAGCGATATATGGTGTTTGAGCATATGCACGTACGTCGTCGCGTGTGTTGTGTTCCTGATGAGCTGAGTATGCCCAGTCGAGAACCTGCTTAAGTAGTTTGTGGTCAATAATTGAGGACATTTTTCTACAGCTTAAATTGTATGAGAACATTTTACAAAAAATACCGATGCATTCCGGGGCATCGGTTGTATTAGGGCGCAGACAAGTTCCGCTTCCGGACCACGTAGGTCTCTTGCTTATCTTCCCAGGTATGACGTGTGCGGGCGCCCAGGTGAAAAGTCACATGCGCCTCAGTCACTTCCTGTCCGGCCATTTTCTCATGGGACTGCTCTTGGCCATCAAGCGTGGTGGGAAACCCACACAGAGAACGCATGAATGTCCGCACCTTCTCTACCTCTACCCCCGTGAAAGACAGCGGGGGCACGTTATCGAGGCATGTGGAGACGATTCCTGTAGTACCACTGCCCTGAATGTCAAAGGCGAAGGCCAGGGCTCGCAAGTAGGCAGCCATGATAGCTGCTTCTCGCATCCACTTCGGAGCACTAGGGCGAACACCAACACATGCGAGCTGGAAGAAGAACTCTCGCTGTGTGGAGTACAAGTGCATGAAGTCTGGAAGCGTGACAGGGAATTCACCCCTGGCACTAAGCGCTCGCTCAACCTCTTTTGTCGTCCACATGTGAACTCCCTCTGGAAAGGACAAAGTTGCAATCCTGTGCTCTATGGAGATAGGGATTCGAACCTCTTCTCAAACTACTACGGAATATCGCAAAGTGGCTAGCTATTGTTCTCCGGGGACATCATTGGTAGATAATTTCCACTTTTCACTATTGACACGTTAAATATATTATGCTATTAAATTTTCATAGTGGCGTAGGGTTGTAACTTCAACAACGAGAAAGGAGCACATGATGTTCGATGGCGGCACCCACTCGCATGCCAGTGCCTTGGAGCAGGCCACCGCAACGGCACGAGCGCTGATCGAGGGGGCAGAACGGCTAAGAAACCGTAGCATGAACGAGGTTCCGCTTCTGGCCTGGCTGCCCTTCTTGAAACTGGCAACGGAGGATTCGGACGTCAATTCCTGCGATCCTGTCATTTGCGAAGTCCTGCTGTTCGGCAGCGTGGCCAAGAAGGCAGAGGACGTCGGTGATGTTGACCTCATGGTCCTCGACACCGGCTTCTACTCGATGCTGGTTCTGAACCAAGACCGCCGCGACGACGGCACGCTTCCTGACAGCAAGGAAGGGGCGCTGCAGGACAACCTCCGGCTGCTGCTGGGAGGCTACATGGAATACGAAGAGGATCTGATCGAAGGGTTGTCGCTCATCCCCACAGATCTGCACGTTCTCCCATGCAGGGTCGTCACGGACGAGGCGTTTCGAGAAGAGATCGCTCAGCAACACCTGGATCCGTACTTTTTCGAAAACGCTTTTAGCTGCATGATGCGCTACGAGCGAACATGCAGCGCGTTTGTTCCGACGACACTGATCGAACTTCAGTCGCAACTGCGGATCAGGGAATCCGCTTAGTTTGCGCACAGAAGCTCGATCAACAACGATGATCACCCCTGGTTCTCCTCGGGTGGTCTTTTCTTTTATGTGTTTAGGCGAGTTTCTTCGTGAATTACATTCGAACTAAAGAAGATGAACTATGCTTCGTAAATCTCAAGCGGGAGATCATCGGGATCTGCAAAGAAAGTAAATTTCTTTCCTGTGTATTCATCGACTCGCACATCTTCTACGTTTACTCCCTTTGATTGGAGGGTTTCTATTACGGAATCGATATCATCTACTTCAAAAGCCAGGTGTCTTAGTCCAGTAGCCTCTGGACGCCCAATTCTTTTAGGAGGATTAGGAAATGAGAATAGTTCGATCTGATACGTATCACCAACTTTTAGATCTAGTTTATATGAATCCCTCTCCTCCCTATACACTTCTCTCACGATGGGAAATCCCAGGGTTTCTGTGTAGAAATGTTTCGATTTCTGGTAATCGGAACAGATTATAGCTATATGATGAATCCGGTTTAACATAAGTTCGTTTTACCATCATATTCCATTATGAGCTCCTTCGTGGATAGGATTCGAACCTTTTTCCAGACTACGACAGGTTACCTAAAAGTGGCTAATTATGCTGCTAAAAACCCCATTCATGTTTATTTTAAGGGGAGCTATTGACTTTTATACGATAATATAGCATTACTATAAAGATACAGCATCTCAGTCCCTCTGTTACAGGAGCACTCCAGTGACGCAACCCTTTCAGCCTGCACTTTGCAAAGTTGGTATCTTCGCCGTCATCGCGCGGCAAGGCAGTCAGGGAGACGTTGAGGTTCTCGTCAACGTCCGCACGGATCAGGAACGGCAGCGACAAGCCGCCGGTTTGCCGGACGACTGGTCGGGAAAGATCGTTGATCTGCCTGGCGGAACGCTCCAAATCGGTGATTCCAGTTTCGAGCAGTGTCTCGAGCGAGAGATCACTGAGGAGACAGGAGGCTGCGACTCCAAGATGATCGGCGACGGATTCAGCGGTCCATTCCCCCTCATCAAGCCGGAGACGGGCTCAGCCGAAAAGCCACACGACCTCGCCTTTGTGGCAGCGTGTGAGCTGTTCGGAGAACCTCGACCGACTGCCGAAGCTTCAGAACATCGCTGGGTCACCTGGCAACAGCTCGAAGCCGAACAGGAAGTGCGACTTCCTGGCAAGCTGGGCAAAACCGGACGCATGGCGAAGATGATCCATGCTGCTGTGACCACGTTCTGCGAAAGCAAGGAGCTTCCAGTTCCAGCGATGGCTCAGTAGTACAGAGAACGACTCGCTCAAGGTTCAACGTACCCTCACACTTGGCCATCTCGATTCACTTCGAATCTAGGTGGTTTTTCTTTTCTAAAAACCAAAGGATTAGCTCTTCGACTCATGCCGTTGAGACGGCATTCGCTACACCCTACGCATTTGCTCAGGGTAAAGAGTTAATTAAGACAAGGAACTATTTTATAGAGATCGCTTGCGCGAATAAGGAATAGCCCTCGATCCACCCACCTGTTGGTGTGATAACTTGGGGTTAATCAAGATTAGGAAGCAAACTTTCTAAATAATCGCCATTTGCGATTACTTGATTAGAGC
>JBBDOX010000003.1:0-35817 GCA_040876835.1 Candidatus Anderseniibacteriota bacterium | reverse complement strand
ACCGGTTGTGAAGTTTTAAATCTTACAGTGTGTAGTTTTAAAGTTTATCTAACACGGTAGACTTAGAATATTGACAAGCCCTTGTTTATACGATATACATATCACATTGATTTCTATGCCGTGGCTGAAAACCCGGCTAACGGACTCGACCTTACGGCATATTTTATGACCCTAAAAGGACCCGGGTCATAACACATATGTCACAACATGTCCCTACTGTGGACGGACGATTTACTGATTTAGCGATCAGTCCCAAGATGCAGGAGCGCCTGGCGTACCTGAAGTTTATTAATCCTACGCCTATCCAGGCCAAAGCTATTCCGATTGCCCTCGAAGGCAAAGACGTTATTGGTATTGCCCAGACGGGGACCGGTAAGACGCTGGCTTTTGTGCTGCCGATGATCGAGCATATCGCTCGCACTAAGAAACAGGGTTTAATTATTCTACCTACGCGCGAACTAGCTGCTCAGGTTGACGAGGTGTTGCAGAAGCTCGCCAATGCTTTCGGATTGCGCCGCACCCTTCTCATTGGAGGTGCTGCCATGGGTCGCCAGATTGCTGAGTTGCGCTCCAATCCGCACGTGATTGTCGGAACGCCGGGACGCATGAATGATCACATTCAAGAAGGACGGCTCAAACTGCATAATGTAGGCGTGGTGGTATTAGATGAAGCCGACCGCATGCTTGATATGGGCTTTGCCCCGCAGATTAAAAAGATTTTACAGCATGTGCCACGTGAGCGACAGACGATGTTGTTCTCGGCAACGATGCCGGGCGGTATTGTTAGCCTAGCTCAGGCATACATGAAGTTGCCTGTGCGCGTAGAGGTTGCCCAAGCCGGTACTGTATCAGAGCGGGTTAATCAGGAACTTTTCATTGTCAGCCAAGATCAGAAGCTGCAATTGCTTGATAAATTGCTGAAAGAGTATTCCGGTACAGTTCTGGTATTTTCTCGTACCAAACATGGAGCCAAGAAGATGTGTCGGGCCATCCGCAATATGGATCACAGTGCTGCTGAAATTCATTCCAACCTCTCTTTAGCTCAGCGCCGCCGCGCTCTTGAAGGGTTTAAAGCGGGCAAGTATCGCGTGTTGGTGGCTACCGATATTGCTTCTCGAGGGATCGATGTAACCAATATTGAACTGGTTGTGAACTTCGACTTGCCGGATAATTTGGATGACTATGTGCACCGGGTAGGGCGAACCGGCCGTGCCGGCAAAACTGGCCACGCTATCTCCTTTATTACACCCAGCCAGCGCAGCAAGATTCGTATTCTCGAACGCATGGTACGTGACTCCTTAAAGGTTTCTCCTTTGCCAGAACTGCCGCCCCACCGTGCGGCCCTACAGAACCAGCACGCTGCTGATGCTGAAGCGAGTTTTCGTGAGCGAGGCCGTCGCCCGTTTCGTCGGGGTGGATACACTCCGGGACGCCGCGGACACAGTCCCAGTCGCCAGGCAAACCGATCGGGAGGCCGTCGCCAGCCGCGCGTGCATTCTTAAGAGAAAACGGTCTGCTGGCTGAATCGAATATGGTTCAGCTGGTATACTTAATAAGGATGAACGGATTGACAACCAGATACATTTTTTTTGCGGTGACTGTCTTTTTACTGAACTTCGTGTGGGAGTCCTGGCACGCTGCTTATCTCTACGCTGACTTGAGCGATAATACTGCGCCTATGCAGGCTGTGACATTCGGCGATTTTGTGCAACTTATAACCTACGTTTCTATCATTGACGCTGGTATTCTTTCCATTATTTTTCTTGGCGGTGTCATTGTATGGCGTCAGCACGATTGGTTTATGCAGATGGATACCCGGAAGTATGCATACTTTGCCGGAGTCGCAATCCTGTGGGCGATTTGTATTGAGTACAAGGCAGTGTTTATGTTCGACCAGTGGTCGTACAGTTCACTGATGCCCACTATCTTCGGATTGGGAGTAAGCCCGCTAATGCAGCTGGCTGCTACCGGCCTGGGGGCGTTATGGATAACCCGGCAGGCAGGAAGATAACGTAGAGATATGAAAAACCGACTCGAGAGTCGGCGACGGGATGTTCATTCGTGAATGTGCATTCCCGCCAAGTAGTTTGCTTCCTGGCACGCCGGAAAGATTTTTACAGTCCGGGGGCCTGTTTCGTGGTGGTGTAGTTCGACCTTCAGCACCTCGTGCTTTCTCAGCGTGAGGGGAAGTTCGAGCAGGCAGTTCAGCTTCAGAACAACGCCAGTCGTGTAGGGCACGGCGGTGTAGTAGATTGTCTCGACGGACACAAGAGAATCCCACAGCTGAATCTGGATGACTGGCAGACGATCGGCTTCCGCTCCCCGCAGAAAGAGTGCATTGAACTGGAAGGCCCCGTCTACGAAACGGACATCCTTGTGGGTTTGAATGGGCCTAGGCAAATTATTGCCTTGCAGAAACGGCTCGGGCATCCCGCTCCAGACCGGTGCCTGTTGCCTGTGAGTCCGAAGATTCCAGCCAACCAGGGCTGAGAGAAGAGCAACGATGAAGTAGCGCATGCGTCACCTTCCGAAATGGAGAGAACTTTGTGCTTCCTCTTTCGTACCGCGTTTGAGGTCTTCTGTCGAGTACTCCCTCGTGCATGAAATATTTTCAGATTCATGCCAGGAACCTGTTTGCGTATTCCCGTAGTGCTGGCAAGGTAGGAAGATGTCGTTGCCAGGAGAATCACACGAAGACGATCGTATTCTGCCACTACCAAAATGGAAGCGCATAGCTCGTGCCCTTGTTGCTCTTATCATTATATCCGGACTGTTGTATATCACCGGTGTCTACCAGCATTTCTTTTTACGCCGAACACCGGCTGGCATTGAACAGCCTGCTCTGCCTAGTAAGGTCGAGGCCTCACAACTAGTTGTACCGGTTGTCGTGCATATTCTGTCCGGTCCCACTGGCTCTGTTCGAACGGAAGATGATGTTTATCGTTTAGTAGAGAATGCTAATAACATCTGGTCACAGGCGAACATATCTTTTCATATTCAGGAAGTGAAGCATATTCCGGCAACGGCTGATGACTTGCGGGTATTTGAGTTACAGCCGCACCGGTTCATAGAAGAAAGCAACTCATACAATCCTGATGTGGCTAATATATATCTCACCCGTACCCTGGCAGGTGTTAATGGACTAGCGTATGGAGGCACCAATGCTGTATCCGTTGCCGACTATACTTCTACTCTGGATTTTCGCACTTTAGCGCATGAGTTTGGGCATCTCTTGGGACTTGATCATGTTTCCGGCAATCGCAGTCTGATGTCGAGCGGGGCAGCAGGAAAAGATCTGACGGAGCAGGAAATATCAGCTGCACGAGAGCGGGCAGGGTTGGATATAAAAAAATCCCCGTTGGAGCCAGAAACTTCAGGAGGGGATGCTACAGACGAAGGGGAAGGACGAAGATGACAGTGCCGAACAGTAGAAGGTCACCCGAGCTGATCTTTACCGTTTCGTTCCGCAGCATAGAACCGTTCACATAGGTTCCGTTGCGGCTGTTATCCTCGTACGTCATCTCTTCGTTGTCGTGCACAGTCAGGAAACCGTGCGTGCGGGAGACGAAGGGACTGGCCAGGAAAATGTCGTTTTCCACACCGCGTCCGATGGAGTGGCGACCCGTAGTCAGACGTAGAGCGACCGGGTCGGCGCTGCCCTCTTTGATGAGCAGATACAGCGCTGTCTCTTGCCTGTCCATGGCCGGATCGGCGCAGAGCGTGTGGTCACCCTGGCCTTCCAATGCTCGGCTTATGTGGGACGAAATCCTCTCCAGGCGTCCTGGTTCAGCCCCGTACTTCTCCAGGATGAGGGTGTAAAGCGGTTGCGTTGGCATGTATTGTCCTCGCAGGGTTCGAGTATGGGAAATTGAAAGATCTAGCATCTTCATGCTCGTATTCTCTTCATTTGTCAAACTATTGACAATTAAAACAATTTATCCTATAAGCAATACAGGACAGGATGTTCAATACCCGGGTGGAGAGCTTGCGATGCGGAATCGCTTGAAAGAAGGAGTCGTGGAGTCCGTCAACATGTATGGCGGACGAGGCGTCGTACGAATCGGACACGAGCGGATCATTTTCTACGTCTCCAGAGGAAGGAAAATGGTCAGCAGTCCGGAAGGGGTGATGTTCGGAGAAGAGGGAATGAAGATTCCTCATCCCGGCCAGCATCTCATCTGCGAGTGGCCGGAACGAGGGCTGATTCGCTGCTGGGACTTCCTGGAAAACTATCTCGTTGTGCAGGATGCGCAGCGAAATACAATTCAAGCCGCTCACGTCATCTGACAGTGACCGGCTCTTTTTTATCATTCACAAAAGAAAAACAGGCGGGGGAGGGTACCGTCTGTCGAAAAGCTAATCCACGCACCAGGCGCCGAGTTCGAGGCACAGAGCTTCGAACTGGACTTCCAGCCCGGTAGCGGTGAGGTGGTAGTGTTCAGGAATGTCCTGCAACGTCTCAAGTTTCTCAAAACGAGGCAGGGCATGCTGTTCGTTACGGAGAATGCTCTGCATGAGATCAACGAGCTGTTGTGATCCCGCCACTGTGATTGTCTTGTGCGAGCTGAGTTGCAACTCGAGTGGCTCTCCTGAGGGGTGCGTGCCCTCAATGAGAATGTCGAGAGCTCCGTCATCTACCAGCAACTCCTCGAACTTACAAAGACAGCTGTGAATAGCAGTGGAGTCAACCCAGGCGACGAAATGCCTCCCTCCTGTGTTCTCCTTGTAGAACCTCGTGAGGGTGACATCCACAACGTCTTCGGCGAGGCACTCACACAGCAAGTCCAGGAAGAGTTCGAACAGCAGGTCATTAGACTCGTTGATGACCAGTCCCCGATTGAGGTGTGCGTCCTCCTGTGGAAATTCCTGGTATCCCCGGTGAAGATAAGTCGTGTCGCTTGCCTTCAGGCCCACGCCCCAGGGCAGAACGATCTCCGTCATTCCGGTGCTCATCCTCCTGATCTGCAGGTTCCGACGTCGATCTTGGAACAGCGAGCGGTGGTGGGACTCCCAGCCGAAGCGCTGCATGATCCACCTCCTTCGTGTTTTTTTAGAGTACGAACAAAGGTCAAAATCCTAACCTTGTAGTACCCTAGGGAAGGAGAGAGGTCAAGCAGTAAATAGTCGGGTATCGCTGACAAAGATTAATTCACAGTAGCCTATCTTTCTATGACATATACCGCTCAACGAAAGCGAAATCTATTTAACCCCACCAGTAGTAAACCCTTTAAGGTTAGTCGGTCGAAAATTGATCTGTTTCTGCAGTGTCCCAAGTGTCTGTATCTTGACCGGCGACTCGGTATTAAGCGGCCGGAAATGCCGCGGTTTTCTTTGAATATTGCGGTGGACGAACTACTCAAGCGTGAGTTTGATATTTATCGGGAAAAGCAAAAATCGCATCCGATTATGACTCAGGCCGGGTTGAATGCTGTTCCGTTTTTATGTGAGGAACTGGAAGCCTGGAGAGATTCGCTACGCCGGGGAATCATGTATCACGATACAGAAACGAATCTTATCATCTCCGGCGGCATTGATGATGTGTGGGTGCGGCCCGATGGAGAACTTATCATCGTCGACTACAAAGCCACCAGCACGAAAAAAGAGATCAACCTTGACGACAAATGGAAGGATGGATACAAACGCCAGATGGAAGTGTATCAGTGGCTGTTTCGCAAGAACGGATTCAAGGTTTCCAGTACCGGATACTTTGTGTACTGCAATGGGGTATCTGATAACGACATGTTTGATGCAAAGCTGGATTTTGAAATTCACTTATTACCATACAGAGGTGACGACAGCTGGATTAAGGAGACAATCCAGCAGTTGCACAGGTGTCTTACAACTGATCGTCTGCCACCGGCCAGCAACACCTGCGAATACTGTGCTTACCGGGAAGCGGTCGCTGGAGCAAAGATTGAAAAGCGATTACTCTAAAACGAACTATGAAACACCAGATAGCTGCCACCAGCGCCTTTATTCTCCACGAGGGCAAAGCATTAATAGCGTTGCGTTCAAAGGAGGATGACATTCTCCCGGATTACTGGGAGCAGGTGGGCGGCAAGCTTGATTGGGGTGAGTCTCCCGAAGAAGGGGTAACCCGGGAAGTTCAGGAAGAATCTGGTCTGCATGTCAGAGCTTTGCGGCCGTATGCGGTAATGAGCTACATGAACGAGAAGAAAGAGCGACATATTATTGAAGTCGCTTACCTGTGCGAGCTTGTCGGTCCTGCTGAAGTTACTCTGAGTCAGGAACACCAAGAGTATCGCTGGATTACGGAGGTAGAACTGGGCTCTGTTGCTCCGATGTCGGAAGAGATGAAAGAATCTCTGCGTCAGGGTTTTGCGATTAGTGAGAAGGTGTAGTTAATCAAAGCAAGGCAGTAACGGTTAGAGAATATCTGGCTGAACCTGATGCCCTGGATGGTATATTGTCCGTACATCTCCTTAGGAGCTTATTGCCAAGTCTGAGCGGTCCCGGAAGAGGTAGCTTCTGCTATTGAACCGTTCCGTTAGCGAGGTACAGTATATTCGTGAGTAAGCAAACAGAAATTGCAGTATTCGGAGGCGGCTGTTTTTGGTGTACGGAAGCGGTGTTCTCGCAGCTTAGGGGAGTAGAATCTGTTATGCCCGGCTATGCCGGTGGCAATATACAAGATCCTTCCTATCAGCAGGTCAGCTCAGGTACAAGTGGGCATGCTGAAGTAATTCGCGTGGAATTTAATCCGGAGCAGATCAGCTATCGGGAACTACTAACAGCTTTTTTTGCCTCGCACGATTCCACCACCCTTAATCGTCAGGGTAATGATATTGGTACCCAATACCGCTCTGTTATTCTGTATAGGAGCGAGCAGCAGAAAAAAGAAGCTGAAGAAGTCATTGCTGAAATTGATGATGATAGTTCACCAGTGGTGACGGAAGTGAAACCGCTGGATGAATTCTATGAAGCGGAAGAAGAACACAAGCAGTTCTACGCTCGCAATCCTTCCCAGGCTTACTGTCAGGTTGTAATTAATCCAAAGCTGCAAAAATTTCAGAAAGAGTACGCTCAACTATTAAAGTCATAAAATGTATGAGTGAGGAAATGAAAAAAGACGAGGAGTTGTTACCTGAGCTGTATCAAGTAGCACGTAAAGGCGGCACGGAGGCTCCTTTCATAGGCAAGTATGTGGAGACGCACGAAGAGGGAATGTACGCCTGCGCCATATGCGGTACAGAATTATTCTCTTCTGACACCAAATTTGATTCCGGCACCGGCTGGCCCAGCTTCACGGAGCCGGCCGATCTAGAGCACGTGGAATTACGTGATGATAGCAGTCTCGGCATGGCTCGCACCGAAGTGGTATGTAAAAAATGTGGTGCTCACCTGGGACACGTGTTTGATGATGGTCCGGCCGAAGCCGGGGGTAAGCGGTACTGTATTAATTCGGTATGTCTAGACCTAAAAAAGAAAAAGCTTGATGCGCAGTAGCCTTCCCGATATGGTGCTGATATGAATCCCAAGGGCTTGGTATCGAGTATAGGCATAACCCTTGTCGGTATATGTATTATCGCGGGTGTCTTTTTCTTATCACAGCGACCGGCTTCTGAACTAGAGCAGCCCGCAGAGCCGGCGTCGGCCCAGGATCAGGCAGTCGTTGTTCGGGATTTGCCGGATATGCCGAATCGTCTGCCTGCGGAGGGAGGGCCCGTGAGTGATGCCACCTCTTTGCCGGCTTTTGCCCAGCGGCAATTTCAAGGCAGCAATTTCACAGTCGGATCCGTGCTGGCGGAGACATCCAGCTATACCCGCTACTACATTACGTATACCAGCGGGGATCTGAAAATTTCGGGGATCATGAATGTTCCGAAAGGAGAAGGACCCTTTCCGCTACTTCTTCTTAATCACGGCTATATTGATCCGGCAGTATATACCAATGGCCGGGGTTTGCGGCGCGAGCAGGATTATCTGGCGCGGGAAGGGTATGTTGTGGTGCATTCGGATTATCGCAATCACGCTGATTCTGACAAAGATCCCGCGACTGAAGAGCGTTTCCGGCTGGGCTATGCCGAGGATGTCATTAACGCCATCCACGCCATCCGAGCTGCCAACCTGCCGTATGTTGACGCGGAGCGAGTGGGGTTGCTGGGACATTCCATGGGTGGCGGAGTGTCCTGGGTGATTGCTGTTACACAGCCTGATCTTGTTGACGCTATTGTTCTGTTTGCGCCGGTCAGTGCTGATGCCCGGGATAATTTTGAAAAATGGACAAAGAGCCGGCCGGCTGTGGCCCAGACCATTATTGAACGACACGGATCTGCTGAGGAGAATCCGGACTTCTGGGACGACATTTCACCGCAGACATTTTTTAACCAGATACAGACGCCGCTGATGATTCACCACGGTACGGCCGATGATTCAGTTCCGCTGGAGTGGTCGGAAAGATCGGTGGAGAAGCTGAAGGCAGCGGGCAAGGATCAGATATTTCACGTTTATCCCGGAGAGCCGCATGAGTTTGCCGTTGCCTGGCCCCAGGTAATGGAACGCACCACATCATTTTTTGATGCCCAGCTTGCGTCTTAGAAAAGGAAGGCGTATACCAAGCATATGAGCGGAACTGTAAAAACAATAATCGGAATAGTCGTTGTTCTGGGGGTGGCTGTAGGCATATGGCTGGCAGCGCCACTCTTTTATGATAAAGAGGTAAGTGAAGAGCTGCCGGGGGTATTGCCGACAGCAACTCCCGGATCCTCTTTGCCGCAGATGCAACAGACACCAGAGGCAGTCATCTCACCAGCTGTCTCTGTACTGGGCGAGGGACAGTTTGTTGGATTTGATGAACTGCATCAGGCGGCGGGTACAGCGCGGATCATTGATGTAGACGGGAAAAAATATGTACGATTCGAAAATGACTTTACAGTTACCAACGGTCCTGACCTGTACGTATATTTCGGGAATAACGGTAAATATGACTCCAGTACAAATCTGGGCCGGTTGAAGGGTAACGTTGGTTCTCAGAACTATGAAATTCCTGACACTATCAATCCCGACAACTATTCGGAAGTGTGGGTCTGGTGTCGCGCTTTCTTCGTCCCCTTCGGCAAGGCCGTGGTGCGATAAGGATATCCACACATTCACAGGGAGGCAGTATGGTACGATACGAGCATGGTAAGCATGGAAAATATAGGCTCTGATAACACGTCAGAGGCGGCTGAACCAGCTGTCAGTCCCTCAGCGCTGGTTATAGAAAATCCGGTTATTGAAAAGGGAGAAGTCGCACCTGACTTACTGCAAAATCGTGCAGAGGCTGTTTCAAAGATAATGGAGGAAGGACTAGCAAAAGATAAACACCCGGGCCTTTGGGAGAAGATGGGATCATATACAACTCAGCTGTTGCGCGATGGCCAGCCAGCAGAAATGAGCGCTTTTTTTGCAGATCAGGAGAATAGCCAGGAATTTTCGCGGGTGGCGGGTGAATTACAAAAAGGAGTATCACCAAAAGATTTACTTGTAGACCAGCTTAGTAATCCAAGTTTGCGGACTCTTACCGCTATAGAGATGGTGAGTAAAATCATGAATGAATCAGCACGAGGAGGAAAAGATTGGGAAGCAATCAACGGGGGTGGCAATATGGAGAAGGCAAGAGAGGCCGAGATGACGAAGCGCATTCTTCGTACTAGTGAAATATTGAATGCTGGCGCGAAGGTTATAAAAATACAACAGGAAGTTCTCACGCCTGAAGAAAAAAATCTCGCTCCTACCTATGTGCAGCAATTTGATGCATTAAGCAAAAGCGTCGATATTCCCGTAGAGTATCAGCGGATGTGTATGGCAGGTACACAGAGTCTGCGTGCGCAGGAGATTGTTAAGGACGATGCAGTCCCTGCAGAAGCTGCGCCGCCAGAACTAGCAGTGGAGGAGCAGTCTGCTCCTGTGGCACCAGAGGAGCCTACTGCGTCTCCAGATGTTGTTACGGAACAACCTACGCCGACACCCGAGGCAGAAACAGCTTCAGAATCGGGACCCCAAAAGATTGAAAAGGTGTTTGGTCAGGAGGCGTTTAAGAAAGAGGATTTCAGTGCCGCTGCTACTGAAATTAATGCTCTACTAGAAGAAGGAACACCTCAGGCTACATTTCAGGCAGCGCGAGAACTGGCTCATCTAAAACGAATGGGAATCACGGTAACCTCGGAAAAGCAGCAAAAAGTTTTTGAAAAGCTTACAGCTCAAAGGGAGGCGATTCGAGATAAGGGAGCGGCTGTCACGGCGCGATACCTTATGTTTTTGAAATATATAAATGTAATTACGGACATACTACCTGAGGAGAAAGCTGTGATTGAAGATGGTATCAAGAGGCGCTCTGAGCAAGGGGGCCGTCTCAACTTAAGGACTCTGGATTTATCCAAGCTGTGTGTTAATGCTGACTATTTAGGAGTTGAAATGGATTATCAAAGAATGGGACCTTACTTAGCTGAGGAGGTCGAAGCAGTAAACAAACCCGGAGCAGAATACCAGGTTGCGGTACGATTGGCCCGAGTAAAATATTTGAAGATTCAGAACGAGAAAATTAACAATTTCCAGGAGTCTACGAAAGCGGGTATGGATGTGAGGCTAGGAGAGTATGCATCCAAGGGACGCTGGGGAGCATTCGCTCGACTAAAGAGAGTTGTTAATTATTTCCGTGGTGAGCCAACGAATATTGCTGATAGCGCACAGACCGCGATGGTGGAGTACGTGGCTAAGAGACGCAAGAGTAGCGAGGAAACTGGAAAGTGGACTCGGTTCATGTCATATGCTGCGGATATAGTAGGGCTATCAAAGCAAAAAGAAGCATCACCTGAACAAACGAAACAGTCAGGCGATCCTATAAAAGAATTTTTGAACCAGCTATCAGACCAGGAGCTGGAGACTGAAACCCCTGAAGAGTTCTTGGCTCGATTAGAGGAAGAGGAAGCTGAAGACGAAGCTTCAGAGGAAGATATGGGTGGCGACCAACTGCGTTCGGCAGCATAGGCATCTAGTTGCCAAAGGAGAATATTTTCGCCATAGTACACGCCATGATGTGGTCTAATTTATCGCGTCCAATTATGGTGTTAGCGCCGATGGATGACGTTACGGACGTTGTTTTTCGAGATGTTGTTGCCCGGGAAGGAAGACCTGATGTCTTTTTTACTGAATTTACGAACTGCGATGCGCTTTTTTCGGAAGGCCGACAAGCACACATTCGCCGGCTGCAGTTTACTGAAAATCACCGTCCCATTGTCGCCCAGATATGGGGACCCACTCCCGAAAATTACTACAAAACAGCCAGGCTTTTAGGTGAGCTAGGTTTTGATGCGGTTGATATTAACATGGGCTGTCCCCAGAGGAACATCATTAAAAGCGGTTCGTGTGGAGCATTGATTCAAAACCACTCACTAGCCCAGGAAATTATTGCTGCTACCAAAGAGGGAGCAGGAGCGCTGCCGGTCAGTGTGAAGACCCGCTTGGGGTATGACGAAATCCAGACAGAGGATTGGATAGGGTTTCTGCTAAATCAGAATATCGCGGCTTTAACTATTCACGGCCGAACAGTGGCCGAGATGTCGAGTGTACCAGCCCACTGGGACGAGATTCAGAAGGCTGTAGAGTTGCGGGATGCTATGGGCAAGTCAACGCTTGTTATGGGTAATGGAGATATAGAGAGTCTTGAGCAGGCCCACCGGTATGTGGAGCGGTATGGAGTTGATGGAGTAATGATTGGCCGCGGTATTTTCAAGAACCTGTGGCTGTTTAATCCTGACCACCAGGATACGTCGGTTGCGTACCGCATTGACGTGGCCTTAAGTCACGCCGCCGCGTGGGAGAGAGAATGGGGACAGTCTCGCAACTTCGAGATCCTTAAAAAGTTTCTTAAAATATATATCGCTGACTTTCCCGGTGCGGCAGCGTTGAGAGCTACGTTAATGGAAACACATTCTATTGAAGCGCTTACCGAGGCATTAGAAGCTTCGGCGAAAAAAGTGCTATACTGACAAACAAGGATTATATCTTTCATTTCAACAAAGGAGGTGGTTTGTATGAACAAAACTCTCCATATCGTAAGTTTTGCTCTAGTAGTTATTGGTGCACTGAACTGGGGGTTGGTAGGACTGTTTGGATTTAATCTAGTCAGCACTTTGCTCGGTGACGGATCAATGCTGGAGCGACTCGTCTACATTCTCGTCGGTGTAGCCGCTCTCGTCATTGTTGTTACGCACAAGAATGATTGTAAAGTGTGCGGATCAGCCGCTTAAGTAGACGGTCAGTGGAAGCATTCTCTGAAAATTCAGCGGATGCTTTCGACGTTCTGGGCGGCTTTAGTTGAAAAAGTCCCAGTTCGCGATACCATAACTACATGACAACATTTTTACTTATTTTCAAAGGATTTGCTCCCAGTGCGGTAGAGCAGGCGGAGTATGAGGAAACCTGGCATGAATGGATAGAAGAGATTAAACGTATTGGTACCTTGAAGGAGGCGGGATTACTTGCGGCGGGAACTCTCATGATTCCCAACCAGGAAGGAAGAACACTCCCCCTCGCCCCTTCCCCGGAAAATTCTACTGGATTCATGGTGCTGGAAGCTGAAAACGAGGACGCGGTAGTCAGTATTTCAAAAAAATGTCCTACTTGTGAGATTAGCGGTGTAGTAGAGATATACCCTCTTAATTAACATATACATTTCACCACGCCTGCGGTAGGCGTGGTGAAGTCGGTGAGGTGCGGGTGGAGATTTTATGCGTGAGTGCGTACCCGTTCCTGAATGTACACATCATGAGCGCCATGACGAGTCATGGCTTCTTCCACGGCTTCGGCGGCGTCAGCGGTGTTAGTGTGCACAGCCAGGAGAATATTGCCTTCTCGTATTCCTTCTTCATACATCGTGGCGTGGTCTTTGCCTAAGCCAAGATGGTCCCGAAAGAATCCAACCAGCCCTCCCACTACCGAGCCCAGGCCTGCGCCGCCCAACACGCCCGCGATAAGGGTACCTGCTCCTATAACCAGTCCGATGCCGGGCAAAGCAACTGGAGCAATACCGGCGATGAGGCCAAGGATGCCGCCAATGCCGGCGCCCTTGCCGGCATCTTCCGCGGTGTGTGAGTGCTTACGTGCCTCGGTTAAGACTGAGTCCTGTCCCAGGACGCTAATGTCATCCTGGCTGAATCCTTCCATCTGAATTTCGCCAAGAAAACTGTTAGCCTCGGCGGCAGCGTTGAATAGTCCAAATACTGTTTTCATAGATAATAATATTTAAGGATCTTAATACCTCTAGCATTCCGGTGCGGGATAATATGACAAGGTGTGCCTGCTCTAACTTTGTCAGTTTGTATGGCAGGCCAGAGCCCGCAGGCTGTCGCATAAACCAAACACTTTGTCATTGCTTCCTAACACACTGTGACCGCAAAAAGCTGGTGAAGGAGGGTGATTTCGTTATGGTAGGAACGAAAGCATAATAAAAGGAGGTGAGCAAATATGGCTATGACATTAGAACAAGCACGAACATCGGTTCGAACTACGAGTGGGATTGATGTAGTGGCAGGGTTATGGCTGATTATAGCGCCGTTTGTCCTAGGGTATGCCAGTGTGACGGGAGCTTTGTGGAATGATGTGATTTTCGGCATCGCAATTGTGTTGCTGGCGGGATCCCGTGAAGTTGGCGAAGGATATCGCTACGCTTGGCCAAGCTGGGTTGCGGCGGCGATTGGTATTTGGATGATTATTGCTCCCTTCGCTATCGGATACAGCTTTGTAACGGAAGCATTGTGGAATGATGTGATCATCGGAATTGCAGTGGCCCTGCTGGCTACCTGGAGCGCATTGTCAACTCCCCGACATTCCATGTAACCGGCGTTAACGTGTGCCCATGCGCTGGCTTTGAGACGAAGCCGGCGCATTGGAGTATGTATTTTCCTTGTGTTCGCAGATTCATATCGGAAGAGTAGGGGTATATGGCACAACGGCAACCTACAACAGTAGCGCAGCGACATCGGGACGCTGAATCAACACTCGGCATATATTTGCGGGAGATTGGTCAGTACAAGCTGCTGACCGCCGAAGAAGAAAAAATTCTGGGACGACGGGTTCAGAAAGGAGACAACAAGGCTCGCCAGCAGTTTATTGAAGCAAATTTACGTCTGGTAGTGAATGTTGCCAAGCGATACTCACGTCCGGGAGATGCCGAAGCGTTACTGGATTTAATCCAAGAGGGAAACCTAGGGCTATTTCGGGCGGTGGAGCGTTTTAACCCTAAGCTGGGTCATCGTTTTACCACGTACGCGATGTATTGGATAAGGCAGGCGATCCAGCGCTACCTGGTACAACGGCCGGTGGTCCGATTGCCGGAACATATTCAAGCCCAGGTGAACAAAATGCGGCGGCAACGTCATATTTTACATCATGAGCTTGGTCGTCAGCCGACAACTCAAGATTTAGCTGAAGCTCTTGATATTAGTGAGGAGCACTTGTTACGTTTGGAGCAGTATTCACAGGCAGTGGTGTCGCTCGAGCAGCCGATCAACGCAGAAGGCGAAGAATCTACTGAGCTCGGTGCCCTGATCGCGGATCTAGACACCCCTCAGCCGGAGTATATTGCAGGGCAGCAGTTGTTGCGGGCCCAGGTGCGTGAAGTTCTTGAGCAGCTGCCGCAGCGTGAACGAAATATTTTAACTAAGCGGTTTGGACTCGTTGATGGTGTGCCACGGACACTCGACGATATTGGTAAAGAAATTGGTGTAAGTCGGGAGCGTATTCGCCAGATTCAGAACGAAGCAGTCGAGCGCATCCGAAAGCGACAATTGCTGAAGGAGTGATTCATATATTAAGGAGGTGAGCACTATATGCCATACGAACGCAGAAGCGAACTGCCAAAGCCGATTAAAGAAAATGTTCCCCAGCATGGGCAGGACATTTATCGAAAGGCATATAATAGCGCCTATGATCAGCATCACGGTAACGAAGAGCGGGCAAGCAAAGTAGCCTGGGCAGCAGTAAAACGTAAGTTTGAGAAGGGCGCAGAGGGGCATTGGCATCGCAGGAAGTCATAGAGGGCAATCAATGGTGAAGAGTAACGGCTTCATGGTTGATGAGCTCGTGGAGAAGGGTGTGTTGTCCACGCCCCGGGTTATTGCACCGATTATGAGCACTATTGTGATGCTGGAGAAGACATCTTCGGGAGTCCGGAAGATGGAAAAGCATCCTGATTTTGCGTTTGTACCGTTTGTTCGGCGATAGTTTCTGTGATGGCCTTTACGAATAGCCGTTTTTTTATTGTAGTTTGTGGAAAATTATCATCTGAATGAGACAGGACATCTTTTTGTACGGGTCTTGTATATATTGCTGTTTACAAAAAGCGACAGAGCAGAAAAAGAGGGAGTAATAGAACTGCCGTCTAATGATCTTCTTGTCGCGATATAGAGGGCTTATTTTTTTCCTGGCCAAAGTTTATCACGGCTGTCACAAATTCTGACAGGAGATATTTGCGAGTCTGACAGCGTGGCGGAACAGTAGGCGCCATGATAGCTGGAAGTATTGATAAGGAAAGAACAGCTGGGGGATTTTGTGTTTTGAGAGAACCTCAAACACCGAGAGGAGGTGAAATAAATATATGAAGAAGATTAGACTTAAGGCTCTGGTTGGGTCATCTACGTTGTCTCTGATGTTAGCGGCAGCTCCGGCGTTTGCTGCGAATGTTGATGTAACAGGAGACAACCTTACTACCGGACCGAATTCCGTTAATAGAAACACCTACCGCGTAAATGACAGCAGTAGGACTCATATTCGGAATGTTGGTGACGTGTTGAATCAAGGTTTTGTAGATGCCCGAACCGGCAACAATACACAATCCAATAACACCACTGGTGGTGACCTCGATACAGGTGGCCTGACTGGCGGTGCGAGTTGGAACGCTGTTGTTAATGCGGCAGCGGATATGGCAGGCCTAGAAAGCGAGCTCGATGTGACAGGAGACTTTGTTAACGATACGACGGGTCCTAACTCCCGTAACGTTAACCGACTGACTGTTCGCAGTCATGATTCACTGTATTTGCGCAACGTAGCATACATTACTAATATCCTTGATGTTGATCATCGTAGTGGCAAAAATGAGCAATCTAATAACACGACAGTCGGAGGTATTACTACCGGCGGTGCTAACGTAGACGTAACAACTGACTCATTTGCCAATAACTTCGATGGAGCATTCGTAGGATCCAATATGCTTGATGTTGATGTGATGGGTGAAAATAACACGACTGGGCCAAATTCGGAGAATGTTAATCGTTACCAAATTAACAACCGGTCAAGCGCTCGCGTTACCAACCGAGCCAACATAACCAACGTGGTTGAAGTTGATTCGCGCACTGGTAAAAATACACAGACTAACAACACCACTGGTGGTGACATCACTACTGGCGGGGTTGATGTGACAGTCAATCACACTGCGACAGCAAATAGCGGCGGTGGAGGGGCTGGAGCAACCTCAAGCACTAGTGTGGGTGCAGGCTTCGTGAATGACACTACTGGTCCAAACTCCAGTAACACGAATACTCTCAACGTCAACAACTCTTCGTCAACTTCAGTAAGCAATGATGCTACTGTGACGAACGTGTCGACAGTTGATGCGCATACTGGTAACAACGAGTCTTCGAATAATACCGAAGGCGGTAGTATTCAGACTGGCGACGTAGACTTTAACTTCAGTTCAGATACTGAAGTGAATAGCTAATCGTCTACCACTTGCGTCGGGGAAGTGAGTAACTCACTTCCCTCCGCGAGGGGTGGGTGTAGAGATCTTAACTTCTTGACTCTGATATGATGAATCTGATATTCCTCCGAGCGAAAACGAGAAAGAAAGTGACTGCAGGAATTGTTGCAGTCTCCATGGTGTTATGGACGCCTGGTGTTGCTCTGGGAGCAGGGCCTATTGAACCCGTTGGCCCACAAGAGCCGGTCGGAAACATTGAACCCGTTGGCCCACAAGAGCCGGTCGGAAACCAGGGGCCGATTGGACCCTCTAGTGATCCTGGGAATATAGAAGCTCAACCTCCCGCGGTCACCAGCCCTGCTTCAGAGCCAACTGCGAGTACTTCTACCTCGTCAACTTCTGGTGAAGGAGTTACAGGGATTAGTGGAGTAAACACGGGAACGGGTCCTGATTCTACTAACACAGTTCAGGTGGGCACGACAGCTACTTCAACAACGAATGTTAACAATACCAGTAACAATGTGACGGCCGTAGCCGGAACAGCTAATACGGGTTCAAATACCAGTAGCTCAAATACCAGTACCGGGGTAATTTCAACCGGCAACGCCAATATTGGAGTAACGCAAGTAAAGCAGGACAACACTACAGCTTTAAATGGAGGAATTGGTTTGCAGGTACAGGGCTCTGAAGGCACTCACGTAGGAGACTTAGCTCTTGATTTCGAGAAAGCCGTTTCATTGCTGACAGGTGACGGGGGAGTGAAATCTGTTCAGGCCGTAAATGAGTCAACCGGACCAAGTTCAGAAAACGAGGTCATTCTCCGTACCACCATGAACGATATTACAGAAGTGCAAAATGATGGGCAGATTGATAATAATATTAATGTTCAGGCGTTAACTGGTGACAACACAGCCAGCAGCAATACAGGAGGGGGGCAAATAGAGACAGGAGATGCTAATATCTCTGCCACGCTGGTAAATCTTTTGAATACAACCGTTGTAAACGGCAATTTGGCTGTAAGTGTCTATGACGTGTTTGGGGACTTATTGGGGAGTATCCTACTGCCTGATTTAGCTCAACTTAGTAATATTTTGAATGGTGAAAACATTCGGCTTGAGACAGAGAATGACACAACAGGACCCGACTCTACGAATACAATCAACATTGATATCGCTAAAAATGAGCAGACAAATGTTACCAACACTGCTGATGTTGATACCGTCGTAGATGCAAGTGCCATAACCGGCCAAAATAGCACGTTAAGCAATACGGGTGGCGGTCAAATAGAAACAGGTGATGCTCAAGTGCAGGCTGGAAACGTTACCGTAGCCAATACGACAGTTGAAGGCGGCAACTGGGGACTGGTTATCGTCAACGCACTCAATAAGTGGGTAGGGTTGTTATTCGGAGACAACGGACAAGTAACTGAGCTATCTCAGGAAGAAACGTTGAAGGAAATAGAAGCTCGAAATAGTAATACTGGTCCAGATTCGACAAATACTATCGCTATTAGCGATGAGCATAACAAGCAAACCACGATTAACAATGACGCTACGATTAACAACTCTATAGCTGCTACGGCGGTGACTGGTGGTAATACCGCTAACTACAATACCGGAGCCACTTCAATTAATACTGGGGATGCGAACATCTTGGCTAATGTGGTGAATATTGCCAACACTACCGTAAAGGACGCTAACCTTGGAATAATGGTAATTAACATCTTTGGAAACTGGTTTGGTGACCTGATGTATGGAGGCAACTCTCTGCTTGCAGGCTTGGGAGGAGAGAGCGATCCAACAATTGTTGCCGCTAACAGTACTACCGGACCTAACTCTACGAATACAATCGACATCGATATTGATTCTCACAAAGAAACGCATGTTGATAACGATGCGAGCGTCTCCACAATACTGAATGCACACATTGATACTGGGAATAATCGCTCAAACAGCAATACTCTGGGAGCAAATGTGAAAACAGGCAATGGTATTCTGGGGTTAAGTTCTCGAACTGTGGCTAATGCAGTGGGTATAGCCAATACGGGTGGAGTCACAGTGGACATTGTGGGTACGAACGACACGACAGGCGTTGATTCAGAGAATCGTATTCGAGCAACAATTAATAACGAGCGGATTGTAGAAATTGAAAATCGTGCCGACGTGAGTACTCTCCTGCCGGCCACGGTTAATACAGGCAACAATGAGGTAGCCTTCAATACTCTAGGCGGAGCGATTCAAACCGGGGATGCAGTAGCGCGAGCGGTGATTGATCAGTTGATTAACAAGGTGGTAGCTCTTCTGGCTGATGGTGGAACTACAATTGCTGCATCTTTCCTGAACAGCAATACAGGCTTTAACTCCCTGAATCAGAATAATCTGGATGTAAACGATTCTAGTACTCTGAACATCTTCAACAGCGCTTTCATTCAGAATCTGATTGACCTGTTACTCAATACCGGTGGAAACACATTAGCCTATAACACTGGAGGAGGCGGTATCACTACGGGTTCTGTATGTGTAGACGGGCATATTCGCACAGTAGTAAATGACGTGGATGCTTCGGGCTGGAGCAATGTGTCTATAGATAACAATGCTGAAATTATCAATCAACTGCTGGGGAAAGGGACAACCGGTGGGAATACGATTACCGGAAATACAACAGGAGGTGACGCTGGTACTCCTGAGGGTTGTGAAAAACATCAGCCGCAAGAGCCAACCCCCACGCCTACGCCGCCACCAGGTGGTGGAAACGGTGGTGGAGATAATGGAGGGGGAGCGGGCGGAGGTGTCACTGAAGAAGATAAAGCGGAAGGCAAAATAGCTCAAGCTGAGGCAAAAGAAGAGAAAAAGCCGCGTATTGCCGGAATTGTGATGAAGCCAATGGGTGGGGCAATTGAAGCCCTGGCTGATACAGGCGCTAGTATCCTGCTGCGCCAGCGTTCCACTAGCCCCTGGATTTTATTCGGAATCTTTAGTTCACTGATACTAGCGGGAGCTATCCATCGTGATCAGCGTAAACGAATGATGGCCCCACGATAATAATCCATTTTAAAGAAGGTTATAAATCCTATGAAGAATAGCTAT
Source organism: Candidatus Anderseniibacteriota bacterium (assembly GCA_040876835.1). Lineage (GTDB taxonomy): Bacteria > Patescibacteriota > Andersenbacteria > UBA10190 > UBA10190 > JBBEDC01. Next base: position 16,035 of record JBBDOX010000003.1, on the reverse strand, counting down.
TGGGCGTATGTCATAGGAGGGGTGATTGTGATCGTACTCATTGTTGTTGCAATCCGTTCAAAAAGCGGACAGTTGGTAACATCTCAAGATGCACTTGAGCGGGCTGTGGCCAATATGCTAGCCGCTGACCGGTATCACGTGTCTGCCGAATTGCAGCTGGATTTACCCAGTCAGAGAAACCCTGCTCAATTAGTTGACGTTACGATGCGCACCGAAGGAGACGTAGAAGAAACCGAAGACGGTACACTATATGGTGGCAACCTATTCGTGGAAGCAAAAGGCAGAGGTTTAGTATTATTTACTGAAGGAGAGCTACGTCTTTTGCCGGACAGTGTGGCATTCAAGCTAGACAGTTTGCCGGCACTGCTAAACCCAGAAGGTACTCTGGCGAATAAATGGACGTATGTAGATTCTCCTGTCTTACATTCAAACAACTCTGCAGCTATTAATGAAGCGATATTGAATGTATCACGGTCGCTGCAGCGTAGAGGCAGTGAAGAAATTCCTGGTGGGGTTGGGCAGGGGATTCATTATCAAGGGCAACTGACTGCTGACCAGGAGGATCAGCTGATAGCTGTTTTGCAGCAAAGCGTATCAGGCAGCCGGGCCTGGAATGTTATTGCGCGCTTGCTTAAGGCGTTTGATCTTAATGCCATAGACGTCTGGGTGCAGGAAAATGGCGTTCCTCAACTTCGACACGTAAAGCTGACATTTGAAAAGGCGGATATACAGAACGACGAGGCCGAAGCGGTATTAGTGTTTACCTTCGGTGATTTTGGCAAGGATGTAGCGATTGAGGCTCCGGATCGGGAAATCACTGTCAGCTCCGAAGTGTTTACACGATTATTTGGAGAGGGAGAAGTAACTACGATCAATCAGGAGCAATCGGACGAGCCCGGACAATAAAGCGTTTCTCGTTGAATAGGCCGGTACAGGTATATACCGTTACCGTTTCTGTGTCTGTTGATAAAACTGGAGTAGGATCATCGGGCGTTGTGGTGTATGTCGCTTCTACCTCGTATGCGTAGGTAGTATCGCCAGGGGTGGTGAGGACAAGGCGATCCCCCGGCTGGATGTTCAGCAAATTAGCAAAAATTTCTGTTTTGTCATGACCGTAAATGATAATGTTTCCTTTTGTCCCAGGATAGGCTGAGGTTTTGAGGTGGTTGGCGTAAAATTCCGACACACTCCAGATGCCGCGATTGATAACACCAGGTTCAACCGGAAGATCGATTCCAACGGAGGGGATAGCAATTGCTGTTGGTGCACTGGCATCCTGAGGATGTATGGCCGGCGGCGGCTCAATTTTAAACGAAACAATCGCTCTATTATATGCGGTATTGTATAGATAATATCCGCCCAGGCCTACGGCAATGAACAATAGTCCCCACACCACTGTACGAGCGGGCCAACTATTTGGCGCATGTTTCTGAGGCTTCATAAACATATAAACCGCGGGCATATACTTGTCAGTATGCAGCTTCGCGGTTTATATCTCTAGGCAAGTTACAGACTAGCAAGAACGGCTCCCATTAGTGCGTATGAAACAAGTGAATACCCTGTATCAATACTGAATAGTTTCCAGGACTTTCCCTCCCATAGCACTTTACCTAATTGTGTCGTGGCGACAAAACCCAGCCATACCCAAAAGCCAATACTTACTCCGTTGCCGGTTGTTGAAGCGCTGAATGCACGGACAACAAGGGCGAGAACATATGCTGCTACCAGTGATCCCACGATCATTAGTCCATATGAAGGTCCCATGTCCTTCTGCTTTTTCTTTAGGTCGCTATCGCTCCAGCCATGTTCAGCCTGCCACTGTTTACCAAACAGCACTTTCGAATACCACAGAAATCCGAGAACGATGGAAATAACGGCGGCAACAACTACGGCAACCCAATTAACATCTCCTAATGTCATATGTGTCACCTCCTTTGATCATGGCATTACTATAGCCCTCTTTATTCACAGACAACAAGCACAAACTGTTAAAGGTGCCTGACGGTATTTTACTCGCTGGCTAGGGCTTCGGGAATGAGTTTTTTATCAGGACCTTCAGGAGTGGCTTCTCCTGACTCGGGGCTTGGGGAAGGGGTGGTAAGAACGCAGCGCGATGTTGGTTCGGTTCCTGGCAGGTAGTATTCAGTGTATCCCATTCCTCGGGGAGCTGTGTCGGGAAGGAGTCCGCCGTTGTGGCAAACGCGAGCGGTAATAATCCCTGCGGGAGGCGTGAATTCTTCAGCATCCTGTTCGGCCAGGAAATGATTCATGAGGTCCCGCCACAAGGGGGCCGCACCAATAGCACCAGCTACACTGGCTAGTGGGTCGTTGTTACTATTTCCAATCCACACTCCAACGGCTAGAGAAGGAGTGTAACCCACTGTCCAGTTGTCACGATAGTTTTGCGTAGTTCCGGTTTTGGCAGCAGCCGGACGATCAACCACGAGTGTGTTGCCAAAGATCTGCCGGCGGGTGTCATTGTCAGCGAGGATGGACGTGAGCTGAAAGGCAATGCGCGAATCAAGCGCCTGATAGGGGGATACTTGTTCGTAGATCACAGGTTTCTCGTGTTTATCTTTTATGTTCATGATGGTTTTGGGCCCCATTCTATATCCGCTGTTTGCAAGTGTGGCGTATACCCCCGTGAGTTCATAGAGACTAATACCCTCACTCCCTAAAGCAGTGGAAAGGTTGCTCGAGGCTTCCTTACTCAAAGTGGTGATGCCCAGGCGCTCTGCCATCTTCACGACCCTTGCCGGACCTATCCGCTGTGTTGTTTCCACTGCCGGCACATTGAGAGAATTGCCCAGCGCTTGACGGACAGAGACTCGACCACGAAACTTCCCATCATAATTTACCGGCCGATAATTTTTACCGTATGTCTTTGGCAAGTCAGGGAGGAGTGAGGAAGGGGTAAGAGCCCCTTGCTCAAAGGCGGCAGCATACACAATGGGCTTGAATGCTGAGCCAGTCTGACGGGGAGAGATGGCCATATTAATCTTTCCAAACTGCTCGCGGTTCCAATCCACGCTTCCTACTAGGGCACGAACTTCGCCCGTCGGCGGATCGATTATAACAGCGGCGCCGTTAGTAACTTTTTTGGAAGCCAAGGTCGGAATGTACTGCGACAGTGTTTCCTGAGCGTATCGCTGAGCGGTGCGATCAAGGGTCGTTTGAACTCTGAACCCTGAGCGGATGATGAATTCCTCGCCGAACTCTTTAATAAGCTGATCACGGACCAGAAGTGCAAAATGTGGAGCCTCATTGTTAATGTCCTTGCCTGTTTGGCTGAATGCCAAGTCATTTTTGTAGGCTTCGCGTCCTTCATCCAGCTCAATAAATCCCGCGATAACCATCTGATTGAGAACAAAGCGCTGTCGCTGTTTGCTTTCGTTGAGAGCGTCAGCTCCGTTTAGGGGAGAGTAGTTGCTCGGGGCGGGTAAAAGACCGGCAACCATACTGGCTTCCGATACAGTAAGGTCACGAGCGGATTTATTGAAGTAAACCCGAGCAGCCTCCTCAATGCCGAAGACGCCTTCACCGAAGTAGGCTGAGTTAATATACATTTCCAGGATTTCATCTTTAGTGAAGTAACGTTCCAGTTTTACGGCTAGCAGTATTTCGTGGTACTTGCGACGCAAACTCTTCACGGGTGAAAGAAAAGAATTCTTGACCAGTTGCTGGGTAATAGTCGAACCACCCGTTACCAATGTTTTCTTATAGTAGTTGATATAGGCAGAGCGAATAATCCCTCGGGCTGAGAACCCCCGATGGCGATAGAACTCCTTATCTTCAGCAGCTATAACTGCCTGGCGGGCCGGAAGAGGAACTTCATGCAAGGGGATAAAAGTTTTTAGTCGAGGTTCGTAGAAGGTAAAGAATGGCTCGCCGTTACGATCAAGCAAAATAAGCCCAGTATCGCGGTTATTCATGATGCCTTCCCGGCTATAGGTAATATCGTAACTGCGGTATGTGCGCAGTGTATGGGAAGTGAACATTAAACTTGTACAAAAGAGAAGTGTAATCAAAAGCAAGCACCCGTTCTTAAGGTGCTTGATTATTTTTGTTCGGATGTGCATGTCGGTAAGTTTTTATATACAGAAGTAGGGAAGTTATACTCTCCAGCTTCAGTAGAATTCCCCAAAAGTTGTGTAGTGTAATTCCCCTCTTGCTCCCAATATACGCTTGTACCCGTGAGGGCGAAAGAACAATTATGCTAAACTTTTGCACAGTTTGTCAGCTTTGATTAGACGCAGCTGACGGAGGTGGAAAAAGATTATATAATCTGATTATGATTGATACTCATACGCTGTTTTTCATTGGACACTTGTTCGGAATAGCAATGGGGGCTGGAGGAGCCTTTATGAGTGATCTGATGTTTTTTAGCAGTATCCGGGATCGTATAATTTCCAGAACTGAGCTCCATTTCATGCGCATTGGCAGCATGATGGTCTGGGCAGGAATAGTGGTTCTTGTCATTACCGGCACGGGGTTATTTTTAGCAGACCCTGATGTTTTTCTTGCCTCTTCAAAATTTTTAACTAAGATAACAATTGTTGCCGTTATTATCATCAACGGATTTGTTTTTCATATCTGGCATATTCCGCGTTTGCACCGTCATGCCGACATGCATTTCCCTTCCAGCGATGAGTTTATGCGCAGGCGTCCGTGGCTACTGGGAAGCGGAGTAGTATCGATGGTTTCCTGGATGTTTGCGATCATACTCGGTGCACTCAGAAGCATTCCTTACTCCTACACTACGGCGATGATGTTCTACATAGTAGTTGTTATTCTGGGGGTAAGCACTGCGTATATAATCCGCAACAGGCTTCTGCCGCATCACAAAAATTAAATTACCTTGCAATTGATTCGCATCTGGGACTAGGATGTGGCTGATGGGACACGAGCAGTCAATTGAGGAATTAAAAGGAATACTTCGAGAAACAAAATTGAAGGCGACTCCGGCTCGTTTCCAGGTGCTGCAGATACTCATAAGTTCTGATAAGCCATTGAGTATCCAGGGAATTATGAAGCGACTAAAAGGAGAAGCTATTGATCAGGCAACTGTATATCGAACGCTGAATACATTCGAAACAGCTGGTCTGGCCGACGAGGTCGATTTTCACCATGGGCACGTTCACTACGAATATACCGACCGACCTCACCACCACCACTTGGTGTGTCGAAGTTGTGGCAGAGTGGAGGACATCGAGGGGTGCCGACTGTCAAAAAATGAGGACAAAGTGCTGAAGCAGAGCGGATTTTCATCAGTGGAAGCTCACCGGCTGGAGTTTTTCGGTACCTGCGCCAGTTGTGAGGGTACGGTATAGTAGAACTGATGAAACGTTTTCTGTGGATAGCATTAATAGGGGTGACTCTGCCGGTTTTCGCCTACGCGCAGATTGATGAGGAACTGACCGTTCCGGAGGAACAGGTTGAGCTGCCCGCACCAGGACAGCTGCTTGTTGAGGAATTCTATCGTGGAGAGATTACTGAAGTTGTAACAGAGCGACAGGAGGAATTCGGGTTGAATGGAACCCAGCCGTATTTCCAGGAAGTGAAGGTGCGTTTAATGACGGGTCCACGAGCCGGTGAAGAGGCCGTAATAGAGTATGGGGCTTTGCGTGAAAACCAGAAACTGAAGGTAGGAGAGCAGGTAATCCTTGTTCAGCCCGCTCCACTGCCGGGTACCGAAGCCAAGCTATATGTATTTGAAAAATATCGCCTCAATCTGGTATTTATTTTGCTGGCGCTTTTCGTAGGACTGGCTGTTATCTTTGCGCGGTGGCGGGGAGTGACTTCTTTGGTTGGTCTGGGGGTAAGCATCAGTGTGCTGACCTTTTATGTTGTACCGAATATCGTTAGCGGAGAAAATCCGCTGGTGGTGAGTTTGCTGGGATCTTTTGTTATTGCCGTTGTATCAATCTATCTGGCGCACGGGTTTTCCCGGCGCACGTCCGTAGCGGTTGTTAGTACGTTAATTACTATTGGTATAGCCATTGTCCTGGCGATGGGTGCAGTAGCATTTCTGGACTTAAGCGGGGCGGGCTCGGAAGAGGCTTATTTTCTGCAAACGTCACCAATTGAAAACCTCAATCTCAAAGGGCTATTACTGGGCGCAATTATTATCGGAGCCTTAGGCGTACTGGATGATATAACAACAGCCCAGGCTGCGGCGGTGGATGAAATACGAAAGGCCAACCCAAAATTGTCGAGATCGGAATTATTTATCCGAGGAATGTCTGTGGGACGAGAGCACATCACATCTCTTATTAACACCTTGGCATTAGCTTATGTCGGAACGTCCCTGCCGGCTCTGCTGCTATTCACTGTATACCAGCGGCCAATTTGGGTGGTAGCAAATTCGGAGGGAATTGTGGAGGAAGTGGTGCGTACTTTGGTGGGTAGCAGCGCTTTAATGGCAGCAGTGCCGATCACGACGCTTCTGGCAGCGTATCTTCTGTCCGGCAGGGGAGGAGCGTCTCAAACCTCATCTTCTGGTGTCCCAGGTCATACTCATTAAGGAGGGAGCCGTCCCCTACTCTAGTTGCGAACATTTTGCATCTAACATATAGTGGAAATATGAATAAAATATTTCCCATTAGCGTTATTGCTGTAATTGTACTTCTCGTTGGTGGCTGGGTATGGCTATCCCCCGCCTCACCCACGCGGGATAATCGGCCGACTCTCGCTGTAACAATTTTTCCACTGGCGGATATTGCAGAGCGCATTGCAGGGGATCGCTGGAATGTAGTGCTCATTATTCCGCCCGGTACCACCGAGCATACCCGCTCCTTGGCTCCCCAGACAGTTGCGAGTCTGCAAGGGGCGCAAGCTCTGTTTATGATTGGGCATGGATTGGATACTGTTCTAGCCGGGCAGATTTCCGGGGCCATCGGATCGCTGCCGCAAGTGGTAGTCGATAAGGGAATTGAATTACGGGAATTTGAAATTGATCACGCTCATCAAGAGGAGGAGGGGGAAGAACACGAAGAAGGTGACCTGGATCCTCATTACTGGCTTAGCATTCCCAACGGACAGCAGATTGCCAGAAACATTACAGCACATATGGTTGAAATTGATCCTGACCATACCGAGGAATACGAGCAGAATCTCAACGCGTACATTGCCGAACTGGACATGCTGGAGGAGCAACTTCAGGCCATTGCCGCGCAAGCTCCTCAGATGCATTTTATCTCGGCTCACGATGCTTGGGGTTATCTAGCTAGTCAGTACGGGTTTGAACTTGTCGGTACATTTGAGCCGACAGAAGGGCGCGAACCCTCCCCTGCTGATATTCAGCATTTAGAAGAATTAATTACTGAATATTCGATTGCAGCGTTTTATACTGAACCACAGAAGCAATCAAGCTCTGCTACGCGGCTATTTGGAGATGGGCTGGGACTTGATATCAAGGTTCTGGATCCGGTTGGAGGCCTGGCTGGGCGGGAAAGCTATATCGACCTGATGCGATACAACGTATCAACGCTTGCAGCTAATTAGTTCGGAGCAAGAAGAGAGTCGATGTGAGTGGAGATGGCGCTCACCGATCGCTCGCCTAAATATTCCGAATCATTAATGAAGAGAGACGGAGTCCCGGGTACGCCCACAATACGACCGTCTTCTAAGTCCTGCTCAATGGCATCTTTGTAGGTACCGTCATCAAGGGCTTTACGGAATTCATCCATGTTAAGCTCCAGTTGCTCGGCATAGCGTTCCAAGTTTTCCCTAGCCAAAGCCCTTTGATTACTGAACAGAAGATCGTGGTATTCCCAGAACTTACCCTGTGCGTGGGCGGCCAGAGAGGCTTCAGCTGCCAGCTGCGCCTGCGGATGAGCAGAGCGAATGGGGAACTGACGATATATGAACCGCACCGGCTGTTCTTTATACTGCTCTTTCAGCTGGCTTAACACCGGATGAAAGGCGGCGCAGGAGGGACATTCGAAATCACCGAATTCCACAAACGTGACTTGGGGATTTTCTGCACCAGTAGCCGGGCTGTCAGGTCGGACCAGCCGGGCAGGATCATTGATGGGGCGAGTGGTGCCGTCAGGGCCCACAGTGTTATTACGATTAGCGTAGAATGCTCCCCCGATGATAATAAGGACGGTGACTGCGACTACTCCGATACCGAATTTTGCATCTGCTGATAAAGGCATACGTTATGTTGTTATAGATCTTTCAGGTATAGGGTGCATCCATACGGTCAGGAGTGCAAGCACCGTGACAATAGCACTGGCAATACACCAGGTGCACCACGCTTCCAAGACAAAAGCTTCGAGGTAGGAAAGGTATGCCGATACGGCAACGCCCGTGGAGGCTACCAGCAGAATGGGCCAGTATAGCGTGCGGGTGTTGTCGGTACCCCATACAGCCGCCAGCAGTCCCAGGATGATGTAGAAGATCAGGCCGTAAGCTGGAGTTGGCACGTTAAAAAAGGCCGCATATTGACTTTCCTGTACGACATGGCATCCTCCGCCTTCTCCGCATCGCAAAGGCACGGGAGATGTATATGTGATAAAGAGATAGCCGGAGATGAGCAGGCCGACTATGCTTAAAGAGAAGAGGATTTTGTGCATAAGAGGGTTAGAAGTATTCTTCATACTATGATGAACAACCATATTGTGGCAATTATTGGAGCCGGTCATATTGGCCAGGCAATCACTCAGGTATTGCGCCCGAAGGAGAATATCCAGGTACGGCTATGGGATACCGATGCTTCGAAAGTTCCTGACCAGCAGAGTTTACCGCAAACACTAAAGGGAGCTAATATTGTATTTTTGTGCTGTAACTCCTGGGCAGCTCGCGCAGCCCTCCAGTCTTTATCGCAGCACGTGTCACTTGAAGCTGTTATTGCCTCCCCTATTAAGGGCCTGGAGGATAACACGCTGTATACGATTGATCAGATCATCAGGGATGTATTACCGCGCAATCCCCTAGCCTTGGTAAACGGACCCATGTTGTCCGGAGAGATGATGGATGATCACCCGTCGTTTGCAATGGTAGCGAGTGACAATATTCAAGCACGTGAGGTGCTAATCGAAGTATTTTTCGGGACAACACTTCATCTGCAACCAAGCGAAGACGTACACGGTACGGCACTGGCCGGCGTACTTAAAAATGTATATTCCATTGGTCTGGGTATGACAGCAGCGATGGAGATGGGGAGTAACTTCCGCGGCTGGTTTGTCTCTCAGGCAGTCCGGGAAATGGCTGACATTATACAGGCCCAAAAAGGAAATCGTGAAACCGCTTTCGAGCAGGCAGGTCTGGGTGACCTGGTCGCAACTGGCTTTAGTCCCCTGTCACGCAATTGTCAGGCCGGGCAGGAACTGGTGCAGTCGGGGGAGTGCATTACAGTCAGCGAAGGGGCGATGTCCCTGCCGGCTCTGCTGAGTCTTTTAAATAACACGCGCAGTCAATACCCTATCGTTGATATGCTAGGCAGCGTAGTAGTGGAAAAACAGGCGGCTACCGAACGGCTTCTGGCGCTGCTAAAACAGTAGCAGGATTACGGGCAGCTATTGGGTTAAGAAGCTGGATAGTTGCATCCACGTCGACAGAAAAATTGCAGTGAACGTATGGAGCGCTGCCGCGCCACTGGTGGAAACGATGACCGCAGATGCCCGCCAAGGTTTTGAAGTGGTTCTCGGTAGAAGCGAGCGGGTGAAGCTCGATGATGTCGATATTATTTGAGAAGATCATATTAGTAAGTCCGGCACCATGAGCGCCGATAACAATCTCTGCGTCGTAAAACATTTCAACTGCTTCCGTAATACTCAGATGCTCTAACGCTACTGTCTTAAATCCGTATAGGCTTAAGGCGGCTGTAAGCTCCTCTTCATTTTCAATGTGCCGGCGTCGGCGTGGTGCTTCGCCCGCCCGGCTAATATATATGCGCTCTGTTTTTTTCGACGGGCGTGTCGGCAGGGCTGCAGCCCGCAGAGCGTTAATGTGTGTCTGAGGGATATGTCCGGCTGAGTTTTTGGGAGGCAGGATGGGTAATACGAGGCGTTCAATGTGGTAGAGCGTATCGTGTGCCACCGCCTGCGGGGTTACATATTCCGGCAGCAGGTGAGGAAAGAAATATTCTTCAGTACGTGTCAGGGAGGGGGAATACAGCAGATGCAAAGGTTCTTCCGGAAGACTAAGTAAACGGGGAATGTATTCAACTAGCTGGTGATAGTAGCTGCGGGGCAGGGAGCGAATAAGGGCATACGTGCCGGAAAGAGTGGCCCGGGCAGCTGCATCGACATGTGGCTGCTTTTTAGGCTGAAAAAGACTATACGGGTCGGACTCGGAGACGGCCGATCCGTCAGCATTCAGTACCAGCTCAAAGCGCGGGTAGTAATATACATTATGCAAATCCAGAAAAGAGTTCATAGGTCAGTCTTTCGTTCAAGTTTCACCAGTGTTTCAACGTACGGAGTGTTGGGATAAAAATCATATCCGGAGACGTGGGTAATGTTGTAGTGCTTTAGCAGCTGTCGGATATCTCGCGCCAGAGTCGCAATATTACAGCCAAGGTAGATAAGAAACTCAGGCGGGTGAATATCAATCATCTTGTGTACCTGCGGTGATAACCCTTTGCGGGGCGGATCAACAAGCAGGCCGTCGCGCTTGACCAGATGCCGTAGTCCGAACGCCTCATCCGAGAGTTGCGTAAATGTTGCTCCCAGAATTCCATTTCGGGTCGCGTTATCAGCGGCCGCTCGAACCATAGCAGCAGAATGCTCGTAGCCCTGGACATTAACATTTTTGCTGTGAAGCGATAGACCGATAACGCCCGTACCAGCGTAGAGTTCACAGAGGCTGCTTCCTTCAGGCACTATATCCTGGATTGTCTGGAGGGCTTTGTTAAACAGGGATGTGTTTGTTTGCCAGAAAGCGTCAAAGGGATAGCGGATGGTGAGGCCATGGATTGTTTCTTCGATATAACTATGTCCTTCCTGCCGCAGGACCTGGGCTGGTATCCCCGTGGATACGTTAGGTATGGCGACTGCGATGGTAAGACCGGCAAGCTGGGACAGATCAGCAAGGCGAAGCGGTATGGTAGTTACCGCGCGCAGGTAGAGAACAGCGATAATACTTCCGTTGGTCTTGCTCTCTCGAACTACCAGACTGCGCAGAAAAGAAGCATCGATTTCAGACCGACGCAGTGTCTGCAGAATTTCCAGAGCCGCTTCATTCATTTGTGGACTGGCGAGCCGGCAGAGGGAAGGGACGGGAATCTGTGTGGTGTGTCCGCGCAGACTAAAGGTCAACTCGCCCTTATGTTTCATAAACCCATATTCTATTTTTGTACGATAACCAAATTCCTGGGGGGCAGCAAAAAATACGTCAGGGGTATTAACAAGTTCTGTAATCCAGCCCTCCTTTATTTCGGCCTGCAGGGGATATTCCATGATCTGCCAGGGACTGCAGAATCGGGCATGATCTTCGTGCACCACACGTCGGGCAGGGTGGGGGTCGGTAATTTGAATAACATCACCGAGAAGGATGCCGCGGCTGTGTTTTGCGACTGTAATTAGGGCGGTTTCTCCAGGCAGAACCCCATAGGCGTTTACTGCTATTCCATTGTACTGACCTACGGCTGGTCCGGATGGGGCCAGATGCTTAAATGATACAGATATACGTTCTCTAACAGTCGGGCGGACCTGCTCACGAATTAATGGCTGCATGGTCGCGGGTGTAGATATAGGCACAGTTTTTTGAACACACCTGCGTTTTTACCGCCTGACAATCCTCGCAGCAGGCGTATTCTACATGACAGTTTATGCACACCAGACGCAACTCGCCGCCATTGCCGCAATGCGGACAGCGACTAATTTTCTGCGATGGAGTTAAGTCTTGTGTTACGGATGTCCGGTGATCAAATACAAAACACTCTCCTTCAAAGTTTTTATTCGGTCGTTTTTCGATGTAGTTCAGAATCCCGCCGTCCAACTGATAGACATTATCGTAACCCTGCTCTTTAATAGCCAGAGCTGCTTTTTCACAACGGATACCGCCGGTGCAGAAAATCATCACATTTTTATCCTTGGGAATATTCGACTTCTTGAGCCACTGCGGGAATTGACTAAACTTCCATGTTTTCGGGTCAATCGCTTTTTTAAATGTACCCAGCTTTGTCTCGTACCAGTTGCGGACATCGATGACGACTGAGTCCTCATCTTCCAGCATCGCATCCCACTTTGCAGGAGAAAGATGAGGCTCATTGCCGGTTGGCTGAATATCGGTGCGTTGTAACTGAACTATTTCTTCTTTTATTTTTACCTTAAAACGGCGAAACGGTTGTTTATTGCTGGGGCTGTCTTTAAACTGCAGTTCTCCAAACTGCTCTTCCAGGAAAGGTTTGTAGGCGGCAATTGCTTCTCGAGAGCCAGCCACTGTGGCGTTGATCCCTTCAGAGGCAATCAGGGTCAGTCCAATTATATCCAACTGTCTGGCTCGTGTTTCCAGTGTGTGTTTAATAGTCGGCAGATCTTTTTCAGCCAGATGTGTGAATTTATAGAAAGTGGTGACGAGGTACTCCATACAAGCCATAGTAAACCGATTTTCAGCAGGTTTTGCAAGTTTTGTAGTAAGGGTTAATACTTTTAAGGTAGAGCAGCATCGTGAGATTCTCTTCATCTCATCTTAGCGAGGGCGGGCCATGACTTCGAAGAAGACTCCTGATGTGCAGAGGCTACGTAAGGAACCGGGGCGGGGCGTTGAGGAACCAGGCACAGAAAAGAAGGGCCTTGAGGAAACCCCGCGACAGCCACGTAGGTCAAGTGATCAGGTTGATCGAGGTGGACAGCCGATCAGTGAGGATCTTCTTCACTAACAGACAAGCCCCGCGTCTCACCAACGCGGTTTTTTTAAAAAGCGGCCGTAACAAAGTGGTTCACCAGCCGTCAATCGTTGTCCGTATCGCTAGCACGATGACGGCGACTATAACCACGAAAATTCCTGCAATAAAGTAATCGAGCGGTGTCGGACCTCCCGCTGAGCGCCGTCTTTTGTTATGACACAAGGGATCTCTCCTGTAAGGTACTACTCGAGTGGAAACTGCTCGCACAGCTCTTGGACTTGCACGCGAACTGTTTGATGCAAGCTTGTATCTTCGGGGGCACCGAGTACGTCTGCGATCCAGGTGCCGACCTGCTTCATCTCAGCCTCTTTCATGCCACGAGTTGTGAGCGTGGGAGTGCCCAGGCGCACGCCGCTTGGTTTAAAGGGCGTAGAAGGGTCAAACGGAACAGTGTTGGCGTTGGTCACAATACCGGCAGTCTCTAAGGCTACAGCTGCCTGCTTGCCCAGGCCAATTCCTTTTGGTGTTAAGTCGATAAGTAATAAATGAGTGTCGGTGCCATCCGAGACAAGCTTCACTCCGCGCTCCATGAGAGCATCGGCGAGTGCTTTTGCGTTCGCAATAATTTGTGCAGCGTATATTTTAAAGTCGTCTGACAGTGCTTCCCTGAAAGCGACGGCTTTAGCGGCAATGGAGTGCTCATGCGGCCCGCCTTGAATCCCTGGGAATACCGCCTTGTTAATCGCTTTAGCGTGTTCTTCTTTCGACATGATCATCGCGCCTCGTGGGCCACGCAGTGTTTTGTGGGTTGTGGTTGTAACAACGTCGGCGAGGGGAACAGGGGAGGGGTGAACGCCACCTGCAACAAGTCCGGCAATGTGGGAAATATCAGCTAAGTGGTATGCACCAACCTCACTGGCGATTTGCTGGAATCCTTCAAAGTCGAACTGGCGCGGGTATGCCGTCCAGCCGGAGATAATCATTTTTGGTTTATGCTGCTTGGCTAACTTGCGCACTTCATCCAGATCAATCAATCCCGTTTCTTTATTCACCGTATATGACACCGCGTTGTACAGTGTTCCGGAAAAATTGACCGGGCTACCGTGCGTTAGATGCCCACCACTGTCGAGTGATAGACCCATAAAGGTATCGCCGGGTGTAAGGAGTGCCATAAAGACAGCCATGTTAGCAGGGCTGCCGGAATGAGGCTGCACGTTGACATGTTCGGCTCCGAATAGGTCTTTAGCGCGATCAATGGCCAATTGTTCGACATCGTCGGCCTGGGCGTTGCCCTGGTAGTAGCGTTTATATGGATATCCTTCACTGTATTTATTTGTCAGCACGCTTCCGGTGGCCTCGCGTACAGCTGCGCTGACAGCGTTTTCGGAAGGGATCATGTTGAGGGCCGTCTGTTGGTGCTCTGTCTCGCGTTCGATGATGGCGAATACTTCTGGGTCGGATTGTTGAAGAGATGTTTCAGTCATCGTTTGGGTTTGGATTGGGGATTTCATGTCTTTTAGCATCGCATAGGAGAGGGGGGTAAGGGAACTTGACAAAATGTGATTATGTGTGACATAATAATAAGATTGTTCGTTTGGCAACTACTCTGTGTTTTTGCCTGCCGCATGTTGCGGTGGGCCCCATTGCTCCGGGTAGGAGCAGATCTTTCGGGCAAGTAGCCTGGAAAGGATGTGTGTCATGGCAGTGAAGTACAGTGAGTGGACGCGTGGTCAGGACGAGGCACTGCTCAATAAATTGGGCGGCATGGAAGTCGCTCGGCGACTCCTCACCTGCAACGAGGTCAAGGTGACCTTCGATAGTGACAAGCGCGCGTTTGTCACGGCCAACACGGAACGCCGCTGGCGCGAAGAAGCCGGAGTGATCCGCTTCTCCGTCACCTCCGACGGAACGACTGGTCCGCAATGGATCAAGCGTTTGGGAAAACGGAGGTTTCGTCTGAACCGCGACTCCGAGGAGCTCCTGCATTCACCGGACTTCGTTCCTACGAACGGCGTGACCTATGATGTCGCCGTTCTCAAGGGCACGCTGTTCAACGACGGGAACCGGATCACGCAGAACATCCATGCCGAGGCCGATCATCGGGGATGGAAGTACGGCAAGGATATGCCGGCCGAAGTCGCCTGCCTCATCCGCGAGACTTTCTCGGATGAGGACATCGAAGCGATGGGTCTCTGGTGGATCGTCGTCATGCACGAGCCCATCAAGGATTCCGACGGTTACCCGTTTCTGCTGGGCGCGCATCGGTACGGTGATGGTCCGTGGCTCAACGCTTGCTATGGCCGCCCTGCCTACGGGTGGTGTCGTGGGCGCGGGTTCGCTGTTCTCGTCTCGCAAGTTAGCGCTAAGGCCTAGAGCACTCACCTCTTGCCCTTGGCAACTCGTCTTTGGCCCTCACGGAAACGTGTTGGGCCTTTTCTTTTCTTCTGATATTCTCTAAGAGGCGTTAGGTGAATCTGTAAGCGATCAAGATTTCTTGCCACCGAAGTCAGTATCCGTACACTTAGAATATTGTCGGTCACGGCTTGCGATAGTGTAGTGTGCGTTACCTTTCAAAAATGAAGATACTTGGTGCGAAATGCTATGGCATTTGAGATGCCGAATACAATACAGTCCTAAGAGCATTCAAGGGGCGGTGATTTTGATGGCGTATCGCACAATTCCGACGGTAACCCGAATCTGCTAAGCGCGAATCGGAACGATGATGGTCCGTGGCTCAACGCTTACTATGACAACCCTGACAACAGGTGGAATCGTGAGAACGGGTTCGCTGTTCTCGTCTCCGCAACTCTCTTCATTTCTCTCCCGCTTTTGTGGCGGGAGAGTTTTGTTTGGTGAGCTGCCCGTTCCAGCCGCCCAGCTGGCGGCCTGCATCGTCCAATTGAACCGACAATGCAATGTATTTCTTCTCATCCAACGATTTTGTTTCCCATAACATCATAAGCAACAGCTTCACCGTATCGACTTTACGGATGGCGATATGAACGTACGGCTGTTTTTTATCGCGCGGCAGAAAGCTGGCCGTCGCTATTGCCTCAATTGCGTGAATAAAGAGAGTATCAATCCGTTGTCCCAGTGAATAGCGGTGTGGTTTGGGAAGAACGTGGTAGTAGCCATACCACAGCAAATACGCAGTCTTTAACTTCTGCAACACTGGTAAAATCCGGCTGGGGGGGGGGTAGCGTTCACGGGGTGTCGCGAATTAAATTGACCATTAGGTT
>JBBDOX010000002.1:0-38278 GCA_040876835.1 Candidatus Anderseniibacteriota bacterium | reverse complement strand
CACGATGACAAACTACGCGCTTACGGGTGATACCGTCGGCGTTGGCGGCGTGGGCTGTCGGAGCGCTTAATAGATTAAAGCCGGTAGCCAGAGAAGTAAGGAAAGCGCCGAAGGTAATAAGGAAGGCGAGGCTTCCTATGCCCACTATCTTATAAGGTTTGTGTGTTGTAAGTATTCGGGCTACTCGAGAAAATGTAGCAACTAATCGGTATAGACGGGGCATATTCAACAATAATTACGTGAATAAATACCCTCCTTGTGCATAACCCTAGATAGCTTCTTGGAAAAATGCAAGAGGCAAGCAGGATAAAATGATATACTTTCCCCATGCCAGCCCGTCTAAAAGTTGACGCACTTGTGTTTTCTCGTCGTAATAGCGGCGAAGCTGATCGTATCGTTACGCTTTTTACAAAAGAGCAAGGGCTCATTCAGGCTGTTGCTAAGGGCGTACGTCGTATTCCTTCGCACCGAGGGGGTCATTTAGAGCCGTTGACCAAAGTGCACGTTCTACTCCAGGAAAGTCGTGCGGGAGCCTATATCACCACGGTCGAAACGGTTGATTACCACTCGCCGCTGCGGGAAAGTCCGGATCTTAACCGTCATGCCAGCAACATTGCGCTCGTGGTCAACCGGCTGTTTGAACGCAACGATCCCCAACCGGCACTGTATTCGATGGTTGAGCAAGCCTGGGAAAAACTGCCCCTGCTGGCTGAGAAGCAGCGGTTTCTTTTAGAAAGTGCCACTATTGTCACCGCCCTGCGCCTAGCGGGAATGATGCCGGACCTTATGTACTGTGCTGCCTGTCGGACACGACAGCCTAGTGAGGCCGTCATACTCAAAGCCCACGAAGCCGGGTGGCACTGTCTATCCTGTCACGGCTCGCTGTACCACACCGAGCACTCGTTATCACCCCGACTTCTTAAAGTTCTGCGTTTTGTAGTGCAATCTCCTCTCAAAAGCGTGCGATTGTCTGTTAGTGAAGATGAAAGTCGGCAGCTCATCAATGCTGTGTATCGGTATGTGGCGGATATCGTAGAGCAACCGGCGATGTCAATGTCGTAAAGTAAAGGTATACTTACTATTCATTAGTATCCTTCATCTATATATGGCTGACGAACAGAAAAAACCAATCCCGCCTGAAGGAGAGGAGTCTGAATTGGACTCTCTGCAAGAGGGCCTCTACCGGCGCAATGAACCGGAGGAGTTCCAGTTTCGCGTAGAAGGTCTGCGTACCCAGAAACCAAAAAAGGGAGCCAAGAGTGTGGATGAGAAAAAGCCGGATCTGGTTAATGTGATGCAAAAGAAAAGCAAGCAGCACCGGACCCTGATGCTGTGGGGAGGACTGGGTGTTCTGGTAGTGGCTGCCTTCGGGGCGGCTGTGTGGGCGACGATACAGTATCGCGCTAGCCAAGAAGTTTCGGATAAGCAAATTGTTTTGAGCATTGCTGCGCCGACGGAATTTACTGCGGGAGAAGAAATTACGTATGTGATTTCTTACGGGAACGATAGTCGCGTCGACTGGAAGAATGTGGAAGTAAGCTTTACGGCTCCCATCGGATTTCGTTTTGTATCCAGCGAACCGCCGTCTTACAAAGAAGGACAGCGTCACCTAGTAGGTGTGGGGGACTTATCCAGCGGAGCCAAGGGAGAGATCATTATCAAGGGACAGCTGCTGGGAGAACAACAGAGCACAGCGCTAGCGCAAACAGAAATTACCTTAAGTCCGGTGAACTTTGAAAAATCCCGTATCCGAAAATCTGAGACATTTAACACTCTCATTGCTGCTGTGCCGCTGGATGTATCAGTTGAAGCTACGAGCAGTGCTTCGGAAGGAGAACGAATTGTGGCGCAGGTGCGCATCCGGAATACCACTAGTGTTCCGTTGGCCGGAGGCCGCCTACGCATTCAGCCGGCTGACGGATTGCAGTTGATGACAGAAGACGAAACATTTACGGAAGGGTTTTCAGTTCTGGACGCCTGGTGGGAACTACCCGAACTGCCTCCACTTGGGGAGCAGGTGCGCACGGTAGTCATGCGTGTGACCGGGCAGGCGGGTGAACGGCGTATTCTGGAAGTGCAGGGACTGGTAGTGCAGGATAATGAGCAGTTCCAGCTGCGCAGCGTATCCCACGTCATTACGTTATCATCAGCCGAACTTTTAGTTGCCCAGCAATTTAATAACGCGGAAGAGGGATTAGTGGTAACGGCTGAGCAGTCGGTAGAGGCGACAGTAAAATTCAGAAACGTCGGGACAACGGGCCTTAAGAATGTCATCGTCAAAGTCAAGCTGTCCGGTACGGCCTTTGATCCCTCATCGCTTAAACTGCAGGCGGGAGCCTATGACCCTACGTCGCGAACCATTACCTGGACGGCGGCTTCAGTTCCGGCACTCGGAACAGTGTTGCCTGGTCAGGAAGGGGAGCTCAAATACAACTTCAAGGTACTGCCGACGGATAGATTCCCCACCACGCCAGAATCAGAGAATCCGACGATTACTGCCACGGCTACAATCGACAGTCCTGATCTGCCAACGCCCACCGGACAGGAGCGTAGGGTAATCACTGATGAATTTATCCTGTCAGTTGCCTCTAACTTAACTCTAGACACAACTGCCTTCTACGATGACGGCCGGCTGGGACTGCCCGGCAATGGCCCCATTCCGCCGGAAGTGGGTCAGGAGACTACCTACACTGTCCGGTTTCGTCTGGGATCAACATTGAATGATGTGGGTGACGTTAAGCTGGTGGCGGTGCTTCCAGATGGGGTGCGATATACCAGCAATGTATATAAGACTGCCGGGGAAGTTGATTTCAATGAACGAACTCAGGAAATTACCTGGTCGATTGCTACAATCGAAGCCCAGGCAGGCAGACTAGGTCCCGCACCGGAATTGCATGTGCAGGTAGCAATTACACCGGGAGAGAATGTTCGCGGCCTGACATTAGCACTAGTTCAGAGCGTCATCGCTGAAGCCTTGGATCTGTTCGCTGACATAACAGTATCGGTGACAGCTGCTGCCCTACCTACTACGCAAACTGCCAGTCCCCAGAATGGGATTGTACAGTAAAGCAGGTTGCCTTCTTCTACATAAGCAAAGAGCTTACATCGGTGGTGTTCTTCGGTAATTTCGGTATAGTGTTCCCTTATGTTTTCATTTGTAGTTAAAAAACAGCTAGAACGAGCTCGTTTAACGGAACTTGTTACTCCGCACGGAGCGATTAAGGGACCCTTCTTTCAGTTTGTGGCAACTCAGGCAGCCATTCGCGGTATGCTGTTTTCTGAAGACCTGGAGGCAATGAAGGTTCAGATTGTTCTGGCCAATACATATCACCTCCATCTGCGACCGGGAGAAGATGTAGTTGCAGAAGCCGGCGGCCTGCATGGTTTTATGAACTGGAGCGGGCCCATTACAACAGATTCTGGAGGCTACCAGCTGTTTAGTCTGGGGGCCAAACATGATACCAAAGAAGGAGTAAAGGTTACGGAAGACAGCGTTACTTTTCGGTCTCCGCTTGATGGTAGTCTGCATACGTTCACACCGGAGACTGCCATTCAGATTCAGGCCAAGCTTGGAGCTGACATCATTATGCCGCTGGATGTGTGCACACCGTATCGCGTAACGCATGAAGACGTCTTAAAGGCTGTTGACCAGACAGCTGTATGGGCCAGGCGCTGCAAAGATGAGCACGCACGTCTTAACACTCCGCAGGCATTGTACGGAATTGTGCAAGGCAGCACATATCCCGATTTGCGCCAGCGTTCAGCCCAGCAGCTTTCGGAACTCAATTTTTTTGGATACAGCATTGGAGGAGAGCTGCAGGAGCGGGGAGAAAAACAGATTGAGTCGGTAGTGCGGCAGACGACAGGACATCTGCCGGTTCACAAGCCACGGTATCTAATGGGATACGGAACGCCGGAAGATATCGTGGGGGCCGTGCGAGCTGGGGTTGATCATTTTGATTGTGTGCTTCCGATCCGCAATGCGCGTCATGGGCAGCTGTTCTATAATTTGAACGTAGAGGAATTAGTAAGACTGCTTAAAGATCCGGAGCGGCCAATTGTACCGGCCGACTTATACACCCGCATTGATATCCGGAAGAGCATCTTCGCTTCTGATTTCTCTGTCTTCTCTGCCGATCATCCAGTTATTCAAAAACCGTATACAAAAGCATACGTGCATCATCTGATGCGTGCAGAAGTGCCGTCAGGGAATCGTCTGGCCGTCCTGCACAATATTTGGTTTTATGTGCGGCTGATGGAGGCTATCCGGGTGGTTATAGAGAAAGAAGGGACGTGAATGGTATACTAATACCATATGGCATTACCGAGATTATTTGCACCAAAACGGGGACCAGACATCAGCGGCGGTAGAGGATCTGTTAGCTCTTGGGGCGGGGTGGTTAATCGTGCGTCTGGCATATTGGGCAAATCGCCCCATATGGATAACTATCGGGCTAAGCGTCACGAAATAACCAAAGACTATCGCACGAAGGATAATCAGCTGCGACAGGATCAGCGTCGGCAGACTATAGAGCACATCAAGGACCTTGATAGGTTACGAAAGGATGTTGACCGGCAGTTTAATGTGGAGTTGTATGCTAAAAGAAACCACCCCAAAGCTGCTATTGTTCAAAAGCAGGCGGATGAGAAATTTGAGCGGATCAAGCTCGAGCGAACACGCCAGTTTGACAAGCAGAAACGGACGGAGGTCAAACAGCTGGACTATGAGCGGAAGAAGCAGATACAAAACATCAGCAAAGAGTTACGGGCCCAGTACAAGGCAACCCCTCCCTCAATACCTGTTACACCTTTAACCCGACAATATACTCCCTCGGGTAAACCTATCGCCTCTTCGACCGGGCAGTATAAAACGGGAGCCTGACGCTTGTACCAATTATGTTATTTATCATATAGTGTGCAGTTATGAAGACAGGAGTTACTCTCGATACGATCGTAAACTTGGCTAAGCGCCGCGGATTTATTTTTCCAGGCTCTGAGATTTATGGCGGGCTGGCCAACAGCTGGGATTACGGACCGTTAGGGGTAGAGCTGAAAAACAATATCAAGCAGCTGTGGTGGAAGCATTTTGTTCAGAGCCGACGGGACATGGTTGGTATTGATGCGGCGTTAATCATGAATCCAAAAGTCTGGGAGGCGTCCGGACACCTGGAAACGTTTACTGATCCCCTGGTGGAGTGTAAGAGCTGCCACGTTAGGCTTCGCGCGGATCAAATTGATACAGCTGCTGCCTGTCCGCAGTGTGGAAAGGCAGGACAGTTCACCGAAGCGGCGCAGTTTAACCTGATGTTTCAAACTCACCTGGGCCCAAAAGAAGATGCAGCTAGTATTGTCTATCTGCGGCCGGAAACAGCTCAGGCGATGTTTATTGATTTTCCGAATGTATTGAACACAACCCGCAAGAGAATTCCTTTTGGTATTGCCCAAATCGGTAAAGCGTTTCGCAATGAAATAACTCCGGGTAATTTCATTTTTCGTACCCGTGAATTTGAACAAATGGAGATTGAATACTTTATCCACCCTGATCAGTGGAAGGAACAGTTTGAGTATTGGCTTCAGGCGATGCACGAGTGGATCGCGTTATGTGGTATCGATCCAGGCATGGTCCATGATGCGGAAGTGCCAAAAGAGAAGTTGGCTCACTACTCCCAGCGAACGGTGGACATTGAGTTTGATTTCCCGTTTGGTCAGGAAGAGTTGTATGGCCTGGCGTACCGCACGGATTTTGATTTGAAGCAGCATCAGGAGGCGTCGGGTAAGAATATGGAATACACCGATCCGGTTTCAGGCCAACCGTATATTCCCCACGTTATTGAACCAACGTTTGGCGTTGACCGGACGCTGCTCGCGGTACTGGTATCCGCGTATGAAGAGGAAGAGGTAAAAGGCGAACAGCGGGTAGTGTTGCGTCTGCCAGCAGCGTTGGCGCCGTATCAGGTAGCGATATTGCCGCTTTCGAAGAAAGAGGAATTAAGTAAAGTTGCCGGAGGGCTGGCTGATGAGTTGCAGAAAGAGTTCCGGCTCGATTACGATGAGACCCAGTCTATTGGCAAGCGGTATCGGCGTCAGGACGAAATTGGGACGCCGTACTGCGTGACAGTTGACTTTGAAAGTCTGGAAGATCAGCAGGTGACAGTTCGGGAGCGAGATAGCATGCAGCAGGACAGAATTGCTATTTCCAAAGTAGCAGAATATCTGCGCGATAAGATTTCTTAAAATATTCATAGTATGAAAGATTTTCCTCTGGTACGAAAAACGTTTCCATCTGGTTTACGCGCTATGCTGCTGCCGCGGCATGATGTCCAGACCGTGACCTTTTTGGTGTTAATCGGAGTGGGGTCAAGATACGAGACGCCGAAGCAGAATGGGTTGTCTCACTTTTTAGAACACATGTTTTTTAAAGGGACGCAAACTCGTCCGAGCGCTAAACAAATTGCCGAAGCAATTGATGGAGTGGGTGGAGAATTTAATGCTTTTACCGGCGAGGAATATACCGGGTATTACGTAAAGGTAGCCGCTGAACATCTGCAACACGGCGCGGAGGTAGTGTCGGATATTCTATTGCGCCCCCTGTTTCCACAGGCGGAAATAGAAAAGGAACGCGGAGTCATTATTGAGGAAATTCGCATGTATACCGACATGCCGATGCGTCACATTCATCACTTGTGGAATGAAGCGCTCTACGGCACGCACCCCTTAGGACGACGTATTGATGGAGAAGAAGCCACAGTCTCGCGGTTTATGCGCAAAGATTTCATGACCTACACTCAAAAGCATTATCACACCAAGAATGCGGTGGTGGCGGTAGCCGGAAACTTTGAAGAGAAAAGCACGCTAGCGCTTCTTAAAAAACTCTTTGCTCCGCTGTCTCCTGGAGACGAAACATTTCCCAAGGCTGCACCGCGGCAGGTTCCCTCTCAGCGTTTTGTCCATGAATATCGCAAGCATCTTGATCAAACTCATTTGATGGTCGGCGTCCCTGGATACCCTCGTGATGATGAACGCAACTACGCTGCGGCGCTTCTGTCGACTATCCTGGGTAACGGAATGAGCAGTCGGTTATTTTCAGTAGTACGGGAGCAGCATGGGTTAGCGTATATGGTGCGGACTATGGCTGATCATTATACCGACGCCGGAAGTTTCGTAACTCAATCTGGTGTGCGGACTGATAAGGCCCCGCAGGCCCTGGAGCTTATTCTGCGAGAGTATGATCGGATTATGGAGGAAGCTGTTACAGAAGAAGAGCTGACCAAGGCTAAGCAAATGGTGCGCGGAGGCATGGTGTTAAGTCTCGAAGAAACGAACTCCATTGCGATGTTTGCGGCTGAGCAGGAGCTACTGGAATCCAAAACTAAGACTCCGCTGGAGATCTGGCGAAAAATTGAAAAGATAACGGTTGAAGACGTACAGGCGGTAGCCCAGGACTTACTGGTACCGGAGAAACGCACGGTGGCGCTGCTTAGCCCGTACAAAAGCACAAAAGCCTTTGAAAAGCTGCTATACTAGCAGCAATGCCCGACGTACAAAAAATTGATATCTCGACCGGAACCATTTTCCGGTTTCTCCTCATTCTGCTGGGAATTTGGTTTCTATTCCTGATTCGCGAAGTTATTATCATGTTGATTGCCGCCGTCGTTATTTCAGCGGCGATAGAGCCTCTGGCTCGTCGTCTTCAGCAGTATCGTATTCCGCGCGCAGCTTCAGTCGTAATTGTGTATGTTTTGGCACTGGTGGTGGTCACAACTGCCATTGCCTTGATTCTGCCGGCGCTAGCTCAGCAAATGGCGCAGCTGGCTCAAGTTCTTCCCCAGCTGGCTGATGGACTTCAGGATCGCTTCTCTCTTGATGCTGAATCTTCCACTGCAACAGTCTCGCGAATCCAGCAGATGCTTCACCAGGTTGGTGAAAATATTACGAACTTTACAGGGGCGATTTTCCAGCAGACGAAAAACTTTTTTGCCGGGATATTTTCAATTATCTTCGTTTTGATTATCGCGTTCTACCTGGTTCTGGAAGAAGACGCACTCAAGAAACTTTTCCGGATTATTGTTCCCCGAGAACATATGCCGTATATCGAGCGGGTGATAGACCGGGTGCAGCTTAAGATGGGTCGCTGGCTGCTGGCTCAGTTAAGTCTGGGCGTAGTGATTGGTTTGGCAGTGGGCGTAGGTCTGTGGCTGATGGGTGTTCCGTTTGCGCTGGCGCTGGGACTACTGGCCGGAGTACTTGAGATTATGCCAGTAATCGGACCAATTATCGCCGGTATATTTGCGGTGGCAGTGGCTCTGTCGCAATCGTTTCTGCTGGGAATAGGTGCGCTGGTCTTCTATATCATTGTCCAACAGCTGGAAAACCATATCCTTATTCCCAACTTAATGCGCAAGGCTACAGGGCTAAATCCGTTAGTTACGATTATTGCGGTCCTGCTGGGAGGCCGGCTGGCTGGAGTCGTGGGTATTATTCTATCTGTCCCGGTTGCCACAATTATCAGTATCTTTTTGTCAGACTTTTTCTCAACTACTTCAGCCATTGATGATGAGGCGGCCGGGTAGTTTGACATACGTACAAAACGTGCTATAATTATTACATAATCTTATTACAGACTTTCTATGGATTATTGGCATGATATTCCGGCCGGGGATAATGCGCCGGATGAGATCAATGTTGTAGTTGAAATCCCCAAGGGGTCGCAGAATAAATACGAATACGACAAGAAGTACGCCATCTTTCGAATGGACCGCGTTTTGTTTTCACCAATGATTTACCCGGGTGATTATGGAATGATTCCGCAAACACTCGGCGAAGATGGTGACCCTCTTGATGCGCTTGTTCTCATTACCCACCCGACTTATCCCGGGACGCTTATGTCAGTTCGACCAATTGGTGTACTGCATATGCAGGACGATGGAGAACGTGATGATAAGATCTTGTGCGTGCCGGTTAACGATATCCGTATGGAAGAGATGAGTAGCGTGAAGGATGTTAAGACAGCAATCAGGCAGGAAATCGCCCACTTTTTCCAGGTGTACAAAGAACTGGAAGGAAAACGTGTGATAATCGGAGGCTGGGATGATGCTGAGAAGGCCAAGGAAATTATCAACGATTCGATTAAGCGATACCAGGAAAGAAAGAAGTAAGCTTGAGCAGGAAAGCGAAGTAAGTTAAGCCGGTTGATGTTTACCATTAACCGGCTTAGCTTTATTCTTTGTCTATGATTGACTCCCACGCGCACATGGCGTTTGACGGCTACGGCGACGACCGTGCTGCTGTGATCGAGCGTACCAAACAGCAGCTGTCTGGCTGGATTGAGATCGGAACAACTGTTGCTGAAAGTGCATTAGCTGCTGAGCTGGCGCAGGAGCATAAAGTCTGGGCAAGTGCTGGAGTGCATCCCAGTGATATCGATTCACTTGATGAAGCTGGCTGGCAACAAATCGAAATACTTTTACAGCAACCACAGGTTGCGGCTGTCGGGGAAGTAGGCCTCGACTTTTATCGGGGTGGATCGCTGGAGCAGCAGGAGATTGTCCTGCGACGTTTTATTGATCTTGCATTAAAGTATGACAAACCAGTGGTATTCCACGTGCGGGACGGAAAAGAAGTCAGCGCTCACGAGGAAATGGTTAGGATACTAGAATCGTATAATGATAATGAACGGCCGCGGGGGGTGCTCCATACATTCAGCGGGACACGAGAACAGATGCGTCGATATCTGGATATGAATATGTATATTTCTTTCTCGGGAGTAATTACATTCAAGAATGCAGTCGAGACGGTTCAGGCTGCTAAGGAAGTTCCCCTGGACCGGGTATTAATAGAAACTGACGCGCCGTTTCTAACCCCCGAGCCTCACCGCGGTCAGCGTAATGAACCGGCGTACGTAATATTGGTGGCTGAAAAATTGGCGCAGCTGCGAGGAGTTTCGGTTGAGGAAATTGATCAGATTACTGAAGAAAACACCCGAAGATTGTTTAATCTTTCCGTATAGCTGAATGAGAGGGAGGGTGGTATAATGCAAACATGAAGCGAACAGAACCGCATGTTCCGCTAGCCGCGCGAATGCGCCCAAGAGCGCTGGATGATTTTGTCGGACACGAAGCAGTTTTAGGCGCTGGAGGGGGACTGCGGAAGGCAATTGAACAGGGGACTGTCGGCTCCCTCATACTGTGGGGCCCGCCAGGTATCGGAAAAACAACTCTGGCCGAAATTATTGCGCGCCAGATGGATGCTGCCATTGAACGAGTCAGTGCGGTTACGGCCGGAGTGAAGGATCTGCGGGCCGTACTGGAACGGGCCAAGGAATGGCGCAAGATTAACAAGCCAACAGTGCTGATAGTTGATGAAATTCACCGGTTCAACAAAGCCCAGCAGGATGTGTTGTTGCCGGCTGTTGAGGAAGGAGTGGTAACCCTTATTGGAGCTACAACGGAAAACCCCTATTTTGAAGTTATTGCCGCCTTAGTCTCAAGAGCGGAAGTGGTAAAGCTGGAGGGGCTGACACAGGATCATGTCAGAGCAATCGTGAAACGGGCCCTTAAAGACACGGAACACGGAGTGACATTGGACAAAACACTGTCAAAGAAAGGGGAATCAGCTTTACTGGAGATCGCAGGTGGAGATGCGCGACGGGCGCTGAATATTCTGGAACGGGCAGTATTGGTATCTACGAAGAGAACCATCAGCGAGACTGACATTGAAGCCGCCTCTCAGCAGCGTGTAGTGCAATATGACAAAGCTGGCGATGCGCACTACGACACCATCTCCGCGTTTATTAAAAGCATGCGTGGGTCCGACGCCGATGCTGCTCTCTTTTATTTATTCCGCATGTTAGCTGCCGGCGAGGATCCTAAGTTTATTATTCGTCGCATGTATATCTTTGCTTCCGAAGATATCGGCAATGCTGATCCACACGCTTTGATGGTGGTTGACGCAGTAGCGCGGGCACTGGAATGGGTGGGACTGCCGGAGGCGGAATATAACTTAGCTCACGCGGCGGTATATTTATCAGCGGCCCCAAAAAGCAATGCTATCAAGCGGGCGATGGAGGCGGTAAAAGAGGATGTTCGTCGGCACGGCAATGCAACTCCGCCCGGACACATTACGAATGCCCCTATTGCCGGGATGAAGAGGCATGGGAAGGGTGTGGGGTATCAGTATCCACATGATTTTCCGGGAGGGCTGGTGAAACAGCAGTATCGTCCAGCTGTTGTTCAAAGTAACATTTACTATGATCCGACGAGTGAGGGTTTTGAGAAAGAAGTAAAACGGAGAATTGATCAGGCGAAAAAAGTACTTCGGAGTTGACACTTGTTATTAGAGGAGTATACCAAACGTATCGAGAGGTTCTTTTCCTCGAACGGACGGAGTCGTACGATGCCAGGGTCGACGCTGGTTGTCATGATTGAGGATACGGAGGCTGTGGCTAGGGAGCGTGAACGCCAGTTCAGGCTTCTGGGCTTTGAAGTCTTCACTCTCTCAACCCTGAAGGTCGCGGAGGATTTCTACGAGGCCCTGAAGCGTGGCGTGTGGGTCGGACCGGTCGTGATCATCTTTGACCACACCATGTCCCCCGGTACGACAACGGCCCCGCTTCTCAGGCGGATCTCGAGTGAGAAAAAGGCAGGACTGCACACTTTCACTCTGATCGGCGCCTCTTGCAATCCGGATTCGCGACAGAAGCAGGCACGCTACTGCGACTACGTTATGGAGGAGCACGAGATGGACTTCACGTTCGCCCAGAGCGTGCTGTCGTTCGTGCATCATCCCAGCCACAGGTGACTTCTGATGGCTTTTTCTTTACATGCGCCTCCCTGGTCGAGTACGGTATACTGTTATTATGTCTACCTACGATCCTAAACTAATTGAATCCAAGTGGCAGAAGCGCTGGCTGGATGAAAACCTGTTTGCGGCCAGCGACCAGATGCCGCGTAAAAAAATGTACGTTCTGGACATGTTTCCATATCCTTCCGGAGACGGATTGCATGTCGGGCATGTCAAAATATATACCGCCTCAGATATTGTTGCCCGCTACTTGCGCATGAAGGGGTTTAACGTCCTACACCCCACTGGCTGGGACGCCTTCGGACTGCCAACTGAGAATACGGCTATTAAAAAAGGTATTCAGCCGGCGGTGCTGACAGCTCAGAATATCACTCGTTTTCGTGAGCAGATGCAGCGAATGGGATTTTCGTATGACTGGAACCGGGAAGTAAACACAACTGATCCGCAGTATTACAAATGGACACAGTGGATATTTTTGCAGTTATTCCGCATGGGACTGGCTTACCAGGCTACAATTCCGATTAACTGGTGTCCGAGTTGTAAGACGGGTTTGGCTAATGAAGAAGTTATCGACGGCAAGTGTGAGCGGTGTGGGACGCCCGTTGAAGAAAAACCAATGCGTCAGTGGATGCTCCGGATTACAAAATATGCTGACCAGTTATTAGAAGGGCTGGGCGGGCTGGACTGGCCGAAGTTTGTGCTGGACTTACAGCATAACTGGATTGGCCGCAGTGAAGGGGCGGAGATTATTTTCACTCTCGATCAAGCTGGTAAAGATCTGCCGGTATTTACTACGCGCGCCGATACTCTTTTCGGGGCTACGTATGTAGTGTTGTCGCCGAATCATCCTGTGGTGGGGGAAATAACTACACCGGAGCAGCAGGATGCCGTGCAGGCATATCTCAAAGAGGCACAAAAACAGGTGCAGCTTAACTCGGAATCAGAAAAGGAGAAGACGGGAGTATTTACCGGAGCCTATGCCATTAATCCGGCTAATAACAAAAAGGTTCCTATCTGGGTCGCGGACTATGTACTGATGTCGTATGGCGCCGGCGCTATCATGGCTGTGCCAGCGCATGATGTGCGAGATTTTGAGTTTGCAACGAAATACAAACTGCCGGTTGAGCAGGTGATCGTACCGGAGACGGCTGCCGGGGAAACTCACCTGCCGTATGTTGAGGAAGGAATACTGATCAATTCACCTGGATTTGATGGCCTGGGAGGGGCAGAAGCCAGGAAGGCTGTAGTCCGAAAGCTGCAATTGAGTAAGAAAGCCAAAGTTTCCGTGCAATACAAACTGCGTGATTGGGTGTTTTCCCGCCAGCGGTACTGGGGAGAGCCGATCCCGGTTATTCACTGTGAAAAATGTGGAGTAGTACCGGTGCCGGAGAAGGATCTGCCGGTGGAGCTCCCGGCCGTGGATAAATATGAGCCAACGGGAACGGGGGAGTCTCCCCTGGCAGCGATTGAGGAGTGGGTGAACGTAAAGTGCCCAACCTGCCCCCGAATTGGACGGCGTGAGACAAACACTATGCCTCAGTGGGCCGGATCCAGCTGGTACTGGCTGCGTTATGTCAGTCCGAACTATACTCCGGCGTTTGCTGATCCAGCGATTATGCAGAAATGGTTACCGGTCGATATTTATGTGGGTGGATCAGAACACGCCGTACTGCATTTACTATACGCTCGTTTCTGGCAGAGGGTCTTACATGACGCCAACCTTGTTCCTCACAGCGAACCGTTCAAGCGTTTCCGGGCCGTGGGGCTGGTAATCGGTGAGGACGGACAGAAGATGAGCAAGTCGCGCGGGAATGTCATCAATCCCGATGAGATGGCTGATAAAGTGGGGGTTGATGCACTTCGCATCTATGAAATGTTCATGGGGCCGTTTGAGGCTTCGGTGGCCTGGAATATAAATGGAATGAAAGGGTCAAGGCGGTTTCTAGATCGAACGTGGGATTTGATTGTTAAACACGCCCCGACAGCAGTGGATCGGAAAGATCAGGTAGAAGACGAAGAGGTGGAGCTACTGCTTCATCAGACGATCCGCCGGGTATCGGAGAGTACGGAGAATTTTAAATTCAACACGGCTATCTCCTCTTTGATGGAGTTCCTAAATGTGCTGGAAAAAAAGCCATCGCTGACTATGCAGACGCTACAACCATTTGTGCTGATGCTGGCTCCCTATGCTCCTCATATATCCGAAGAGCTATGGGAACAGTTGGGGCACACTCAGTCATTGGCCTATGAGGCGTGGCCGGCTGTTAATCAGAAACTTCTGGCCCGTGCAACGGTTACTGTACCCGTGCAGGTCAACGGCAGAGTTCGTGGAGAGTTGCAGTTTGACCCCGGCATTTCTGAAGAAGAGGTAATCAAACGCGCCAGGGAACTTCCCAATGTTCAAAAGCATCTGACAGGTAAAGCGCTGGTGAAGACCGTGTACGTTCCTGACCGCCTGCTGAATTTTGTGGTGAAGTAGTCGGCTCTCTGCGAGCCAGACGTGGTATTATGAGCTCTATATGATGCCCGGGCCGCGCCTTCGTATTCGTCGTCGTTTTTCGCTGTTGCAGGCTGTTCTGCCGGCAGTTCGGTTTTTATCAATCATTGGCCTTACTGCCTCAGTTCTGTTAGGTGGATATCGGTATATTACCCGGCCTCAAACAGCCGGGGCGCTGGAATTTACTCCCCACATTGTTGGCAGCGAAACCGGGGCAGTTGGGGTGCTGGATTTTGCCGCCAGAGATATGGATGGCGAAGGAGATATGGATATTGTAACCGTGGGGGTGGACGGGGTGAAGATATATGTTAGGACAGATTCCGGAGATTTCGAACAGAATATTATCGATGACAAATCCGGATATCGGGTTCAGATTGTAGAACTTAACGGTGATAGTCTGCCGGATTTGTTAGTGACTCTGCATGGGGACAATAGCTTACGATGGTATCGCAACAACGGGAATTTGGAATTCTCGAGCTTTACGATTGGTTCGGGTGCCGATGCGGTGGCGTACGCCGGAGATATTGACGCTGATGGAGCTCCTGATGTAGTCGTAGCCTCCCGAGAAGGTGGAGTGGTAGTGTTACGTCGGTGGATGAATGATGGTCTGGGCATCTTTACTTCGACGGAGCTCGACGCAGATTCTAAGGTGTCGGCGGTGACAATTGCTGATCTGGACGGCAATGGATATCAGGACTTTATTACTGGCGGACTACAAGGTCTCCAAGCTTGGGACACCGATGACGGCACCGTATGGTCGCGGACAGATTTGGATGATGCAAATGAAAACCGGACGTGGATTACGGCTAAAGATGTGAACGGGGACGATCGTATTGATATTGTGACAGGTGACCAGGTGGAAGATACACTTGCCTACTATCAGAATACTCAGCATACGAGCTATGAGAGAGCGGTTATCGCTAGCACAATCGATGCCACAACTATCCGTATTATTGATCTCGACGAAGACGGAGATGAAGACTTTGTCGTGGCGGCGCAGGATAATAATAGTGTTTTCTGGTTTGATAACGACGGAACGCAGACATTCAGCAAGCAGACGCTGGCAACAAATTTACAGACGGTATTATCGGTTGCCGTTGTTGACTTAGACGGTGACAATGATTTTGACTTTATTGCCGGAGATCACTATCGGGGAACTGTTCGATGGTATGAGCGTACGCGGGCCAAGCCGACGGCTACCAAGCCTTCTGATATGCAGCAAGCAACAGATGGATCAGGGCGCGTTACTTTCGAAACAACGGTTTCTGATGCGGATCGTGATTCTACCCGGGCTCGCATCCAGTATTCTTTTGATGGTGATCACTGGTACAAGCCGTGGCTAACTCAAGTAAAAGTAGATAATGGCTCCGTTGATCTTAAAAACAGTAACGGCTATCAGGTAGGAACCACAAACCCTATCGATACCAACCTACACGCTTCGGTTAAGCTGACCTTTACTTGGGATACCAAGTCTGCCGAAAACACCGGAGGGCCTGTCGTAGGGGATATCGACTCAATCCAGTTGAGGATTATTCCGCGTGATGCCGTCGGAAATGGCGCTACCGCTACCAGTTCGCAGTTCCGAGTAGACAACACGGCACCGGTTGGAGCAGGAGGGCTTAAAATTACCGCCATAAGTGACAAAGAGGCGACACTGACCTGGGATAAGCCAACTGACAGCTCAGCCTTTGGTTACGAAATATATTACGGTACCAACCACGCAGAAGTACTTGAACAGCGTTCAGCGCGATGGGATGAAACTAATGATGCGGAAATGGGCGACCTGGAAACTACCTCTACGACCATTACTGATCTCAACGCCGGGCAATCATACACCTTTAAGCTCTTTGTGACTGATCAGTATGGTAATTCAACTGCCGCTCCGAGTGTGCAGGGCAAGGCCGTAATTGCACCGTCGCCTACTCCTACACCGGAGCCGGCAACTTCAACTCCACCTACCACTTCCACTACGCCCGTTCCAACAACTAGCGATGTGCCTTCGACAAGTACTGCGCCCACACCAGCTGCCTCCGCATCCCCGCTTCCTACCGCCACGCCATTTATTTCTCCGACAGTAACCCCACCGATATTCGCCACTCCTCCACCCACCACCGCACAGAATACTCCCCCCGTAGCAGACGCGGGGCCGGATCAGATAGTCAATCCTTCAGCGCTTGTAGTTCTAGTTGGATCCGCTTCATATGATCCTGATGATGATCCGCTGACATACAGCTGGAGGCAGTTATCGGGTCCCCAGGTGGAACTCCTCTCGGAGCGAACAGCCAACGCCTCATTTTCGGCAGGAGGAGAGAACGAAACATATATTTTCTCGCTTATGGTTCGGGATCCGAATGGTGCGTCGGCTATTGATCAAGTAACCGTAGCTACCAAGCGACTACCCCAGGCAAGTACTGTTCCGGTTGCTGTAGGAACTACCCCAGTGGAACCAACGGATGAGGGTCTGAGCGGAACGTTTGCAATCAACCTGCTTAAGCCGTTTGATATCGCGTTCTTTGCCCTCTCGCTGTTTGCGACACTAATGGCGCTCGGGGAGCGGGTAGCTAGAGCAATGAGGGATAAGCAGGGGAGTGGCACGCGCGTCAGCTCTGCAGGAACATCCAAGGCTCAAACGGGCAAGGTGGTTCACTTTAAGACGGGGGAACCGATTGTTCAGGCCCAGGTAATGGTATATGGAGCAGACGGCAAGCTGCGAGCGACTGAACGAACAAATATGAAAGGAGAGTTCTCTTCGATGTTCCCCGCCGGCGAATATATGATTAGTGTTAAAGTGCCTGGCTTTACGTTTTCGCCAGCTGCCTCACGTACTATTCGTCCGGAGTCGGGAATTGTCTATTCAGGCGGTAAATTAACTGTCCCCGAAGGGAGCAAGCCGCTAGAAATTGTTATCCCAATGAAGCCCACCGGGGCTCAGGTGCGTTCACTCCCAACTCGTTTCCTGCAACTGTGGCAGACGATGCAGCGGCTGGGCCGCATCTTGTCCTGGCCGATCTTTATTATTGGAGCGCTTATAAATACGGTATTAATCTTTGTGGCGCCCAGCGGCTTCTATCTCTTTATCGAAGTCCTGTACGTGCTGCTGGTTATTGTGAAAGTAGCGCTGGAAATCCGGGTGCGGCCGGCCTACGGATTAGTGCGGGATGCCATTACGCACGTACCTCTTGATCTCGCTGTAGTCCGATTGTTTGAGCATGGTACCAATCGCGTTATTATGACGCGCGTAACGGACGGACAAGGAAAATTCTTTGCGCTGCCACCTTCAGGCACCTATACCGTCACGGTGACTAAGCCGGGATACGCTATCTTCTCGAAAGATAAAGTAGATATTACCTCTGATCAGGATTCGGTGTTGCAGATAACTGCTGACCTTATGCCTGTTGTACCTAATAGTGGTTTGCAGCAGGCGCGGGCGGCGGTATTGTAAGGCAGCGACAGGTGTGATATCAACGAAATATCTTCTTAATCCTTATATCTGAACTATGAAAGCAGTAATTCTGATGGCTGGGAAAGGCACACGCATGGCCAAATATTACGAAGGACCAAAGCAACTCCTGCCCGTATTGGGCAAACCTATTTTAGAGCACATGCTGGATAATCTGCCGGAAGAGATTACGGACCTTGTCTTCGTCGTTGGCGGGCCTCATGAACAGACAATTCGTAGCCATTTTGCCAGTGGAGAGTATAACGGGCGGCCGATTACCTTTGTCGTGCAAACGGAGCAACTGGGCTTAGCTCATGCCTTCAAAACAGCAAAGGAGCAGATTGATGGCAAGTGGGTTGGCTTAATTGCTGACGACATCATTGATCCGAATGGTATTAAGCAGCTGGTTAAGGAAGACTTGGCTGTACTGGCGTACAAGGTGGAAGATCCCTCAGCTTTCGGTGTGTTGGTTACGGATGAAGAAGGATATTTAGTGCGAGCTGTAGAAAAGCCCAAGGATTTTGTATCTGACCTTGTCTGGACCGGACACATGGTGATGGATCAGTCGTTTATGACGATTGATGTGCCGCCATCGGCCCGGGGAGAATATGAAACACCGGATGTTTGGACGAAGTTAATTCAGGAACAGGGGAAGAGAATAAAGGTAGTAGAATGTGATTTTTGGCTGCCGATTAATGACAAGGATCAGCTGGAAAAAGCAGAAGCAGTACTGACGGAACGCGGTGGGGTAGCCTAATGGAGATACAAAAAACTACACGGGACTCGCGTAGTTTTTTTGTTGTCTCTTAATCGAGCGGGCTGACGTCAGCCGGATCGCGTCGGCCGATGGAGTGGTAGATAAAGCCGAGTTCTTCCATTTCCTTCGGATTGTACATGTTGCGGCCGTCGATAATAACGGGTTGTTTTAAGGTGGCACGAACCTTTGCCCAGTCTACGTCTTTGAATTCATCCCACTCGGTCATGATAACTAACGCGTCAGCGTCTTTCAGCGTGTCGTATTTGTCGGGGTGGTAGGCTACTTTACTACCAATAACTGCTTTGGCAGTTTCTTGTGCTTCTGGATCGTAGGCATGAATACTTACGCCATCTTTATGCAGTATTTCCGTAACGGTAATTGAGGGGGCTTCACGCATATCGTCCGTATTGGGCTTAAAGGCCAGGCCCCACATGGCGATTTGTTTACCTTTTGTAGTGCCTAAGGCGTGCTCGATCTTTTTAATAAAGAGATTACGGGCCTCTTTATTCACCCGCTCTACTTCTTTCAGGATATCGAATTCATATCCATGCTTTTTAGCAATGGCAATAAAGGCGGACACGTCTTTGGGGAAGCACGAGCCTCCATATCCGACACCAGCATTTAAGAAGTGCTTGCCGATACGCTTATCCATTCCGATGCCTTTGGAAACATCATCAATATTTCCGCCAACCAGCTCACAGATCTGAGCCAGGGCGTTTACAAAAGAAATCTTTGTTGCCAGGAAAGAGTTGCTGGCATATTTGATCAGCTCGGCACTTTTAATGTCGGTGACAAATACCGGCATATCAAGGGGAGCGTAAATCTCACGCATAACCTTTTCAGCCCGGTCATTATCAACACCCACTACCACGCGGTCTCCCTCCATAAAGTCCTCAATGGCGTTGCCCTCGCGCAAAAATTCTGGATTGCTGACCACGTCAAAATCAACACCGTGCTGGTTGTGTTTTGTAAGGATTGCTTTGACGAGATCTCCGGTAGTGGGAGGCACCGTGCTTTTGTTGACCACTACTTTGTAACTATCCGCAGACTCCGCAATCTCCTGAGCGACAGCTTTGACATATGTCAGATCTGCAGTCCCGTCCTCTGCCGGTGGGGTTCCGACGGCAATGAAGATAACGGAGGATTCTTTAACTGCTTTTGGAAGGCTGGTGGTAAAAGAAAGGCGTCCGGCCTTAACATTTTTTGCGACCAACTCCTCTAGACCCGGTTCAAAGATCGGAATACTCCCTTTTTGTAGTTTGTGGATTTTTGATTCGTCTTTGTCGACCAGGATGACGTTGTGGCCGATCTCAGCCAGAGCTGTTCCGGACACCAGGCCAACATAGCCGGAGCCGATAAATGCGAGGTTATATAAGGGAAGGGATGGTTTTGACATGGGACATTTATACACCAGTTTCGGCGAAAACGGAAATGACAGTATACTATCAGAATGTCTTCCGCATCTCCTTCCGGGCTTGGGTTTTTTGGCAGTATGTTTGCTGTACGATTAAAGCCCGAATTGCGAGAATTGTATTCTTTTTCGCTCCTGTTTTCGTTTGCGTATGCATTGATTCTCATATTTGAGCCGGTTTTCCTATACAAAGAAGGGTTCTCTCTGTCTTTTATTTCTCTCTACTACGCTTTGCATTACACCATCTATGTGTTTTTGCTGCCGCTGGGAGGCAAGTTTGCCACACGCTTTGGACTAGAGCGCTCCCTGTCTGTTTCGCTGCCATTTTTTGTGATGTACTTTCTGGTGCTGGCGCTGTTGCCGTATGACCATCGTCTGATATGGCTGGCTATTCCACTCTTGACGTTGCATAAGATATTTTACTGGCCTGCTTTTCATGCTCAGTTTGCAAAGTTTGGCGACAGCCATAATCGAGGCACGGAACTGTCCTGGATGACTGTGCTCCGATACGGAGTTGGTATTCTGGGGCCGCTCATCGGAGGGTTTGTTGCAGCAGAGTTTGGTTTCTCCACATTATTTATCTTAACGTCGATTCTGGTACTGCTATCCTCTGTTCCTCTCCTGAAAACAAAAGAACATTTTCGTCCTACGCGCTTTGATTACAGTAGCCCGTGGAAAATTATTCGTTCCCGTACATATCGCAATATGACCAAAGCTATGGCGGGGATGGGCGAGAACTACGTCGATATGGTATTCTGGCCGATTTTTCTGTTCATTGTTCTTAATAGTACTGAGAAGCTGGGTATTCTTTCGTCGATGACGATTGCGATCATGACACTGATGAGTTTCTTTGTGGGAGAGATGTCTGATCGCCTGCCACGCAGTTCTGTTATTCGACTTCACGTGCCTTTTATGATCTTAGGATATTTGTTTCGCCCCATTGCCGGGACGCCGGTTTCAGCGTTCCTAACTGATACGCTTAACAAGATGGCGTTTGCAGGCGTGAACCTGCCGATGCTGCATAAACTGTATGTGCAGTCCAATACGACTAGTATTATTAGATACACAGTTTCATTTGAGATGGTGCTGGCGATTACCAAGGCTATTATAGCGTTTGTGCTCGTAGCTGTATTTGCAATGACGCTACCGTACACGGGGTTTGTTATTGCCTTTGCCATCGCGGGTGTTTCCGCGTTGTTTTATCTGTACTTATAACGATATGGTCTTTTCGCTGGTTTTGATCAACTTGTCTTTCTGCAGTGCTTTTAGAATCTCCTGAGGATTATAATCCTGCTCTTCCTGTCGCAGCTTATCTTCCAGGAAATCAAGTACAGTCGCCCTAGAAAGCTGATGGTCAGGGCTGGTCAGCAGTTTTTTAACAACGGCGGTTCGATAGGATCGGAATGAGCCTTCAAATTTACTTTGCTTAGCGTAATGCTTGCTGCGCTTGTTAATCCCCTTTGTTCTTAGCTCAGTAGCACCGTAGTCGAAAAGCGCCCAGTGCCAGATGCGGGGATTTTCCTTCCATACGGCTTCCTGCGCAATTTCAAGTATCTCTTTATCAGGAACCTCTTCTTTATTGGGGAAGAAGAAATGTAGATATACCCGTCGGATGTTAGTGTCGATAAAGGCACCGGGATAGTTAAAAGCAAAGCAGGCGACAGCTCCGGCAGTGTACGGGCCAATACCTGGGAGCCTTATGAGCTCTTCGGGAGTTTGTGGAAATACACCGTTGTGCTTATCGGTTATTGCTTGAGCGGTGGCTTTTAAAAACTTTGCCCGACGCCAGTACCCAAGGCCCGACCATACAGTCAGGAGTTTTGAATCAGGGGCTTTGGCAAGTGTTTCGGGAGCTGGAAATTCTTGAAGGAATTGTTGGTATTTGGGAATAACGCGGGAGACCTGCGTTTGTTGGAGCATGATTTCGGAAACCAGGATTTTGTATGGGTTGCGTGTCTTTCGCCACGGCAGGTCGCGCTTACTCTTTTGATACCATTCGAGGATGATTTTTTGAAAAACTGGGATCGTCACCGATTTTTCTGCGACATTTCAAGCTTAAAGACTCTGGCGTCAAATTCGTTAAAACGTTTTGGTAGGCCCAGAAGCTCCGGAGTTAATTTTGCATCAAATGATTTGACTATTTGTAATACAAGCTCTTGACTGCTCTTAAGCTGCTTTACATTTACTTTTAAAGTACCAACATTTTCTTTTAGATTCCCAACCCTATCTTTCAGTTTTCCAAATTGATGCATGATTTGTCTGCTCCACATTTCCAGATCCTTTTGGGTTGCTGGAGCATTTTCTTTCTTTTTTATATTGCTTCTAGTCATGTAATTGAAGGCCTTAAAACTGAGAGATTATTCAAAATATACCACTATTGAATTCATGATATATATAGTCAAACCAAGTATCAAAGCGCCTACTATGCTCATCACCATTCCACCATCGCGTTGGTCTTTCCATCTGTCAATCAGCTTCTTAATCATGAAAGAATATGCCGCAATTAGAGCGACATATACCATGGAGCTAATAGCAATAAAAATGCCACGATTAAGTGGATAAGGCAGTAGCTGGGATGAGAAAAGCATTACAATAGCGATAGGAATTCCAGCTACGACTAAAAGGATTTCTAGGGTTGGCCACTTTCGAACGCTACTTAATCTTTTCGTCAATAAGGCTGTGATGAATGGAGTAATATACAGTGCCACTAATGTAGAAATAAAGATGATAAGCGCAGTCTTTTTCTGTTCTGGCGTTGAAAGACCAACAGTATTCTGTGACGAACGATTCCAGATCTGAATGGTATATGTAACAGCTGCTAAAAGGATAGCAACAATGGTGTTGTTAATAGGCAATGCGAAGAGGTGCCTCATACGCTTTATAGTATATCCCTTCATCTCTGAGGAAAACTTATTTATTTTCCAGCTTGAGTTTGAGGACATCGTTTTTGAGTGCGGTAACCTGGCTAGGTGACCTAGAATGTGCGGGGGTTAGTTTTGCGTCAATCGATTGTAATATCCGCAGAATTTCCTTTCCCATTTCCTCATAGGAGAGGGTTGCCGGCGTGTCAATATCCTTGCTGGTGCCCCTTCTGGCCATATGCGTCAGTATCTCATAAAGGAAAGGGTGGTTCAACGGTACGATATGGAATCGGAATTTATTGTGCCCGAAAACTCCGTACAATTTGGTAGCCGAGCCTCGCCGCGGGCGGGGCAATGACTTGTCCAGCGTGGTCCGCTCGCCTGGACGATTATAGAACCTTTAGGTGGTTAGAAAATATACAGGCACTTGAAGATCTTGCTCAACAGATCAAGGGTCTTCTAAAGCTAAGTGGGTTGAGAAATTCTAGATAAAACAGCTGAGATTTGTGATATATATTTATTCCAAAAAGCAGGAGCTTGAGAGTGGCGATCTGAATCTGGCGGTATGCTTTGAAGAGTAAACCAGGCAACCTCATCCATCGCTACTGGGTCGCCAATAGCTACTTGAGAACGATCCACATGCACTAAAAAGTCCAAAGCTATCCAATGTGTTGGCCTATCATTATGAACTCGGTGAACATCTCGATATCCCAAAAAATCATGACTAATAATATCCGTACAATATTCCTCTTTAATCTCTCGAGTAAGGCAATCCTCTATTGTTTCGCCGAATTTTAAACCTCCGCCACCAATGTCCCACTTTTCATGTTCGTCACGTGCGTTAACACTGCGTCGATTCATCACAAAGTTACCCTGGCCGTCATGACAGAGAAAAACAGCACAAATACCAGTAAAGTCTATTCCCTTGAGCGGCTTTTGTTTCATATTATTATGCTATCACGATGGTGCCGAGGGAGGGACTCGAACCCTCACGGCCTTGCGACCACACGATTTTGAGTCGTGCGCGTAAACCAGTTCCGCCACCTCGGCATATTTCATACAAATTACGAACAATGAACAAAAAGTGAATAACTGTGGTTGCTTGTCGCTGGGTGTAGCGTACAATAACCTTGTTACTTACTGCACTAGTATGCATGAAACTCTCGCAATCGTAAACCAGAAGGGTGGGGTCGGAAAGACTACCACAAGTGTTAACTTAGGCTCATTTTTAGCTGATTCCGGGCATCCTACACTTATTATCGATCTTGATCCGCAGGCGAATGCAACGGCTGGGGTAGGGCTTAAGAGTGAAGGAACGACTCTCTACGAAGTTTTAATCGGGCAAAGCACCACAGCGGCTGCCATTCAGCCTACCGGTATTGCTAACCTCAACATCATTCCTTCCACGCCTGATCTTGCGGGGGGAGCGATGGAGCTGATGGATCAACCGTATCGAGAATACCGACTGCGTCGCGCTATTAAAGAAGTGAAAGATGTCTACGAATTTGTATTAATTGATTGCCCTCCTAGTTTGGGGCTTTTAACTATTAATGGCCTGGCTGCGGCTGACAAGTTGTTAATCCCTGTTCAATGTGAGTTTTACGCTATGGAAGGGCTTAACCAATTGCTGCAGACAGTAGAATTAGTTCGAGCGCACTTGAATCCTCGTCTACAGGTCTTAGGAGCAGTGCTTACCATGTATGATCGCCGGGTGGCGTTAGCCCGGAAAATTGTGCGTGAGGTACGAAAGACCTTTCCAGGACATGTATTTGAAAGTATAATTCCTCGTAATACAGAGTTGGCGGAAGCGCCAAGTACAGGCAAGACAATTCTGGAATATGATCGCAACTCACGTGGTGCCAAAGCCTATGAGTTTTTATCAGAAGAGCTGTTGAGTCTGTATAGCTAAATATTAGCATTATCCTTCACTTTAAAAGACTATGGCATTAGGACGAGGACTCGCCTCACTTATACCCAGACGGAATACCAAGAACGCCGAAGATGTGCTGGAGCATATCGATAGTATGGAAGCTGTCGAAGAAGATCAGGATTTACGTATTGAACAGCCGGCACAGGTTAAGAAGAAAACTGTGAGCGTCATGGAGGATTTTGATGAACTGGATGATGTTGATTCAATTGAAATGCCAAAAAAGCCGTTAGTTACGCCTATTACCTTTGATCCAGAAGATAATGTAGTAACGGAAAACAGACCGCGTTCGGTTCAAATTGAAGAAGAAGTTCAAGATGATGTAGTAACAGCCGAAGAGGATGCTCCAGAAGAAGAGTTGGAAAGCCCGGTGGAGGAAGAAGAGCCGGTAGTCCCTGCTGAAGTGGAAGAGGAGCCTCAAATGCCATCAGTGGAGGAAGAGCCCGAAGAAGATGATGACGAAGAAATGACTGCTACGGTTGAAGACGACTTGTTTGAAATTGAGGAGCCTCAGGCAAAGCCTGTGCTGCCGAACCTTGGAGAGGCTGGTGCTTCAGCAATCTGGGATAGGCACGAAGATCAGGTGGTGCATGTTCCGATCGGAGACATTCGCATTAACCCTCTGCAGCCCCGTCGGACGTTTGACCCTAAAGAACTTGAAGAACTCCGGGCCTCAATCGAGCAGCACGGTATCCTGCAGCCAATAGTTGTTCATCGCTTGAGTGGATCCGAAGGATCAGGATACGAACTGATCGCCGGTGAACGCCGACTGCGAGCTGCTAAAGCGTTAAACTGGGACAAAGTGCCAGCAGTGGTCCGCACCGATGTAAGTTCGGATCAATCTCGCCTGGTGTTTGCCCTGATTGAAAATATTCAGCGCCAGAACTTGAATCCTGTGGAGGAAGCGCAGGCATATATGAAGCTCAATCAGGAATATGGATTAACGCATGAGGAAATCGGCGAGCGTGTCGGGAAGAGCCGAGTAGGCATCACCAACATCTTGCGTATTCTGCAGCTGCCGGCTGAAATCCAGCGCGGGCTAACCGAAGGCAAGATCACCATTGGACACGCTAAGGCAATTTTGATGATTCCCGATGAAGAAAAACAGATTCGGTTCTATCATCACCTACTGGATGAAGGGTTGACTGTGCGTAAGGCGGAAATTCGCGCTCGCCGCATTCAGCGCTCAATGAAACTAAATGATCCAATGCGTCAGAATCGTCGCAATCAGCATCCTTTGGCGCTCAGGTACAGTCCGGCCCTGGAAGAGCGTTATGGATACAACGCTCGAGTGAAGTTTGATGAAGCCAAGAATCGGTTCGAAGTAAATTTCCGGGCTTTTAGCGAACAGGAAGTGGAAGAACTGGTGAATCGTTTGCTCGGAACAGCAGCTTTGCCAGAACACGATGCTGATATTGTCGAGGAAGACGAAGCGTAGAAGATTGCTCTAGAAAGAAACTAACCCCTCATCGAAAGGGGGTTAGTTTTGTATATATGAAGTATGTAGTTTAGTTCTCCTCTTTTTCTTCCGGAGCAGCTGTTTTATAGGAGCATTCTTTGCTTGAGCAGCGGACGGTACCCTTAGCGCCAAAGACGACCAGGCTGCTGCATTCCGGACACTTCTCGCCAGTCGGCTTGCTCCAATAGGCATTCTCACAATCAGGATACTGGTCGCAGGCATAGAATGTCTTGCCGCGTCGGGATCGTTTTTCAACAATCTTTCCTTTACCGCACTTCGGACAGTCAACGCC
This sequence comes from Candidatus Anderseniibacteriota bacterium, assembly GCA_040876835.1. GTDB lineage: Bacteria > Patescibacteriota > Andersenbacteria > UBA10190 > UBA10190 > JBBEDC01. The sequence continues at coordinate 11,836 of JBBDOX010000002.1, read as the reverse complement.
GATTTCTTTCTGGATCTTTTCAATATGCTTACAGTCGGGGTATCCACTGCAACCTAAGAAAGGTCCGAATCGTCCGCGTTTGACGACTAAGGGCTTACCGCAGTCGGGACAAATCTTGCCGGTGTGTTCTTCTTCTAGTTTCTTATCCTCACCAATCGGCTCGGTGTGTTTACAGTCGGGGTAGTTGGAACAGGCTTTAAACTTTCCAAAGCGACCAAGTTTTATAACCAGAGGGTTTCCGCATTTCGGGCAGGATTCGCCGGTTTCTTCTTGGGTTAGTTCTTTTTTACTTAACTCTTTTTCTTTCAGGCCGATCTGGTCATGGAAGGGGCCATAAAAGTCTTTCATAAGAGGTCGCCATTTCTTTTCTCCCGAGGCAACAGCATCCAGATCATTTTCCATGTTGGCGGTAAAATCGATATCTACAATATTTGGAAAGTGCTGAGTCAACACTCCATTTACCAACTCACCAATCTCGGTTGGCGCGAAGCGCTTATCTTCATTTTTTTCGACATAACCGCGCTTCTGTACCGTATCAATTGTAGGAGCGTAGGTGCTCGGTCGGCCGATGCCGTGTTCTTCCAGAGCTTTCACCAACGTCGCTTCGCTGTAACGGGCGGGTGGTTGAGTGAAATGCTGTTCGGGGAGCAGGCGATCAAGGCCCAACGCATCCCCTTTGTTAAGTTCGGGTAGCACGGTTTCTTTGAAAGCGGCTTTCTCGCCCAAGGCTCTGACAAATCCATCAAAGACCACGGTTGTACCACTGGCTCGGAACATATATGCTCCTGCCGTAATATCGGCTGCGGTTTGTTCGAGACGTGCTTCAGTCATCTGGGATGCGACCATGCGCTGCCAGATGAGGGTATAGACCTTGAGTTGTTCGGGAGTAAGGTATGACGCAATATCCTCCGGTGTACGACCAGGATCGGTTGGTCGAATAGCTTCGTGGGCTTCCTGAGCGCCTTTAGATTTCGTTTTGTACTGCCGAGGGGACTCCAGAGCATATTCCTTTCCAAACTTGCTCTCAATCGCTTCTCGAGCCTTGGTGGTAGCTTCACCAGCCAGACTGACTGAGTCGGTACGCATATAGGTAATAAGTCCGGTGGGGCCTTCAGGTCCCAGCTCAACACCTTCATACAACTGCTGCGCTACCATCATGGTGCGCTTGGAGGAATATCCGAGCTGATTAACGGATGCTTGCTGCAGGGTGCTGGTAGTAAAAGGGGGAGGGGGAGTCCGCTTGCGTTCTTTTTTCTCAACAGCTGTAACCGAATATGTCGCGCCTTCCAGCTCCGCTAAAATTTCATCGGCCTGTTCCTTTGTTTTAATATCGAGTTTGTCGTATTTCGTATCACCCTTGGCCCGCAGGTTAGCGAGAAACTCGCTGTCGTCTTTCTTGAGGTTGGCATCAACAGTCCAGTACTCTTCAGCTGTAAATTTTCTAATTTCTTCTTCTCGCTCAACAATTAAACGAACCGCCACCGATTGAACCCGGCCGGCTGATAAGCCACGGCGGACTTTCTTCCATAACAGCGGAGACAGCTCGTAGCCAACCAGGCGGTCCAGCACCCGGCGGGCCTGCTGGGCATCAACCAGATTCGTATCAAGGTCTCGCGGGTTTTCGATTGCTTTGGTGATTGCAGCTTTCGTAATTTCCGCAAAGGTAATCCGCTTTATTTTCTCGGGCTTTAACTTCAAGGCTTGAATTAAATGCCAGGCAATGGCCTCTCCTTCGCGATCTTCGTCAGTTGCGAGGTAGATAGTTTCTGCTTTTTTAGCGGCGGCCAGCAATTCCTTGATGCGAGGGCGGGCTTTAGCAGGAATAACGTATTGCGGCTCGAAGTCTTCATCAACGTCAACACCGAGTTTTGTTTTCGGCAAATCTCGGACATGGCCATAGCTGCTTTTCACAACATATCCTTTGCCCAGGTATTTCTGAATTGTCTTAGCCTTAGCTGGCGATTCAACGATTACTAAATTCATATACTGGTAATTAAGTACCTGCTTGCGCACAATGCGTCAAGTTGGATTGCTGGGATTTCTTCGTAACGAGTAACTGAAGATGTCTAATATCTGTAATGTACCGAAAGTGCACATATTCACAAATGGCGGTACGTTTAGTACATTCACCTGTTATGATTTTCACTAAGAATTTCACTGAACTAACCAAAGAAGATGTCGCCCTAGCCGGCGGCAAAGGAGCTTCTTTAGGCGAGATGACTCAAGCTGGCATACCCGTCCCGCCTGGCTTTGTCGTTACGGCGGAAGCTTTTGATGAGTTCCTTACAATTACCGATCTCAACGTAGAGCTCGACTCCATTCTCGACAACGTTGACCATAGCGCCATCCATACCATTGAAGCTGCCTCACAAAAGATCCAGGCTCTCATTACTGAAGCGGACATGCCCCAAGATATTGCTGATGAAGTTGTAGCCCAGCACAAAAAACTGGGTGCTCAGTTTGTAGCTGTCAGATCAAGTGCCACGAGCGAGGATAGCGCTCAGGCGGCCTGGGCTGGACAGCTCGATAGCTATCTTAATATCACGGAAGAGAAAGTCCTTGAGCATGTTCAGAAATGCTGGGCTTCCCTATTTACTCCTCGAGCTATCTTTTATCGCTTCGAAAAAGGACTCCACGGCGAATCCATCTCGGTAGCTGTTGTTGTCCAAAAAATGGTGGAAAGCGAGACTTCTGGTATCGCCTTTTCAGTCCATCCAGTCACTCAAGACTACGATCAGCTCATTATCGAATCTGGCTTCGGATTAGGCGAAGCTATCGTCTCCGGCTCCATTACCCCCGACAGCTACGTGGTAGAGAAGAGTAACTGGAATATTCTGGACAAGAACATCACAACTCAGGACAGAGGCATATTCCGTAAAGGTCAGGAAGGTAATCAGTGGCAGGACATTCCCGAAGCCAGGGGGAAACAGTCAACTTTAACTGATGAGGAAGTCCTTGAACTGGCTAAGCTCGTTGTCAGTATTGAGAAGCACTACGGCTTCCCGGTGGACGTAGAGTGGGCCAGCGAAAACAACACCTTCTACATTGTGCAGAGTAGGCCGATTACGACATTGATATCAAAACAGAAGAAAGAAGAAGCCGGAGGCAGTCTTTTGCAAAAGTTTATGACAGGTTTAGAAAGGGATTCTTTTTACCCTTTAGTGCCGGTGACAGTCTTAGCTGCTGGGGCCGGAGGGTTTACACCTAACTTTGGAGAAAAAATAGAAGACCTAAACATTAAATTTCTCATTGCCATGAAAGAGGGCGAGGCTTTCGTGTTGATGTCCGAAACGAGATACAACATTATTTCAGAACACTTTTTTGTAGATTATGTAAACAATCAAGACGTTCTGTTTGCGACGATATCTCTGTTAGATGATTTGGAAGTGCAAATAGGTGCAATCTACTCTGATTTATCATATGCAAAAGTAGCTAGTTTAGACGAGGAGGAGCTTCTGGAAAAATTAGAAAAAATTATAAACGATGTCAGGCAGTACAATTGCACCGCCTGGTTTTCCACTCAATTTGATCAGAGCCTCGTTTCTAATTTTATCAGGGAAAACAATCTGGAAGTTAACCAGGACATGGTTAAGAAGATTTGGGAGAAAGCGATAACTCCCGTAGATGATTCGTTTGATAAAAGAAAGCATGAAATAATTCTGCAGTTGATTTTAGAATCAGTAAGCGCAGAAGAGATCGCCCAGAGAATGCAATACGCTTATTCTGGTTACACAGAAGTAAAATCCATTGAGGAAATAGAACAAGTTTTGAAGGAGGAATACGCTGACTATTTTGAAAGTAAGAAGAAAATTAAGAATGAACTTAACAAAGAGGCGCAGGCACTAAGGCAGAGAAAAGAGTATTTCAGGGAGTGGAGAGGTGCTTTGACTGCAGACGAGAAGCTGATAGTTGACTATATACAAACGATTATCGTGCTACGCGACAAAAGAAAAGACGTCATTGGTAAAGGGCTGGTTGTGAATTTTAGGGTCGGAGAGAGTATTTTTACTAAACTCAATATTCCCAAGGAATTACTGTATTACTGTGCCTTTGAAGAATTTCTGAAGGGAAGTTCTTACTTTGAGGAGAAACGAGTAGAGATTCTGGCAAGACCGAAGGGCGTCCTATTTTTACATGACTATAACGGGGCAATAGAATTCCAATACGATGACTTTGAGGAAACGAAGAAAGCCATGGAAGAAACATATATGAATTCTCAGAAAAAACATGGGGAGGTTATTGAAGGCCAGATCGCTTACCCCGGTAGCGTGCGCGGGGTTGTTAAAGTAGTTTTGAGGCCTTCTGAGTTTAACAAGTTCAAAGAGGGGGAGGTTTTAGTTACTTCAATGACTCGCCCGGAGTTTGTTCCTTTAATGAAAAAAGCATCTGCAATAGTTACCGACGAAGGTGGAATCACAAGCCATGCAGCAATCATTTCAAGGGAAATGAAAAAGCCATGTGTAATAGGCACAAAAATCGCAACCCGCCGCCTTAAGGATGGCGACGAAGTCGAAGTGGATGCAAATAACGGAGTTGTGAAGTTGTTATGAAATGGATAAACATTATTTCACGCTACACTACCCCGCTCCAGTGGTCTGCGCAGATTCATCAGATTCAAGAGGGAATTACAGTGGGGCCGATATTCTGGCGGTATAGTAAGCGGCTGGTTATTAAATACAAAAGTCCTCTCACTCGTCTTTTTGCATATACAGGTGACTCTCTTGAAACGAATATCCAAGGTTATCTGAAGGAACCTAATGAGACTGTTATTAGGGCTTTAGAGGTATCGGAGACTGCAATTGAGCAGGATTTACAGCTTGTGCCTGCTGTCTCTGTAAGCAGTACCCGACATTTTTATAATCGCTTTCGATATGAGATGAGCCAAATGATAATGGCATACAATTTTGCTCTCATTACTCGCGAGGTTCTAGAGCAGCATATCGGCAGTGAAAAACTAAAAGATATTGATAAGGAAGTAATGCAGCCGTATCGGGACACGACTTTTATTTTGGAAAACAAAGAACTTATCAAAGCTCAGCGGGCGTACAAGAGTGGCAAGTTTACAGAGAAGGAAGGGAAAGATTGCGCTGAAAACTTGGCGAGAAAATTTGGGTTTCTTCATGCAGAGTATGCTGGCAATCCTTGGATAGCGGCCGACTATCTGCGAGAAATTGTTAAGGGGCATAGCTCGAAAAAGGAAATTCACACTTCGTCTGCAACGGACAAAAGTTTTAGCAACTACGATGAATACACGCAGTGGCTTATTATCACCATTCAACGCTGGATATATGTTTTTGATGAATCGAAGAACGCCTTAGTTCGAGCGAACTGGGCACTTCGCGAAACGTTGCATGCTCTGAAAATCGAAGACCAACCTATTCTCAACTGCACAGAAGAAGAATTTCTGGAGTGGGTAAGTGGGGGAGAATTGCCCCCAAGGGAGATATTAAATTCTAGGAATCAGTATTACGCAGCAAGGTTATGGGAAGGTAAGATTGAAGAATTTTCTACTCAGGCTGATATTGAGAAAATAATAAAGGAAGAGCAAATTACCGAGTTTGAGGTCGCAGAGAAAGGCGTAACCGAGCTAAGAGGACAAGCTGCCTTTAAGGGCGTAGTAAAAGGAAAGGTCAGGTTAGTACTCTCGCCTAGTGATGTTGAGAAAGTAAGTGAGGGGGACATTCTTGTTGCTTCGATGACAACCCCAGGGATGATTCAGGGTATGAGGAAAGCGGCGGCATTTGTTACTGACGAAGGTGGTGTTTTGTGTCATGCGGCGATAGTTGCTCGTGAGTTTAAAAAACCCTGCATTATAGGTACGAAGAAAGCTACGGCAGTATTAAAAAACGGTGAAGAGGTTGAAGTAGATGCAACTATCGGAGTTGTAAAAATTATCAAATGAAAACAGCCAAGGCTCGTGCGGGAACCTTGGCTGTGTGGGTGGGGCGGCTTGGTAAACGCTACCCTTCCGCTGGGAGGTACTGAGAGTGGATGAGTTGGGATGCTCCCGGTCTCTCCACTTTGAACTCGTAGTACATAATGTCGGCATTCCTTGCCCATGGAGTTACCTTCGGCTGAAGTGTCGCAAGGACGTTTGTCCCGTGACTGCCGACCAGGACATTGATGCAGGGCCCCTGTTTGGTAAACGCGAGCCACCGCGCTCGCTGGTGCATTGTGAGGAGCAATCCCGCTGCCGTTTTGAGACATGGTGGGTTGCGGAGTTCATTCAAGATGAACTCCACCGTCACGATCCGGCCCGCCTTCTCTGCATCGGCGATTTGCTTCAGCAGATTCTCGTTCGGCCAGCGTGGGTCCTCGGCAAACGCGTAGCCGAAGCCCGGCTCCTCGCGAATGCTCTTGATGAGCTGCTCCTGTCCAATGGCGATGAGCGCTTGCTCTGCTGTTTGCCGGGCGCGGGGCACCTCGCTGGAGAAGGCGCAGTCGAAATGCACCCCTGAGAGGTGCTTCTTTGCGGCCTCCTGCACCTGTTGTATCCCTTCTTCTGTGAGGTTCCCGTCGTGCTTGCCGTGGCGCTGGACAAAAAAACGTACTGTTGTGGGCACAGATTTCTCCTGAGCTGAAAATGAAGACTGGAATGAGCATCCTTTGAACGGAGGTATCTAAAATATACCATAAATACAAATATGTCAAGTTTTTGGAGCAGATAGGAATGTTGAATAGTTTACGGTTGGGATTATATGAAAGCTAGAATAGTATGAATTTATGAATAACAACGACTGGGAAATTATCGTAAATCATCGGTCAGACTTACTGACTCAAGACCTTGTATTTAGGGGCATTCATCAATATGCGAGCATGAAAGAACTAGGCTATTCCTTTGATTTTCCGCACATTCGTTACGAACATGCTACAGGGGATATTTTTTGGAAAGCACACCAAATGAAGGAGTTAGCTGATAACTTGTTACCAGTTGAGGCGTATGAGGATGTGATTAGTAAGCTGAACAAATTGTTAGGTAACTACCGAGACTACTTATCTCGTTTTGAAAAGATCATTTCTTTTAAGACAGTTAAGATTACGGATGTACAAGAGTTTTTTGACCGATCAATGCAATCAGCGTCATCAATAGCTCGATTTCAACTTGAGCTGGGAATCAGTCAAGAACTAGATCGAAAAAATATACCCGCACAATCAATTCGTTCTGCGGTTACGGAAACAACAAAGGCACATCGAGAATTAGCTAGAATAGCAAAGGATCTTGGAACTAACATTGAGGACCAAGCACTTATTGATGCTCTGCGTCATTTCTGTGAGCGATTCGGGTATCTTGGGATGAAATATTTCCTGGGACATCCCTGGACGGTATGGGAAGCATACGAAATGCTGAAAACGGAGACTGCAACCGCAGAACAGATGATAGTTGATAAGCCGGAATACCCCTCGCCTTATGTGAGGCTCATTGAAGAGTTAATGCGTTTGCGGACAGAAAAGTGGGAGACAATGTGTTATGGGACTAGCTTGTTTCGTCGGATGATCATAACTCACTTCGAAGACATTGTAGACTATGAAGATTTGCCACACCTAAGAGTTAGTGAAGCTCTCTCGCTACTCAAGAATCAGTTTCCTTCTCGAGAACTATTTACTCAGCGTGAGCAGTTTGTACTCGAATTGACTGATGAAGGCGTAAGTATGCAAGAAGTTATGACAGCTCCAATTCTGGAAGCTTCACCTGGTATGACTCAAGAGGTGAGAGGCAGGACAGCTTACCCTGGGAAGGTTAGGGGGAAAGTAAAGGTAGTTCTCACACCACGCGAGTGTTTAAAAGTAAAAGAAGGCGATATCCTGGTTGCGACAATGTCTACGCCCGACTTCTTGTTGGGAATGGCGCGCGCGGCTGCTTTTGTGACCGATATTGGAGGTATCACTAGTCATGCAGCTATTGTTGCTCGAGAAATGAAAAAACCTTGTATTATTGGAACAAAAATTGCTACTCAGATTTTTAAGGATGGCGACGAAGTCGAAGTGGATGCAAATAACGGAGTTGTGAAGTTGTTATAAAACAGATATCGGAAGCGGTAAACTTACCTCTTGTTTTGAAGTTTGATATATCTCGAGCAAATCATTGGCATGCAACGCGGGTGTGGCGCCATCATGAATGAGCTGGTTTGTACCTACGCTGGTCAGTTCAGTTATTGGTCCAGGAACAGCTAATACTTCCCGGTTTGACTCCATAGCCAGGCGGGCGGATATGAGCGAGCCGGATTTCTCTGCAGCCTCAATTACCAGAGTGGCAGCACACAGCCCTACAATAATACGGTTACGAGCGGGAAAATTTCCTTTAAATACTTTTGTGCCTATGGGGTACTCGGATACGAGTACCCCGCCAAACTTGAGAATCGCATGCGCCAGCGTTAGATTTTGGCGCGGGTAAACACCGGCATCGTCAATTCCTGTGCCAAGGACAGCGATGGTTGGGCGCTTCATCTTCACACAAAGCTCGTGCGCTAAGCTATCAATTCCGAGCGCCAGGCCGGACACGATCGGTATATCTTTCTCAATGGCGGGGGAAAGAAGTGTATGCAGCGCCTGAGCACCGTATGCGGTTGCTTGGCGACTACCGACAACTGCCAGGAGGCGAGAGTGCGAGAGGAGGGCAATATTTCCACGAATGTAAAGTTGCTGTGGTGGATTATGGATTTCACGCAGCAGTTTAGGATACGCCCTATCCTTGATATTCAGAATGTGAATATCGCTCATCCTTTTTAGTGTACTAAGCCTGCGATCATTGTGCGAACGGTATCAACAGTGACGGCATCGAGATCAAGCGTGATGCTATGGCCGCGGCCTGCCCAGCGGCCCATTGATCCTAGCTTGCTCAACACTTCTGGTAATTTAGTTCCTTCAATAGTAAGACGGCTGTAGGCGTCTTCGTCTGCCGGGGCAATAACCTGATGGCGGATTTTTGTAATTCCTGCTCGTGCTGCTGTCTGCTGTAGAGTGACAAGGAGGAAGAGCTGCTCTACCTCGGGAGGAAGCGGGCCGTATGTTTTTTTAAGTTCCTCCATATATTGCTGCTTTTGATCAGTTGTTGTGCTTCGAGTGATACGTATATACCAGCGCGAGCGCTGTCGATCTTCTTTGATGTAGTGAGTCGGAATAAGGGCGGTGATGGGCAGCTGAATGTCTGTTTCGGGACTGACATCTTCTCCTACTGCCTGACGAACAAGATCCAGATACAATTGGGCGCCGACCGAGTTGACCGAGCCGCTTTGCTGTGCTCCTAATAAATTTCCAGCTCCGCGCATTTCGAGATCGCGACGGGCTAACTCCCATCCTGACCCTAAGCGGGACGCTTCGGTTAGTGCGGTCAATCGCTCGCGCTGCATGATAGTAAGACGATCCTGATTGTACAAAAAGTAGGCATATCCCTGTCGCTGTCGACGGCCGATGCGGCCGCGCAGCTGATACAGTTCAGCCAAACCGAAATGCTGAGCATGCCAGACGATCATGGTATTTACGTTAGGAAGGTCCAGACCGTTTTCGACAATACTTGAACTGATTAAGATATCAATATTGCCGGCATCGAAATCGTGGATGACAGCGCTGAGTTTGTTATCTGACAGTCTGGCATGCGCAATAGCAGTGCGAGCCTGCGGAACAGCGGCTTGTATTTCTTCGCGAATGGCGCCCAGGTGCCGGATTTTTGGAGCGACGACATATACCTGTCCCTTACGAGTCAGCTCTCGCTCGAGCACTTGTTTTACTAGTGCGAGATCTGCTTTTTTTACGTACGTTTTTATGCTTTTGCGTCCCTCTGGAGCAGTGGCGATAACGGAAAGAGAGCGCAGGCCGGACAGGGACATAGACAGTGTGCGGGGAATGGGAGTAGCAGATAGGGAGAGAACATCTACCTGGGAGCGAATGCTTTTGAAATGTTCCTTTTGCTTTACGCCAAATTTTTGCTCTTCATCAATGATGACTAATCCAAGATTCTTCCACTGCGTCCTGTTGCTAAGAAGAGCATGGGTGCCAATGGCGATGAGGGCGCTCCCAGTTTCAATTGCCTGACGCGCTGATCGTTGATCGGCAGCTGAAACAAAGCGGGAAAGGAGAGCAATCGCTTTAGCGTATTTCGGCAAACGCTGTCCAAAAGTATCAAAGTGTTGCTGAACCAGCAGCGTTGTGGGAGCAAGGACAGCGACTTGCTTACCATTTTCCATGACGTGTCGCGCTGCTCGAATTGCTAATTCTGTTTTTCCAAAACCTACATCCCCAACAATGAGACGATCCATGGGAGTTGTTCTCTGTAAGTCCGTCTGGACTTCTTGCCACGAGCGCTTCTGATCAGGTGTTAAGGCAAACGGAAATGTGGCATGCAATTCCCTTTCAACGTTGGCTTCAAGTACGTAAGGTGCTCGTGCAGACCCCTCTCGTTTGCGGGAGATGGCAAGCAGTTCCTTTGCAAAGGCAACAGCATCTTCCTTGGCTTTACGCTTTGACTTTTGCCAAAATGTCCCTCCCAGTCGATGAATGGCTGGAGTTGAAGCTCCCACATAGGGAGTGATCTTATGTGCGTACTCCACTGGGACATACAACGCGTCGCCCTCCGCATACCGCAGGAGCAGGTACTCTTTTTCAATTTCTTCAATTTGTCGGCGCTGCAGGCCTTCGTACACACCGATACCGTGATCAGTGTGTACTGCTGGTTTGCCCACTTCTAGTTCCGCAATCAACTCTAAGGCTCGTTCATACGATAGGGTAGAGGAGCCCTTGATATCCTGAGTGTCAGGAAAGATCGCCGCTTCTGTCTTTAGTTCCCACGTGGGGGCAGTTAAGGCAATGGGGTAGTTGGCCAGGGTAGATTCACATTCATATACTGGCGCTTCCCGGCCGATATCGCGCACATAAGCGTCAGTGCGATCCTTGTTGGTATACAGAAGAAACATGGCTCGTGCTTTTTCATCAGATGAAGCTTTGTCATCTGTTTGCAGAGGGAATGGCATGTCTGGTGCACTCTCGGCAAGGGTAATAGTTTGTAAGCCTCGGAGACGAGTTATAATAGTTGGTCTAATAAGCAAGCTTGATGCAAGTAAAGGTTGCCATTCTGATGTCTTCGCCGGAAAGGTAACAGGAGGAAGTGACACAGTTTTAACCGTGTGGGTCCGGCGTCCGTGATGGGCGGTGATTGCCTCAACCGTTGATCCGTGCAGAGTGATTGTATGGTGGGAAGTAGTAGCTGGTGGATGGACGTCGATAGTTTCTCCGTGAACGCGAAAGCTGCCTTCTTCCAAGGATGTGGAATGTCGGATATATCCGCGCTCGACGAAAGTAGTAATGAGGGTTTGGAGTTTTATTGTTTCTCCCACGGTGAGCGATACGTGTTGTTTTTGGTATATGGCAGCATCGGGGGGTGGTGTTGAGATGGCGGAAGGAGTGACAATGAAATGGTGCTGGGGAGTGTTACTTAAAAGATTGTGATACGCCCGCGATACATTCGTGTGAATTGTGCCATCTCGTTCCTGTTCAGTTAATTCGCTATCTATTATATGCCACGTGTCATTGACGTTTCTAAAGATGCTCCAGTGCTTGATTTGCTCGGTTAGGGAAAGGAGACTTGGAATATCTGAGGGCGCAATGAGTATTTTCCGGTCTATCAATGGGCTATATAGAGCGGCAAAGAGGGCCAACTGTTCGGGGGAAAGGGCCAGGGAAAACGACGACTCTGTGTCTCCAATAGATGCCTCTAACTCATGAAAAAACGGCTGCAGGAGCTTATGCAGGTTAGTCAAAAGAAGCTGACAATTGTCGACATGTGTCATAATGTTAGATAAACTTTAAAACTACACACTGTAAGATTTAAAACTTCACAACCGGT
>JBBDOX010000001.1:0-41767 GCA_040876835.1 Candidatus Anderseniibacteriota bacterium | reverse complement strand
CCAGAACCGGAGAAGGATAAGGGGCTGAAAGTTGCGAAGACTGACAGCCGAGATGTTACCCGCCCAGGTCATACACTGACCTACAGCATTGAGGTGGAAAACACTGGGGAAGTTGATCTTCAGGACGTGCAGGTAGTCGACACCGTACCAGGTCAGCTGATTGTTACAGCTGTATCCAGTGGCGGATCAATCGACGGACAGGTTGTTACGTGGAATAACGTAGCAATTGAAGCCGACCAGAAGAAAAGTTTCTCTATCACTGTTAAAGTGAAAGACAACACTACAAACGGTCATATTCTTCACAACGTGGTAGTCGCCAAAAGCGATGATCACGATCTCAAAGACGAAGACAGCGATGATACGCGAGTAGAAAAGCCAGCCGTAAAAGGTACAACTGTTGTTGTTCCTCAGCCTGTACCGGTAACAGCTAAAACCGGTGCCGGAGCCATGGCTTTAGCCTCAATCCTTAGCGGAGCAGCTGGACTAGTTGTAACTCTGCGAAAGAAGTTCTAACAAAAATACACAGCAAACACGAAGAACACCCCGCGATATTCGCGGGGTGTTTTGTTACTTCTTTACTCCAATATGAAGAGTTACTCCGGTAATCTTCACATCTTCTGCTTCATTAGTATCGCCTTCAGTTTTAATCGCATCAGCCTGGAGCGCGTGAGCGATCACGCTCTCCTGACTCTTAAGGATTGTCTGCAACGCTGGATCTTCAGTAGACAGAACTACCGTAATTCGTTCATCAAGCGCGTATCCAGCTTTACGTCGCAACATCTGACCATGACGGATAATATCGCGGGCTGCGCCTTCAGCCTTCAGCTCATCCGTGAGTTGTACGTTCAAAGCCACCTTTCCTGACTCCGACTGAACGTATTCACCTTTCACCGGCAGACTGTCCGCAAATTCATGTTCTTTTACATTCACCTCATCGCGAATAATGGTATTGAACTCATCAGCCAGCGCGTCCAGAGCCCGATCGACTACTACCGGAATACTGACCATATGCGCGAGCGGCTGCCGTATCTTTATTCCCTTCCCGGCTCGCAGCGCTAGTCCTTCCGATACCCGATCACGTACGTTGGCCATAACTTCCAAAATTTGAGTATCGTCCTGTGTTAGTTCCTGGACTTGCGGTAAGCGCTCTAGGTGGACGGATGTCTTACTGGTCAGGTTGCGATACATCTCTTCCGCCACAAACGGCATAAAGGGCGCCAATGTTTTTGAAAGTGTTACCAGGACCTCATACAATGTGCCAAACGCCTCCTGGGCTTCCCGGTCACTGGCCGGCTTCTGAAACCGTCCGCGTGAACGGCGGACATACCAGTTACTCAAATCATCAACGTAAATCACAAATTGCCGGGCAGCCGTATCGATATGGTAGGCATCTCCAGCAGCGGCCACCTCTCCTACCAATTTTGCCGTGCGGGCTACAATCCACCGGTCCAGAATATTTTCGGAAGAGGTGGGCTGTCCTGGTGTCCACTCGTGCGTATTGGCATAGCGTACAAAGAAGCTGTAGACATTCCATAGAGTGACATAGACATTCTGACGCAGAGACCGCATATCTTTTTCGGAGAAACGGTAGGGTTCGCCCAGGCTGGTGCTGGCCAGCAGGTAGAATCGCAACGTATCGGCTCCATACTGCTCCAGCACAGGGTCAATCTCCGGATAATTTTTCAACTTCTTTGACAGCTTGTTGCCGTCCTCGGCGAAAATGATGCCGGAACCAATGACATTCTTGTACGCTGGCCGATGCTGACCCAAACCAATATCCTCTTTAGTTAAAGCCGCCGCCAGCACATGTAATACGTAAAACCAGGCCCGCGTCATCTCCACGCTTTCCGCAATGAAGTCAGCCGGATAGCTGTCTTCCACAAATTCCTTATTCTCAAATGGATAGTGCCACTGACTGTACGGCATGCTGCCGGAATCAAACCAAACATCCAACACCTCCGGGATACGGCGCATCGTGCCATTCCCTTTACTGCACGCCCACGTAATATCATCGACATAGGGCCGATGAATATCCTGTACCTGTTCTTTGGTCGCTCCTGATAGTTCCTGAAGCTCTGCAATACTACCAACGCATACCCGCTCATTACACGCTTCACTGTCACATTCCCACACTGGAATCGGCACGCTCCAGAAACGGTTACGGGAGATCGCCCAGTCAGGAGCGGACTCTATTCCTTTCGCAAACCGACCGCTCTTTACATGTTCGGGAATCCAATTGATCTGCTCGTTATTTTTGAGCATCTGGTCCTTAATTTCCGAGACGCGCAAGAACCAGCTATCGAGGGCGTAGTAAATGAGGGGTGTATCGCAGCGCCAGCAGAACGGATAGCTATGTTTGAAGTGTTCCTGCTTTAACAGCAGTCCCCGCTCTTTCAGGTTTACGGCAATCTCTTTGCTGACATCAAAAACATTTCGACCAGCCCATAGCGGCACGTCGGAAGTCATATTCCCCAGCACATCCACAGTACGTAAAACCGGCAGATTTTCCTTTTTCCCTACTTCAAAATCCTCGACGCCAAATGCCGGCGCCATGTGCACCAACCCCGTACCGTCTCCGGCCGTCACATGTTCACCCACCACTATCCGAAACGGCTCCGCTTTGTCTTCCTGATCCATCGGTACCTCAAACAGTGGTTCGTAGTGATACTGCTCAAGCTGCGATGCCGATACTGTTTCTAAAATCTTCGTCTCTTTTCCTAGAGTCTCTTCCACCCGGTCTTTGGCAAGAATGAGATGCTGACCTTCGTGTTCTGCCACCACGTATTCCACATCCGGACTATATGCGACAGCTACGTTACCCGGCAGCGTCCAGGGAGTGGTTGTCCAGATCAGTAGGAACAGGTTGTCCTCGCCGGCCACCGGCAGCTTCACATATACGGCCAGATCGTGCTTGTCCTTGTACGCCATGCTGACCTCAAAGTTCGACAGGGGTGTAGCGCAGCGAATACAGTATGGCGTCGACCGAAAATCTTTGTAGATTAAGTTCTGAGCCCACACCTGCTTGAAGGTCCACCATTCGGATTCCATGTAGTCGCGATCAAGTGTGGAGTAGGCGTTATCATAGTCCGCCCAGCGGCCGATACGTTTGAGCGTACTGGTAAATTCATCAACATACCGGAAAACAGTCTCCCGACATTTCCTGTTAAACGTCGCAATATCGTCTTCAATTTCTTTCTTGGTGGTATATCCCAGTTCTTTTTCAACCAGGTTTTCAATGGGCAGCCCGTGCGTATCCCAGCCCACTCTACGCGGGGCATAATACCCCTGCATGGTTTTGTACCGCAGGACGGTGTCTTTAATAGCAGATTGTAAAATATGGCCGTAGTGAGGTTTGCCAGTGGCATACGGCGGACCGTCGTAAAAGGTAAAGACCTCTCCGTCCTTGTTCTGCTCTAATGATTGTTCGAAAATCTTCTCAGCATCCCAGTATGCCAGCACATCCTGCTCTAGGGCATTGCTGTCTACTCTCGAATCCACATCTTTAAATGGCTGATCTGTGTCTGACATAGGTAACAGCATAGCATAGCCGCATCTGGCTATCCCATCAACCAGCAATTATTTCTTCGATGCAGCCTTTTTCTTAGCCGGTGCTTTTACCTTCTTCAGTGCTACTTCCTTGTATAGCTTCATCAGCTGCCTGACGCGCTTAGGCCAGTCGACCTGCTCCAGATCTTCTTCTTCCATAACTACCACCCGCTCATCCGGATAACCATGTTTTTCTACCAGAATTGCTTTATCGCTGCGCTTGTTCACGATAATCCGTTTGGCACGTTTACATAACTGAGCGAAGGCAGCCCGGGCTCCCAGCATAAAGGTTCGGACAAATAGTCCGCTGTCCCGCTCACCACGCGGCACGTAATGGAAGGTGGTTATAATCTTCCCGGGATACATGAACGGAATCAGGCCTTCCGGGGAATGAAATATATCAAGTCGAGCGGAGGTTAAGAATCCGGAAATCAGCATATGAGAATATACCACCGGCAGGTACTGGCGGTAGTGCACGAACGGGAAGTGGTGAATCTCCACATTTTCCTGCTCGAACTTTTTTGTATTCTTCATGCGGCTGTCAAAAAAGAGAACCCAGGTATGCTCCTTCTTCTTATCCTGCTCTATTAAGTGCTGAATAAGGTTCTCGGTATAGCGGGCAATACGCGCGTCAAAGCGCTTGTGTTTGGGGAGAACAATATGGGCGTCTATTCCTATTCGCATGGTAGCAATTTAAGAATGGTCTTCTATTCTATATCAATCCGCTATCCTCACAATAGCAGACTTTTATACACCCTGTTATCCATCTTCTGTCAGAGGCGCTGACAGACCCTCTACATCACTTCCGGCCGGGATATACCCAGTAAATCCAGAGCCTGCCCTAGGACATTCCGGGCTGCAAACACCAGCTGCAGCCGATTTTTTACTACTTCCGAGTCCTTAGCTGCCATAACCGGCACCTCTCCGTAAAAAGCATGGATGGTCCTGGCCAGCTCGTGGGTATAGTAGGCCAGTGGGTGGACTTCAAAAGAAACGGCAATATCCGTCACTACCTCGGGCAGACGATGCATCATCCTCAGTAAAGCAAACTCCGCCGGCTCGCTTAAAGAGATACTCTGTTCAAGATGGATAGTTTCTCCTACTTCATTTATGAAGCCCTGTTCTTTGGCTTTGCGCAGAATCGACTGCAAACGAACATACGCATACTGAATGTAGTACACCGGATTCCGCTCACTGCGCTCTTTAGCTAGATCCAGATCCAGATCCATGTGTGAGCTTAAGTTATGCTGCACCATAAAGTAGCGGGCCGTGTCATACCCCACTTCCGCAATAAGGTCCTGCGGACCATACACAAACCCTTTTCGCTTCGAGGGCTTAAAAGCCTTACCGTCCTTTTTAAGTGACATCCACTGCGCCACAACTGCATGCAGTTTATCTGTGTCATTACCCAGTGCCTGCATTGCCGCGCGCAGTTTTGGCACATGCCCCTGATGATCAGCTCCCAGGTACGTGAAGATCAGATCAAACTTGCGATCGTATTTACTCTGATGGTATCCGATGTCCGGAGCGATATATGCATACTCCCCGTCTTTTTTAACCAATACCCGGTCCTCATCATCACCAAACTCTTTAGTCTTCAAGTATTCTGCTTCGTCTTTTTTGTACGTCAGGTTCTTCTCACGCAATCTGTCCAACGCTCTCTCAATATCGCCGCTGGCTCTTACCGCCTTCTCAGACATCCAGACGTCAAAGTTAATCTTCAGGTCATCAGCTATCGTTCGCCGGATTTTCGTCAGGCACATTTGCATCGCCTGCTGGCTTACAGCAGCCAGCAGCTCAGTATTCTCCAAATCGTCTGCGTTAAACGTTTTTCCTTCGTCTTCTTTTAACTGCTCAGCAATGTCCCGGGCAATTTCATTAATATATTCTCCCTGGTACAGATCTTCCGGAAATTCGACGTCGGCTCCCTCCTGCTGGATGATGCGGCGCAGTACAGATTCCCCTAATCGCAAAATCTGTCCGCCGGCGTCATTAATGTAATACTCCCGTGTTACGTTATATCCCGCACACGCCAGCACATTCGCCAGGGTATCGGCCGTAAAAGCCGTACGGGCATTGCCGAGCGTTAAGGGACCGGTCGGATTGGCTGAAATGAACTCGAGATTCACCAGCCTGCCGGCACCGACCGTAACCTGGTCACAGATATTCTCGGTGGCAATATCGTCGATGCGGGCAGCAAGCCAGCTTTCACTGATCCAGATATTCAGAAATCCGGGCGGAGCTGCCTGTGTTACCCTGATGTATTCTTTCTTCGGCATGTGTCTGCTAATGATTTCCACAATTTCCAGGGGAGATTTTTTGATCTGCTTTCCCAGCGCCAGGGCAACAGGGGAAGCATAGTCTCCCTGCCCCGCTCGATCAGGGTGATTTACCACAACCTTCGGCTGGTCTTTGAGCGCTGGTAAATCGCCAGCTTGAATAGCCGCGCTGATTCCTTCCGTGATGTCCTGAGCTAATGTGGTTTTCAGATTAATCATACCTATTTGCTGCTAGTAAATGTTTTCTCTACCACGATACGCATCTCCTCGAAACTGATACGCGTCGGTACAATACCGTCAGGAGCAGCGCCACCATTCTGGATCGTGTTGGCTGCCGTATCATAGAACCACTCGTCGATTCCCTCAAGCCGGCCGGGTTTTACCAGTTCCTCGTCTGTAAATTTCGTCACATCAAGTCCCTTTCGTTTTCCTTCCACCCACCGCAAGGCTCGAATTAACAGCTTGAGATCAATTCGTCCGCCTTTGTTCTGGTTGGTAATAATATTAGTGTGACCAGAGGAAGAGCGTTGAACCACAATATCCGCCTGCACTTCCTTAACCGCCCGCAGAAACCCGACAATGGTTTTAGAATCAGACTCCACTAGCACTACGTGGAGCACCCGGTCTATATACGGAATGTTTATACGCACCGCTTTCCCAGTCTGCTGCAGCCGTTTCCACTCTTCAGGCATTTCAACCTTCCGCCGATACTCCTCGTGGTAATGCGCTAAAAAGATGCGATACACAATATCAACAACATACTCCGGATGGTCTGGATATTCCCGGTTAAGATTCATGATAATGGCCGACAAGCCAAAGGCGCGGTCAATGACATCTTTGGAAACAATGCCTCGTCCTTCTAAGTCATCCCGCTTGGCATATGACAGGAGTCGCTTAAGCGCCAGGTTCTCGCTTACGCCTAACTCCTTGGCCACCAGTGTTGCGGCTGTTTCTTTTTTCTCCCGATGATCTTCTACGTGGTGATCAAATTTGCTGCCTCCCAGATCAATCAATATATATCCTGCCTCCTCCAGTTCAGCTAATGTTCTACTGGCCGGGACCTGATTCCAGAACTCCAACTTGGCTCCCCGTACTCCCGGAAACTGTTTCTCTCCGAATTCCTGTAATAAAAAGTATGCGCACACCGTATCGGGTTGCGGGCGAGGATACATAACTATTGTGTGTACCTTGGGCATTACCTCTACATAATAGACGGCTGTAATAAAAGAGAAAGCCCGCAGAGAAGGATAGACCTTTCTGCGGGCTTCGTTGGAGTGCGAAAAAGAACGTTACGGCAGAGCGTGGGGTTTACTTGCCCCCGCGCTTGCCCCGATGACCCTTGCCGTCACCACGGCGCTGCGACTGATGGTGGTGGTGCTCCTGGATGAGCTCCACCACCCGGTTGAGGGTGAGGGTGGTCCGCTCGGCCGCGCGGCTGCCTGAGCCGTTGAGCAGCTGAGGGCTGCTCGGCCTTTTCTCGAGGTGCCAGCGGTCCGGGGCGTCCTCGGCGACCAGAGCCGCGAACAGTGGACCAAAGTTCTGCTGTCCGCGGCAGAAAATCGCCATGTTTCCGGAGGTCCGGACCATGACGAGGACACCCATCTGCTTGGTGTCATCCTGGCGAAAATACGCCGCCGGGATGGCCATGTCGTCCGCCTTCAATACGTGACCCTCGACCCCGGGGCCATTCTGACCCTCGACCTTGAAGACCTTCGCGGGCTTGATCCGGGTCACCTTCTCGGCGGCCCGGTCAGCTGCCCGCTGCTGCACTTCGAACTGGTTCTCCAGCTCGGCGAGCAGGTTCTCCTTTGACTGTCCTCCGATGTCCGGGCACAGCTCGAGCATCTTCCGCAGGGCAGGCAACGTGAAGGGGTTGTGAAGCTCTTTCACAACCGCTTCGTTCTGCGCCGCCGCCCTGAAATAGATGACGAGGCATGGCCAAAGGAGGTCGATGACCGCAATTCGCTTGATCAGGCTGGGGTTTTCGCCCCCAACCTTGTAGCACTCACGAATGAGTGCGACAAAGGACTGCTCGTCCGTCTTCAAACACCCAGTCTTGTTGTTGATCCCGATCAGGCTCAGCGCCCGATCGAGGCCAGGAGCATTGAACCCCTTGGCCACAATTTCCGCCGCCGAACCTCCGCGTCCGTGGTACTTTTCACGGACGTCAATGTCGACGACGTCTCCGGGAATCTTCTTCTCGTCCTCGAAAAAGAGTTCCGCGATTCCCTCGCACAGCAGCTCCGAGAACTTCCAGGGCATCCTACCCGTCAGCTGCCACACGGCGAGAAACAGGGCCGTGAGCTTGTCCCAGGTTAACGTCCTGGGAACCAGAAACTTTGCCTTCATGTCTTTCATCTAGACACCTCCCGGCCCTTATGGGCCAATCCTGCCGGAGAAACGCACGTCTGCGAACATACGCAGACTAAAACGAAACAGTTGTAAGCGAACTTGCGGAATTTATCTCAGAACAGGGCTCAAAAGCCTTAAACACTGCATCTGAAATAAGTTGGTACATTATATATCATTCCTATGTACTTGTCAATACCTTTAAAATAGGCCATACTACCCCTATGGCAGGCAAAACATTAGCAGTCAATAAACGGGCAAAATTCGACTTTGAGCTTCTCGAAACCTTCGAGGCTGGCTTGCAGCTGCTTGGAACGGAAGTAAAGTCCATAAAAGCCGGACATATCAGTATCAAAGGCTCCTTTGTCACAATTCACGACTCTGCCGCTATCCTTACCAATGCCACTATTCCCGCCTGGCAGCCCAAGAATACGTTTGAATCATACGATCCTACACGTCCACGCAAGCTCCTTCTTAAGAAAGCGGAGCTTAATACGATCATTGGCAGCAAACAAACGGCGGGATTGACAATCATACCAGTTCGTGTTTACATGACTCGAGGCAAGATCAAGCTTGAGATTGCTCTTGCAAAAGGCAAGAAAAAACACGATAAAAAACAAGCCAAGAAGGAAGCGGATATAATGCGGGAAACGGATCGAATCCTCCGCGGAAAAGAATCCGAATGAAATCTTTAGCCGACTGTTTAAAGAAACGTTTTAGACAGCCGGGTGAAGATTTCACCAAACTATTAGGGCATGTAAAGGCCTCGATAGGATGTCGCTTTCACAATCTGCGTGTCGTGGAGAGTGTCCACGCAAATCCCACTCAACCAAGTTATGTGCAAACTTGTATAGTCGGGTGAAGACTGCATTTGCTAACGCTTTTGTAGCTCCTTCATTCGCACCAGTTGTAGCGTAATACCTACAACCATCGCAGCCTGCTTGCCGTCGTGCAGATCTGCGGTGTTATATTAGACGGCTCGGAAATAGCTATCGAAGGTTGGCTATCTCGACATCGCACTACCTTCACGGTACTGGAAGGCTTGGCTGGTCTTCTCGCTTTCAGTAACGTAACTAAAGACCAGCTACACACGTAGATGATTGCTGAGATCACGTCTTACACGTGGGTTCAACTCCCACCATGTCCACCATTGATTGCTTTTGCTTTGGATGGTCCAGACGCAGTAATCATGTGTTCTTTGCGGGAGAAAGACAATGACAGATTGGCTTGCGAAGGCCTTCATTGCGATGCTGTTTCTGATTCCGGTGTTCGTAGCAACCCCGATACTCCAGAAGAGTTTCGGGATCCGTCCGGAAGCAACGCTCGTCTGGTGGTTCTTTGGGGTAGTAGTTGGAGTGGCTTGCTGGCTTTACTCCGATGGAGGAGCAAAAGAGCTGGCTCCATCGACGCCAACGTGGATCGTTTGTCTACTTGGCTTAACAACAGGAACAGTTGCGAACATTTGCCTCTTCCAATCGCTTGCCACAGCGCCTAACCCCGGGCTCACTCTTGCGATTGTGAACGCAAACTCCGTAGCCGCGTACTTCGCAATGGTTCTTCTGGCACTACTTCTGCCACGCTACTTCGTTGCGACCACTTGGTCGTGGCAAGACTTGATTGGGGTGCTGCTTGTAACCGCGGGCATCGCGCTGATCTCAATAAAAAAGTAGCGCGATGGAAGCCTCTCGCGTGAACTCCTAATCTCCCTCGGGACCTAAGGAGTTCTTTTTTTAGGATAAAGGTGTCGGGTACCTTTATCTTAAACTCGGTGAGACAACTTAAAAGCACCTGAACCCTTATACTCAAACTTCAAGCACCAGCGAAAGGGAGCCTCTCCCATAAACTCACTACCTTCCCTGGAAAGTTCTCCGCAGGTTCTAATGTCACGGTTCTCTCCTGTCCTCTAAACTCTGCATTAAAATATTCTAAACAACCCAGCACTCCGAGCGTCGGCCTGTGTGTATCATCCTCGGTAAACCATACACCCGCCTCCCAGACATATTTTTCACCATCCGACCCAATACAAATACTAATCCCCCTTCCTTCAAAGATTAGTTTCTCATTACCAGCAACAACACCTCTTAATTTACTTGAGTTACCAGTTAAGTGTTTACTACTCGCCGATATATTAGGAAAGACAGAGATGTGTGACCCCGTATCAAGCAAAGCACGAAACCGGATTGCCCCTGTCGGTCCAAGCAGTTCAATCGGTACTATCGGTTCAAAAATAGGTAGCCCACCTTCATAAGGTTTAGATGGACGCAACTCATAGTTAAATTTCATGCAACAAAACTCCCGCCACCGTACAGTTCATTGTCATTCGGCACCCGATCCATCCACGGTTTAGGCTCGCCCTTACAAATCGCTTCATCTCGTACCTTAGATAATGATTGCCCACTAGCAACTATCTTGGTGTGGTCATCATTCCAGGCTACCCACATCCCCATATATTCAACAGGAGTCTCTATCACCTTTGCTTTTGGCTCCTTCTGCATTACTCCAGTATGCCTAAACCACACACCATTCTCAACCTTTGGTGTTGATAACTTCTGGTGCCTAAGGGGTAAAAGATAAGGGTGTCAGGTACCTTTATCTCAAACTCGGGTACAGACAGCTTAAAAGTACCCGCTGACACCCTTATACCCACTATTTTAACAGCCGATCATCATTTCACTACTATTCTTTCAGGCTATCCCAAAAGCCCTGAAAAACCATTCTTGCCAGCGTTGCTATAGCATCATCAGAAACTAAAACAATGGATATATTCCCCCCACCACTAAAAGAAGCAAGTGCTACAGTTGAGCCAAAGATAACAAAAAGGGACTTTCCATCAAGTGGCTTGTCCAGAAAACGATAATTACGGAAACTTCCGATTTTTTCTGAAAATTTTCTATTCTTTAGAATAGACCTATCCGTTATCGCATAAGCTTTAGTTCCCTGGGCCATACGACGCCAAGTAAGTAGGCGATATAGCTTTTTCTCATCAATAACGTCGAATAAGCTATTAAATGATCCTATCCAATAAATATCCTTGCGCTCCTCAATTATTAGATCAATGACATGCTGTATACCTACTTTGCCCTCTAGTATCTCTGCAAAAGGGTAGGACTCTTTCTTGGAAACAATCTTTTCTAGCTCATACTTTAAGCTCATGAGCAGTACTTCTTTTTCTTTTGCTTGTTCTTGATATTCAGATGCCAGGCTTTCAAAAGTGGACGAGGGGGTGGCAGCCACTATTTTTTGTTTACCAACACGCCGCAGTGAAACTAAGCCCTTCTCATGTAAATGATTTAAAGGAGAATAAAGAGATGTCCGAGAAACATTAACGAACTTTGCGAGCCTAGTAACTGTAAAAGGTCCATCCTTAACAACAGCCATATATATTGCTGCCTCAATATCTGTAAATCCTAATCTCTTAAGGTTTTTCTTCATATTCTAGTGACGACGAGGTACGTCGTATTAATTACCATATTTATAGGCTTTTTATAGCCTTTATATGTAATTATATATAACCAATGACGAAGTATTATATACACGATTGGCGCACAAAGATCAAGCTCGGTAACCTCTAAATAGGTGTTCGTTCCAACCAACCTACCTCCTAATAGAAGGAATCCCCGGTGCCTAGCCCATCGTTCATTCAGATTGGTCCCCGTCCTCACTACCTCACGCATTTTGAGGTGCTGGACGAGAGGCGGATTTCCGCCACAGCGATCTTTCCTTCCAGTGATCCCACACTGCTGGACAGGGATCACGTCAACGTGGCGCACGAATTCTTTGCGGTCTGGAACGCAGCTCATGCGCTGTGCTCCAGGAGTCAGTTGACCAGACCTCTCATCAGGAGGTTTACAGCGCAGTTCTCACGAGTGCTGCTGCCAGACACCCCCGTTGACGTGCTGTTCGAATGCCTGAACCCCAAAATACTCCCAAACAAGATGGCAACCAGCAGCTTTCGGGCAACCTTGAGTACTAAAGACGGGGAAGAGATTTCCTCGTTTGAGGGTACGTTTTTTGCAGAGGCAGCGACGAATTGCCCCACCAGCACCTATTAAGGCGCTGGTGTTTTCTTTTACATAGCTACATCTATCGCTCAGAACTGGAACTCTTACTTTTACACCTACGACCTATTGACAGAACTTCAATTTTAATTAATTATAAGACGCTCAGTAAGATAGGAGCATCTCGCTCTTTTCCAATCAACCACACCTCCACAACGGAGCGCTACCGTGAGTCCCAAAACAATCGGCATGGTTTCCGGTTTGCTGGTCATCGCCAGCGTCATCCCATACTCAATCCGAGTATGGCAGAACAAGATCCACCCGAATCCGACGAGCTGGTCCCTCTGGACGCTCATTGGTTTGTCTCTTTTGCTTACGTATAAAAGCTCAGGAGCAACCGATAGCGTTTGGCCAAGCGTGTTCGGCTTTACCAACCCACTCCTGATCACGCTGATACTGACAACGAGGCGAGAACGGTGGCGGAGATTCGACAGAGTTGAAAAGGCCTGTCTCGCCCTGGGTTTGATTTCACTTGGTGCATGGCTGCTGGTTCATGACAACGACGACCTGACTCAATACGCACTGTACCTGGCAATTGTCGCCGACGGATGTGCAGTCCTCCCAACCATCAAGTTCGTCTGGAACGAACCAGAAAAGGAGCGGCCGTTGGCTTGGTGTTGCTTCGGCACCGGCTACGGACTCGCCGTCTTTGCCATCACAGATCACACATTCTCAAACTATGTCCTGCCGATCTACATGTTCTGTGGGGCGTGGTGTGTGGCGATTCCACTCATTGTGTACAGATTGAGAAGTAAGTCTCCTCTGTCCGAGTGGATCTAGTCAAACACAAGAAGACCTCAAACCGCCCAGCACAGAGTTGTGGTGGTTTTTTCTTTACCCAAAGATCAAGCTCAGTGCCTTAATTTTCTTACCCAGGCAATCTCCACCAATTAACCCCTGCCTATACTTGACAATTATAGATAAATGACTTATTTTAATTTTCCAGCCTGTCGGTCGGGCTATATAAACATACGACCACCTCGGCTCTTTTCAACAAGGAGTGTGACAATGGAGATTTTCGCTCCAACTATCGCAACGCTGTGTATCGCCTCTTTGGCCATAGCCACGTTCACGGATGCGCCCGAGGCTGGGGCGATGAACATTTTGGCCCTGAATTCACGGAGGGCAAAATGGTTTCTGGCAGGCGTGTACAGCGTCGGCGTCCTGGCAACTTGGGTTGCATACGGCTATCTCACATAGCCGAAAGGCCAGGAGAGGTCGATCGTCAAACCGCTTTAGCAAGAGTTAAGGCGTTTTTTCTTGTTCAAATTGTGCTAAAGAAAATCTCAAATTCGTAGTGAAAACATTTCAATGTTGGCAAAAAGATCTTCAGTGCTGGGATTTGATAGTTTAACGATCTTTAAACCATGTCCACCCTGTAACTTGGGGCTGCAATAACCCCGACATAAACGCATAAGTAAGCGAAAAATTAGTGGTTTTAAATCCATTTTCCCGGTCATACTCTAAAGGACCGGTAAAACACATATTTAAAACACGGTGTTTATTCTTTAAATCAGGCTTAGACCATACTCTGTAGGCGGGTCTTTTAAGAAACCAATGACTTTTTCTAAAGCGGTTTTAAATTGAAAATTGTCAGGAGAAGATTTGGCATTTTTTCTTCTAGTACAAGTCGCCTGTTTTCAAGCTCTTCTGTTCTACGTTCATAAGCAGTTTCGGTGGTGAGCCACAGGTTGTAGTTACCCAGCACCAATTACAAAGTCAGCTACAACAGCTGACCTTCAAAAAAATAGTTTCAATAACCTTTGCCATTTCACTTGCTGTTACGGTTGGTTTCTACTTCCTTGTTAGATTATTTAATCTGTTTATTTAATGGGGTATTCTGAAAGTATGGTCAAAAGAGCATATATAATCCACGGTTGGGACGGTTATCCTGAGGAGGGTTGGTTTCCATGGGCGAAAGCCGAATTAGAAAAACAAGGTTTTGTAGTTGAAGTACCAAACATGCCCCACCCTGACCGACCCACTATTGATGATTGGGTAGGACACTTAACAAAGTTAGTGGGGCAGCCGGATGAGGTGACGTACTTAATTGGACATAGTATGGGCTGCCAAACCATTTTGCGATACTTAGCCTCCCTCAATGGTCGAAAAGTGGGTGGCGCCATATTGATAGCAGGCTTCTTTGAGCTAGTGCCACTAGAAAGTGATGAGGAAAAGGAAATTGTTAAACCTTGGCTAAAAACACCAATTGATTTTGAAAAAGTTAAAGCAGCTACTAATAACATAACAGTTATTCTATCTGACAATGATGAGTGGGTACCGCTTGAGCGCAATAAACAGCTTTTTGAACAATACTTAAGCCCAACCATTATTACTGAACATGCTAAAGGGCACTATAGCGGCAGTAGCGGGGTTAAAGAACTACCTGCGGTACTAGAAGCAGTTTTAAAGTAAATACATGGCATTAAGCTCTACGCGTAAATATTACACGGTTGTTATATCGAGCTACGTTATTTTTCAGCAAGACAACAAAGTTTTGCTTTCCCGCCGATACAACACTGGTTACCGTGACGGGGAATATAGTTTGCCCGCTGGCCATATTGAGGAAGCTGAATTTGCTACCGTCACAGCTATGCGTGAGGCCGAGGAAGAGGTGGGTGCAATAGTTAAACCAGAAGATTTAGCGCCAGCCCATGTTATGCATCGTCATTGTGGTGACCATGAACGCATAGATTTCTTTTTTACTACAGCCCGATGGACTGGTGAGCTTACAAACAAAGAACCAGATAAATGTGATGAAATAAACTGGTTTACTTTAGACCAATTGCCCTCAAATATCATCCCGTATATTCGCGCAGCACTTGAGCATTATCGTGACAAACACTTCTTTTCAGAGTTTACCGAGCTAAACAATATAATTTTTAAGAAATAACGGCACTTTGGGGGCCAGGTGTGAGTAACCAATAAAACTGTTTTTCTTGTTCAAACAGCTGCTCTAGCATGGTATCGGCTGGTTTAAAGTTTTTTCACCAAGCCCACCAATTTAAACGTTTTCAGCATTTGAACTTGCAGGACTAGTATTGACAATTTTAGCATATATGATAAAAGATAACAGGCCTTAGTTGCCTCTTGTTCCCGTCACCAGCTCAAGGAGACCATAGTGTCCAAAGGAAGAGTCACGACCAAGCCGGAAGACTTCCCAATCCAGCCCGACCACATCGACGGATCCCGTCACCTCTGGAATGCATTCGATCACACCGAAACGGAAGTTTCAGCCGGCTGGATCATCCGCTTTCTGCAAGAACGAGGCAAAAGCTGGGCACCGTTCACGTACGGCGAGATCAATGCCTTCTACTCGCGCGAGCACAAAGACGGATTCACGTTCAATCGTCTCATCAATGTCGAGATGGTTCCGCCGAACCTGGCGCGAGCCTTCGCCGGACACCACGACGACCCTGTACCGAGGGGCGGCGGCTGGATTCTCGAGGATGCCGATGGCTACCATGTGACCGACGACTTCATCACGCGATGCTTCCAGTCGTCTCCAGCGGAAGAATCCCCCTAGGTCAACGGTACACTGCGCATGTCAGAACCCCTTCACCTTTCCCGGTGAGTGCATTAAGGGGGTTTTTATTTGGGTAAGAATCATATAGAAGGCTTTAATTTGCTTGAATGATTCTGGTCAAAAATTTTGCCTTCATATCACCAATTTAAGTCTTTTAAACAATTTAGCTCCCAACCTTTATACTCTCCTGATTTTCCGGTATTGTTTTTACCATGACTACAAACATTGGATACTGGGAAAGAATACTGCAAAGCCCCACTTCCCCTTACCAGGAGCTTTTTGAATCAGAGAAAAAATACTTAACTACCCATATCTCGAAAGATTCGAGTGTACTCGATGTTGGCTGTGGAGATGGGACTACCATTAAATCCATTCTGCCAATTGCAACTAATGTTGTTGGTATAGATAATGATCCAAAAGCTGTAGCAGATGCTCAATTAAAACTGAAATCAACACCAAGCGTAAAAATACTTCTGGCGGATGCCCTTGAATTACCGTTCCCTGATCAAACATTTGATGTCGTCACTCATATGATGACACTTGTAAATTTCAAAGAAGATAAAGTGAGGGCATTAATAGAAATGGCTCGCGTACTGAAAGACGATGGGCAGATTATCGTCAGCGTCTATTCAGAAAATGCCCTATCTTCTCGTCTAGAAATGTACAAACAAATTAACGTACCGATAGAAAGAATAGATGGCACAAGGATAGTTTTTGATAAAAGCGTAGGAGCAAATGAATCAGAACAGTTTTCTAAAGAGCAATTTGAGCTGCTAGCCACTAATGCATCTTTAGAAATAAGTGACTGTCAGAAAGTTGGCACCTTAGGCTACATTTTTAAACTCACAACAGGGTGACGGTTTTCAATTTCCTCGAAAATCGGATCCGCCTTTTATTCTTTGCCCACCGATTTGAATCGTTAGCGTAATTGAAAATATTATCAACATGGTATATCGTCATGGATTCCTACCACGAACGCACCTTTCACTGTCC
Source organism: Candidatus Anderseniibacteriota bacterium (assembly GCA_040876835.1). Lineage (GTDB taxonomy): Bacteria > Patescibacteriota > Andersenbacteria > UBA10190 > UBA10190 > JBBEDC01. The sequence goes on along the minus strand of JBBDOX010000001.1, from coordinate 25,016 downwards.
AGAGGAAAAACGCGATGCAATATGACATTCCTGGAACCGGCAAGCTGGAGCTCTCGACCATCATCCTCGACCTCAACGGAACGCTTTCGGTGGGAGGAAAGCTTGTCGACGGAGTTGATGGAAGACTCCGTAGACTGAAGGAGCTGGGCTACAAGATTGTCTTCTTCACCGGCAACACGAGAAACAACGCCAACGAGCTTGCTCAGCAACTTGGGATTGAGTGGGTGCTTGCCGCTGACGGTGAGGCAAAGAAGAAGCAAGCACTCAAGCTCAATCCCGAAACCTGTGTTTCCATCGGCAATGGTCTGATCGATTTGGAACTCATGAAAGTCGTGAAGCTCCGAATCGTCACCCTTCAAGCAGAGGGCGTACACGTTCAAACCCTGCTCCACTCAGACATCGTCATTCCGACAATCAATGATGCACTCGATCTCCTGATCGATCCACAACGCCTCATTGCAACTCTACGAAAGTAGAGCAACGCCGAACCCCTTCACCTTTCCCGGTGAGTGCATTAAGGGGTTTTTTATTTATATTTAGTATAAATACCAATTAAGCATTTTAGTGCTTGAGTTGTATAAAAAACACGCAACCAGCTTGGTTGCGCTTTGCCGTGAAAGTTTTCCATCAGCAACTAGAGCTGATCACACCACCCGGGCCATCATTCGCGAAATGCGCGGTCATCGTCATGAATGGTTCCTTCCTGGACGATTCGTAAAAAGTGACGATCACCTCAGTCGCCATTGTAGCGGGGCAAGGAAATTCCAGGACATGTGCTTCAATCCGTGCCGCGCGCTTGACCGCATCAGAGAACCGATTGCTCTGGCCCCAAGAGCCCTGTAGATACTTCTCACCATACTGAAGTGCGCGCGTGTAGTCAGCTCCGCCCGGGTCATCTGCCGCCCAATCACCAGCGTAGGCCCCGCACATCCCCAGCTTGACAATGTCGAATGCAAACCCCAGCGCCAGCCACAGGCCCTTGCTGTTGTGCTTGCGGTGTTCGCGCCCGACCGGGTCCTTCTCTTCTTCCAAACGCTTACGAATGGGCGCGGAAATGAACACAGTGCTTTTCTTGAACATCGCGATTGCTCCTAGTTGGAGAATGGCTCGCTATGGCCAACGAACAAGCAGTGACATAATGTCATCGCCGCAAATAATTTACTTTGTTTTTGGTGTTATGTCAACTAAGCGCACTAACTCGCAGTACCGGTTGTGGTATAAAGGCCTGTCATGCTCCAGCCTAGACGGCTGGGAGAAAAAACGCTATACGTATGGACAACATAGTGTTCTTAGCCCTGCATTCACCATTGACACGAATATTGATATAACCCAAGGTGTTATACACTTGAACTGCACTTCGGAAACCTAACGAGGCAACTTTCAGAAAGGAGGGAGGCCGTGGCAAAAAGGCTGAATCGGGTTCGTAAGAAAAAACACGAAGAGGCCTTAAGAAAGGACCGACTCAAGCAGACGGAGCTTTGGAACTGTACCAAGAAGAAACCATACGACACTGAGACAGAAGCCAGGGGAAACCGGAAATGGAGTGCATACAGGTGTCCACACTGCTCAAAGTGGCACCGGTGTACATTTACTTACAAGCTGAATAAGAAACCGGCTCGACGGGAACCTCACGAGTGACCTCCCTTTCGCGGTCGAGTACCAACAAATGTCTCGTCCCCTTCACCTTTCTCGGTGAGTGCATCAAGGGTTCTTTTTCTTACAAGAAATCAACCTCCCTCTTGTAACTCTTTTACTTTCCACAAGACAAAGTCGGCATATTTCTGCGCCTGCGCATGCCGACTGATTATATGCCTATATGCCCATTGGATAAGTCCGCTCCGGATCTCATAGATCAACGTCACATCCTTCGGCGGAGCTTCCCTATAATTTTCATATGTGGCATACACAGCATCGCCAAGCTCTTTGTTCCCCAGCACATACGCATCAACTGCTGTTCGGACAATGGTGAAATACTCATCACTCACTCTCCAGTTTTCCTTTGGTGTCATTATATCAATGAAGCTGGGCTTACCCTTGAATAAAAGCAGGTTGTCGCAGTTATTATCTATCGCAACCGACAACAGAGACTCATCGTAATTCACAAAGTAGGGCTCCTTTGCAGCAGTAGCCTTTAGCAGATCAATCATCGCATCTGTATTCTTTCTGGGAATATATTCTTCAGCTAGGTAGGCCCACTGGCGCAGGTCATCCAGAGCTTCTTCCTGCAAAGCAGGCCATCCTCGCTCAAACAAGTGACTGAGCCTTTCTTTGCGCTCTCCGGTTAAGGCACGAAGTTTTTCTGTAAGGACACCTGTCACTGCCTGCATGTGCTTTGCTGTAATCGTTCCACCAATTAACAGGTTAGTCAGATTCTGGGTGTCATCGATTACGGCCATTTCAATAAGGAAATCATCCGCTTCCTTAAATGACACCACTGAGAACGAACCGACTGTTTGTTTAACACCCAACAGTTCCAGATAAATTTCAGGTGCAAAGCGGTGATTCCAGAAGAAATCTTCGGAATAAAACTCTTTTCTGAAATCAAAATCTGCCAGGTCCCCATAAAACGCCTTTTTGTGCTTGTATACCTTTAACACGCGATCCTCGAAAAAGAAGAGGTTCGATAACAACGTATCTACCACTTTTTTCGGGATTCCGTAGTTTGCGAATGTTCCTTCTTTAATTGTCTGTAATAAGTCCATAAGAAGAGTGTAGCAATGAAAAACGCTCCGAGCGACAAAAGTCGACGGAGCGTACGGGGTGCGGGTTTATCCCTACTGACACTCAGCAACGATTTGCACGAGTTCGTCGTGCAAATGGCCGTTGCTGATGATGTGGCCCTCGATCTCGGCATTCTGGCCGTACGTGAGGAGCCTGCCATGAATGTCGGTGGCCTTGCCTCCGGCCTCCTCGACGAGGAGCTGCATGGCCGCGGTTTCCCAGCCCCGGATAGCAGGGAACACGGATGCCTCCATGGTCCCCCTTGCGATCAGACCGCCACAGATGGCGATCGAGCACAGGTTGGACCACTTCGCACCGGCCTGCTGGACCCTCGCCGTGACTTCTGGAAGGTTGTACTGCGAACCCTTCCATCCGATCAGGGAGACGTGCGAGCGCTTCAGACTGGTTTTGTCTGAAACGTGAAGCTGGCGCGATACTTCTTTGCTGCGCAAGAACGCCCCTTCGCCGCGCCCAGCCATCCACGTTCTCTTCAGAAATGGATCATGGATCACTGCCGCGATCGGCTCGTTGCCCTTGAGCACCGAGATGCAGAAGGTGGAGACCGGCAGACTCGCCACGTAGGGAATCGTGCCGTCGATAGAGTCTTCAAAGATCCGGTACTCCGAATCTTGAATGTGGTGCCCTCCCTCTTCGCCAACGAGAGTTATGCCCGGAAAGTCACGGCTCAGCTGCGAGCGCACCAAGCTGTTGATCGCGTGGTCCGCAATCGTCACCGGCGTTTCGTCTTCTTTCCAGGTCGAAGTCAGATCCGAGTCGAAGTGGGTCCGCATCACTCTACCTGCCTGCTTGGCCAGCCCATGCAGGTAACTGCAATCGGGAAACGGTTTTGCTTTCAAGGTTCTTTCCTTTGGAGGGTCTTCGGAACAGGGGTCGTATTTATAACATACGTTTTATGTATTGTCAAAGTTGGCGTGCCGCGAACACCTCTTTTTTTCTTTGCCCTAAACATATGCATCACATACCTGCCAACGCTTTATGCATATCCCTGATCGGACAATAGCATCCTAGGCATGCTACGCTTACCCATATGAATACCCCCGAACTTCCCTGGCATACACCGCCCCTCAACGACTGGGCTATCGTAGGTATGAACCATTATTTCGTGAATAACAAAAAACACCTTTTTGTTGCCATGATAAAAGACGGGAAGTGTATAAAGGCTGAAGGAGCAGACGAGGCCCAAGTATTCCAGGATCTAGTAACAGCCGCCTTAGCACAATCCTGACTCAATCCGCCAACGCTTTACCTGAAGGGAATTTATGACCCGGTAATTGCCAAAATACGTTTTCTGTGATATAGAAAACAGTTCCTCTACCCCATCCCTCCGTTGCTGGAGACCCTGTCGTGACTGATCATTTCCAAGAAAGCCTGACATTCTTCCTACCGCAGGTGGCCCTGATCATCTTGGCCGCCCCACTGGCTGCTAAGGCAGCCGTGCGCCTTGGACAACCCAAGGCTGTCGGATGGATTGCCGCCGGTGTCCTGCTGGGGCCCTCCCTCTTTGGGAAGATCACCCCCGGCCTCTTTGGAATCCTCTTCCGCCCCGCGGAGGTGGGGCTGACTTCTCCGGAAGTTGGTGAGAAACTGCTCACGGAGATTCTGATCCACTCGGAGTGGGGGTTGATCTTGCTCCTGTTCCAAATGGGAGCCCAGTTCAACTTCTCCCATCTTTGGCCAAAGCGAAGTGGAGACAGCGCTCCGCTATTCAAGCGTTCCCTGGCCATCTCCCTGGTGGGGATCGCCGCTCCATTTACCCTGGCCTGTCTGTTCGCCCGCCCGCTGCACAATCTGGTCGGAGCAAACGTACCCTACGGACCATTCGTACTGTTCCTCGGCATCTCGATGTCGATTACAGCACTACCCATCTTGGCGCACATCATGGAGGAATTAGGGATCCACCGCACCCGAATCGGTACCGCCACAATCACGAGCGGCTCCAGTGACGATGCGGCCGCCTGGATCTTCCTGGCAGCCATCACGAATGTTGTGATGGCCAACTTTAACATTTGGGTGTTCGCACCCAAACTCTTCCTGTTGTTCGGCGTCTACTTCCCAGCAATGATCTTCGTCATCCGGCCCCTGCTGCGCCGCTGGCTCGTTGGAGCTCTGCTGCGTAATAAGGGGAAGCTGTCTTTAGAGGACCTGGGCCTACTGCTCGGGTGCGTTCTCCTGAGCGGCTGGATCACACACCTGTTAGGAATCTTCGCCATTTTCGGCGCATTCCTGATGGGTGCGATGGTGTCTGGCACTGGAAGAGTCCGACGCGAGCTGAACCGTCATCTGGGGTTGGTCACGAGTCTGTTCCTGCCCGTGTTCTTCACATCCACGGGTCTACGAACGGACATCGGCGGACTGAACAACGTCAACGGCTACCTGCTATTGGCGGCAGTGCTGGTCATCGCTGTTGGCGGCAAGTTTGCCTGCGCTTTCGCTGCCTGGGCAGGCAAGGGTGGCTTCTCCATTCGGGAATCATTATGCATCGGCACGATGATGAACTGCCGAGCGTTAATGGAGTTGGTGGCTTTGAACATCGGGCGTGAGCTGGGAGTCGTCCCGCCCACGCTGTTCACTGCCCTAGTCCTCATGGCTCTCATCACGACGGCCATGACCAAGCCGCTCCTTGTGTGGCTTGCGCCTGGTACGGAGCTGGAACCGTACCTGTGCAAGAACGCAGCTCTGCCAAAAGCGGTTCCCGTTCAGGCATAGAACAACCAAACGTCCCGTGTGTCTTTCCAGGCATCCGGGATTTTTATTACTTCAAACCTTTTTTCGCTTTAATCGCTTCGCCAGCGTATACAAAAAACTGCTGCGATCAACAATGACCTCGCCCAGAAAAGCAAACGGGATCGCCACCAACACAACAATACCAACGATTTTCCATGTGAACGGTTCGTTAGTTGCAAACTTCACAGCGATAAGATCTTCGAAAACGCCAACGACCACGCCGAATATGAGAAACTCCAGAAAGACCTCAAGCTTTTTTCCATTCTTCTTTTTCACCCCTTTAGTATACCAAAGAAAAAACCCACCGCCGTTAGTGGGTTGCCACGACTTGTTGAGACGCGGCCTGTTTTGCAAAGCGACGAAGGATCTCCAGCAACTGAGGAATGTCTTCCACTCCCGCTCCTTCGTACTGGAGAACCAGCACATCATCTTCGAGTTCCGGCTCTCCACAGGGGACCCGGTAAAAGAAGACTGCCAGAAACAACCGCCATGACATGTCCAGGTGTCGCGGTGCGTAGAGTAGCACCGTCATGCGCTCCGGACAGTACCAGAGCCTCAGATTTCCGACCCACACGCTCTCGCAGTTGCTGATCATCCCCCAAACTCCCCGGCCCCGCTCCATGCTTAGCTCCTGGCTCAAACGAACAATTGCCGCTCCAGCTTTTCCGAAAAGCCTGTACAGTAGCGACAATTAAGCAGAATAGAGGAGCTATGGCCGTTGTCAATGGCTAAAGTTGACAGAAATATTTCTTTGGTGTATAAAGAAAAGCTTTGAGTGCATCGTGCACTTTCAGCTCTTCGAAGGCCCCAAGAATGGAGTCGCAAGGCAATGAAGAAGCTCATTTACATCTTCGTACTGGCGATGGAACTGGTGTTCATCAGCGGCTGTGCATCGGGATTCGTTCCCGTCTGGCCGCAGGAGCCGCACCTTCTCAACCCAGTACAACTTGAAGCGCCCGAGTAGTTGGGATTCTAGCAGAGTTCCTTACGACTACTCGCTCCGCTGCGCCCCCCGGAATCTTGCAGTTCCTGGGGGCGCTCTTTCTTTTTTGAACTAATCCGCCAACTGCTGAGCTGTTACTGCCAGCTGTTCAATCTCCTGTATCCCCTGCTTCCAGAATGATCGCTGCGACCAGTCCACTCCGAATGTACACAAGAGCTCATCAGGAGATTTCGATCCGCCCGCAGACAGAAACTCCAGGTATTTTTTTACAAACACATCGCCTTCTTTTTTGTACATTGCATACAGTGATAGTGTGAGCAGTTCTCCAAAGGCGTAGGCGTAGACATAAAAAGGATAATGCACCAGATGCGGAATCATACTCCACCAGTGATCCTCATACTGACTTATTTTCACCGCCGGCCCGAACATATCTTCCTGCCCCGCACGCCACAGCTTACTCAGTGTTTCTATAGACACCTCTTCCCGACCACGCTGCGTAAATACCTCACGCTCAAATTCAAACATAGCAATCTGGCGATGCACAGAAGCAAAAATATTCTCCAGTTTGGAAATGACGAGGGCCTGCTTCTCCTTTGGCGACAGGGTTTGCATTAACTGATCAAAAAGAATCATCTCACCAAAGATACTGGCTGTTTCGGCTGTAGTCAGCGGCCAGTCAAAGTGAAGCATCGACTGCCCCCGCGCCAAATATGCATGAATGCCATGACCCAACTCGTGTGCTAACGTCATTACATCATTTGTTGTTCCGTTGAAGTTTACCAATATATATGGATGCGTTTTTGGAGTGGTGTAATAACAGAAGGCTCCGGAGCGTTTACCCGTATGCGGAGGCCCATCAATCCAGCGCTTAGCGAAAAACTCATCGGCAATATCTCCAAAGACAGGAGAAAATGCCGTAAAGGAAGATACAATCATCTCCCTTGCTTCCTCCCAGCTGTATTTCTTAGTAGTCTTCCCTACCGGTGCATACTTGTCGTATTCGTGCATGACGGATAGTCCCAGCAGCTGCTTTTTTAGACGGTAATGTTTGTGAACGATTGGCCGGCTGGCCCGCACTTCAGTCAGCAGAGCCTCTACTGCCTGCAGGTTTACTTCGTTTTCCAGATGCCGCAGATCCTCAGGCTGCTCAAACCCGCGATACCGGGAGGTCAGAATAAAGTCATACACTATTGAGTTATGCAGCAGCGCCGACTGCTTCAGTGATCGACTGTTTTGTTCTGCCACAGCCTGAGCTGCCGCCTTGCGTCTCTCCGGTTTTGGACTATGCCATAGCGACAGCACCTGAGCATCATTCATGTGTTCAACTTTTTTGCCGACGGCAACTTCGTACGTGCGCTCACTGTGATCGAGATCATACAGGCGCTGCAGTGTCTGCCAGCCGGTGAGCGACTTGTCCCGCAGCATTTTCTCTTCACCTTCTGGCAAGCGGTGAACTGCCCAGGCAGTCTGGATTTCGACAAAGTGACGGTATTCTGCCAGTTGCGTATCCTGCTGAAGTCGCAGCAGAGACTTCTTCGGCAAACGCGATATCTCCAGCTCCACGAAGAGCAGTCTGGTATCAACAGAAGCGCTCCAGGTGCGCATGTTCTGCCGAAAAGCACCGTACACACTAGTAGTTGCGTGGGTCGAGAATTCCAGCTCTGCAAAGGCCACCAGACAGCGTGCAGTTTCGACAATAGCGGAATATTTTTTTAAAAGCGCTGCAAGTTCTGTAGCAGTAATATCCTTTGTAATTGCTTCGCGGTATTTGTCGCGAAATGTTTCTACCTGCCTGTCGACCCGTTTCTGGTCACGGAGAATCTTCGAATCGGTAATACTGGCATAGAGGTCAGATAGGTCCCACGAGGGAGACCTGTGCTTCTTTTGAGCGGTCATCTCATTAACTTTGGTCGGCCATGGCGTATCTGTCAACAAGGAAGGCTAGCGCCGGTTTTGACAAATAAAAATAAGAATGATTCACTTAGAATCCGCAAGTTTATGGGAAACTTGGGAAAGGTTCTTTTCTTTGGAAACCGCCATGCCGACCGCCCTCCTTTCCGTCTACCACAAGCCAGGTATCGAGAAGTTCGCTCAGGCGCTGGTCAACTGGGGTTGGGACATTCTGGCCTCGGGAGGCACCGCCGCCCATCTGGAGCTGCACGATGTGCCCTGTCGCGACGTAGCCGTCCTCGTGGGAGAACCACTGCTCGGCCATCGCGTCGTCACGCTTTCACGGGAAGTCCACGCTGGCCTGCTGGCACGTGACACCCAGGAAGATCGAGCTGAGCTCGTCAAGCGAAACATTCCGTTCATCGACCTGGTGTACGTCACGCTCTACCCGCTGCTGGGGGAGATCGAGAACCCCAAGGCAACGCTGGAATCCATCCGCGAGAAGACCGACATCGGAGGGCCGACTTTGCTGCGAGCCGCTGCGAAGGGAGAGCGTCTGGTGATCTCCTCTGCATCGGATGCGGGGATCGTCCTCAAGCATCTGGCACACAGCAAGGGACAGCCGACCGTCAACCCCGATTTCCGCCGGATGTTAGCGTTCCGTGCTGAGCGAACCGCCGCAGAGTACACCGTGGCGTCCGCCTTCGCCCTTTGCCCTCCCATGGAAGATCGCTCTGGGCTGCATCAGGCCTACCAGGCCCTGACCGGAAAAAAGCTGGAGGAGCTGATGCCACACAAACTGTAGCAGGTACGTCCTTTCCAAGGGCCTCCTGTTTTTTCTTGCTCAAGCGCTTGATTTAAGGCCTTCTACAGGCTATAGTAGGCACACGCTCAACTTACAGAGCTTTATTTTATCTAGACCTTACGTCATGCCCGCACGCCGCCGCCGCTACCGCCATCGCCCCAAGCCTGAGGTCAAACGGCCTCCTGCCAACGACGAAATTACCACACTAGAAGTGCGGCTTATTGGCAGTGACGGCAGTCAGCTGGGAGTAGTTTCAACAGTGGAAGCCCGCGAAAAAGCCGCCGCTGAAGAATCCGACCTGGTTATGGTGGCCGGGAAAGCCAACCCTCCTGTTGTCCGTATTATGGATCTGGGTAAACACGTCTACGAACAACGCAAGAAACAGGCTAAGCAGAAGGCCAAAAGCAAAGGCAAAGACATTAAGGGAATACGTATTGGCTTCAAAACCGATGAACATGACTGGGATGTCCGTATCAAGCAGGCTGATGAGTTCCTCCAGGAAGGCCATAAAGTAAAGTTGGAGATTCGTCTGCGCGGACGCGAAAAGTCGCGCGCCGACCTAGCCGAGCGCCGTATCCAAACCTTTGTTCAGGCCCTGCCTACATTGGCCCGTATGGAGGATAAGATCAGCCGTTCTCATTCCGGCCTGTCAGTTCTGCTGGTCCGCGCTAATGACAAAAGTTGACGGAAATCCCATCCTTTAGTATTGTAGAGCCTCACCTTCAAGACCTATGAAGCAGAAAACAAAACAAGCTGCCCGCAAGCGATTTAAAGTCTCTTCGACAGGCAAAGTTAAACACCGGATTCCTCACCAGGCGCATTTTAATGCAAAAGATTCAGGCAAAGAAACCCGCCGCAAGCACGGGGACGGATCAGTCTCCTCTTCTGACATGGGACGCATTCACCGCTTGACTCCATATTTAACGAATAAGGATAGTTACTAATCTATGCCACGAGCTTCCCGCAGTATTGCAAAGCGTGCCCGCCACAACAAATGGCTCAAACGAGCCAAAGGTTTTCGCGGTCGCCGCAAATCCAGCTTCAAATTAGCTAAGGAGGCGGTTCTCAAAGCCGGCCAACACGCCTATTACGATCGCCGCAAGAAGCGAGCCGGGGCCCGTGCCCGCTGGCATATTGCTATCGGAGCTGCCGCCAAGAAACACGATTTATCATACTCCAAACTGATGCGGGCCTTAAGCGAAAACAAGATTGAGCTGGACCGAAAAGTACTGGCTGGACTGGCCAAAGATCACCCCGAGGTATTCGCTGAAGTTGTAGCCGCAGTCAAAAAGTAATACTTCCGATAATGAGTGCCGCCGGCACTCATTCTGATATATAGTAAAAACTATATGAAAAAGATTCTTGTAACCGGAGGAGCGGGTTTTGTCGGCAGTCACCTGTGTGATCGACTGCTGGCGCGTGGCGATCAGGTAGTGTGCGTCGACAATTTCTTTACCGGGCAAAAGGAAAATATCACCCACCTGCTCGATCATCCTAATTTTACGTTAATCGAGCACGATATTGTTCAGCCGCTGCATAACGTGGATGTTCAGCAGGTATACAACCTCGCCTGTCCGGCCTCTCCCATCCACTATCAGTTCAACCCCATTAAGACAGTGAAGACATCCACCATCGGGATGATCAACATGCTGGGCCTGGCCAAGCGAACCGGGGCGCGTATTCTCCAGGCTTCCACATCTGAAGTCTACGGCGACCCGGAGGTTCACCCTCAGCCGGAAACCTATCGCGGCAACGTAAACACCGTCGGTCCCCGGGCATGCTATGACGAGGGCAAGCGAGTCTCCGAAACGCTCTGTATGGACTATCACCGGGAACACGGCCTAGAAGTTCGCATTGTCCGGATATTCAACACGTATGGCCCGCGCATGTATCCGCAGGATGGACGAGTTATTAGCAACTTTGTCACTCAGGCTTTAGCCGGCCAGCCCATCACGATTTACGGTGACGGCTCTCAAACCCGCTCTTTTTGCTACGTCGATGATTTGGTTGAGGGGATTATCCGTATGATGGATCAGGATACGAGCACCGGCCCGATCAATCTGGGCAACCCGACCGAGCGCACTATGAATGATATGGCCAAGCTAATCAAAGAAATGACGGGATCAGATTCAGTAATTGAATATAGGCCACTGCCTGAAGATGATCCCAAACAGCGCCAGCCGGATATCTCGCTGGCTAAACAGATTCTGAAATGGCAGCCAACCGTTGACCTTGAAGAAGGGCTGACGAAAACAATCGACTACTTCCGCTCCCGCTAGACCTACTTCAGACAATCCGGACCAGATGGCAGAATCACAACAGGAACCCAGGCCAGCAGCTCTCCTGTGGACAGACTGCGCATATGTAAATTTCCTCGCTTGTCGCCGGCGGAGCATGGAATAACAATTGCGGTTACCTCGTCACTGAGCTTGCCGAACCCCAGAGCGCTGTCTTCCACGTCAGTACGTAAACGCAGCTCAATGTTCTGATTAGTTAACTGCTGCGGGTAAGCCCAGTGAACTGCAACTTCCACTCCCGGAACTACCGGCTGGGAGACTTCCAAGGCAATGTTCTGACTACTACGTACTCGTCGGATTCCGACATTGCCTATCTGACTGGCCAGTACGCCCAGTCCCACTACTACCACCAACCCTATTCCTATATATACTGCTGCTCGCTTCATGATTTTTTCATTGTATCAAGGATTTTACGATAGGAGGTACTTCGGCTAAGCCAGGGTGCATCCTTGTTCCAGGGAGAATCCATATTTTTCAGGACCTGCTGGACAGCTTGTACCTCAGTTGACTGTGGAGGCTGCGCCTGTTCAAGGAATTTTCCTTCTCTGCGATGAATGATAAAGAAGTCACGCCGTTGCGTCCAATATACCAACACCAGAAGTGGTGGAACAAGAATCAAAACTGCATACAATCCGAAGTTAATTCCCAGTAATAAGTCAAAAAGGCCGTGAACAAACCAGGGCAGGAAAAAAGCCGCTACAAAATACCCGCGGGCCGCATAAAGGTTGAATACTCCCTGGGCGATCAGAGCACCCATGATACCGGCAAAGCTCAGGTGAGCTAAGGTAGAGATCATGAATCGCAGGAAAAATACAAACACTAATGAGTTATAGCTACCTTCCTGAAAGAGTCCCAGAAAATACAGAGTATTTTCTAGCGTGGCAAATCCTAGTCCGAGAGCAACTCCAATCATGAGGCCATCAAACACCTGATCTACCTTTTTGCTCCGTCGGAACCACCAGCGCATAATGAAATACCGAATCCCCTCCTCTATAGTCGCCACTACCAGAAAAGTACCAACCGCCGGCAGAAAAACATCTGTTAGAGTCTGGATAGGTAAAACCGGTCCTTCAAAATAATGGGCCGTTGCCGGGAAAAACCGCTGCCAGTTCTGCCCCGCCAAGTCCTCCACGAAAAAGGCTGCCGGAACACTCAACAGGCCGACCCCAAAGGCGGCTGCAATTACCCCCGCTTTAACAGAGCGGTTGTGGTGGCGAAGGTACCAGAGCCATATGAAAAATCCGGCCGGCAGCAGGCTTAGCAGGAAGGCAATAATTCCCAGCGCGACGTGCGGGGGAAACACAGCAATATCAGCCATAGTACCTTTTAGGATACCACAGAAGAAAAAGGGCTAACGAATTGCGATCAGGGGGAAGAGAGCTTTTCTACCATCCAAATATTCTGTCAATGGAAAGTAACAAGCCGAATATGGACAAACATTAAAAAATAGTGTATTTAGAAATGATATCTATGTCCCAACGAGAACGCATCACCATTACCGTTCGCAAAGACCTGCTTCGTCGACTGGATCGAACGATCGATCACCAGCGTATCCGCAATCGCTCCCATGCCTTTGAAGTATTACTGGCTCGTATTCTGGGTAACGACATCCATCAAGCCGTTATTCTCGCCAGTGGAGTGGGGGTAAAAATGCGTCCGTTTACCTACGAAATTCCCAAACCCCTCATTCCTGTCAGCGGTCAGCCGCTGCTCGAGCACACCATTGAACTGCTACGTGACCACGGAATTCGCAACATCGTCCTTACCGTTAGCCACCTGGCTGATAAAATCCAGCAGCACTTTGGCGATGGAAGCAAGTTCGGCGTATCTATCCGCTATGTTCAGGAAAAGCGTCCGACCGGAACTGCCGGGGCGCTCCAGGCAGCTCAAAAAAAGCTTGACGAAGGTCCTTTCCTGATGATGTATGGGGACGTGTTGTTAAATCTGGATCTAACAGATTTCCTGCAGGCTCATCAGAATACCAGAGCAGCTGTGGGAACCATTGCTCTTACATCCGTTGCCGATCCTTCCGCTTATGGAGCAGTCAAACTGCGCGGGACACGCGTCGTGGAGTTCTCCGAAAAGCCTGTGATCAGCAGTGACGTATCTCGTCTAGTTTTCGCCGGCGCGGCAGCCTTCGACCCCTCAGTCTTTACTTTCTTGCCCAAGGGGAAAAAGAAAGCTACTTCTCTCGAACGGGATATATTCCCCCAGCTTATCGAAGAAGGCCGCCTGTATGGCTATCCCTTTGAAGGCCAGTGGTTTGATGTTTCTACTCCAGAAGTATACGAGCAAGTACTCAAGCACTGGAAGAAGACTTCCTCATAAAACTTGATTTAAATTCCTGCGGGCGATAAGCCGGCAGACGAATCACTCGTACATGTGGTTTTTTCAGTGAGCTTAAGAGTGACCGAATATTATGATCAGACGGCTGTTGGTCGTACCCAACTACCAATACATCAAACGACAACTGCCGGAGCAACTCGTATGAGCCCGGCTCTTCTTCTCCCATAATTGCCTCATCTACGATTGGGGTCTGCTGGATCGCCTCCAGTCGCTGATCCTGCTTTAAATACGGTTCACGATGCTTGGTCGCCCGGATTACCCCATCACGCGCCACAACAACGATCAGATGGTCACCTAATAACCGGGCCTGCTCAAACAGCCACAGATGTCCAGGGTGCAGAGGATCAAATGCTCCAAATGTCAGTACGTGCACCCTAGACATTAAGCTTACAGCGGTGCGTTAGAAGCAGCGAAAAACCGATCATAGGCATCATATGCCGGCACAGTATGATTAGACCGCTCCAGTCGACTTGCTTCGATTTTCTCTAGGAGCGCGTGCTCGATTTTCGGATTCTGCGGCGTCACTCCAGGAGGTAGTGTGACCTCAGCCTGTAACACAACAACAATCTGGGCAACTACAAGCCACAACACAGCAACCAGACCGATCAATATATACACCAGCCGAGCTCGAAAGCTTCCGAAGATAGAAAGGACTAATACTCCCCAGTGAACGAACTGGAGTCGGTGTAGCTGCCACCAGGTTGAGCGCTCCTCTGCCATAGCTATAATTCTCTCATAAGATAAAACGATACTACCATTGTTAGCTTGTACGTTAACTGGTCTTCAACCGAGCGGGTGGAGCTAGCATTTTCCATAAGGAGAGAGATGACCTGAGCTGCTTCCGGTGCGTGTTCCACACGATCCAGATAGGATAGCAGTTGCGCCGGTGTCCCTAATATCTGCACCGTGATTGCCAGGGGGACTATTTCTGCCCGACCCTTCACTGTTTGAGGTTGCTTTTCGTCAATAGAGATAATCTCCGCCACTACCCCACTATGCCCGGCTAGCTGCTCCAGTCGTTCCACTGCCTGAGGAGCAGCAGCGATTGGGGGAAATGACAGGGGGATCTGCTCAGTAAGCTGGGTGGCAGCAGATGCTTCTTTTTTAATCTCCTCCAGCCGAAGCCGCAGGGCATCCGACTGATCGTCAGCACTGCGGGTTCCCTGCAGTCGATAGGCGGAAGCAGTGACGTACTTCCATAAAAAAGGCTGGACAGCGACACAGGCAACTAAAATCCCTACCCAGATACACAGCTGGCGAAACTGGCCCCATTTTTTGTTTCCCATGAACGCCATTATGGACTTTCTCCTTTCTTGACGGTCAGTTTAAATACATACGATGGGTTAAGCCGATCAATTAAGTTTGTATGAGGAGCGGTAACGCCTTGAGCCCAGGCGAGAGTTGATAAACGTTCTTCCAGAACAATCAGGGTATTACGATTTACTGCTCGTCCAGAAAAAGAAAGAGCTGGTTCCCCCACCACGGCATCAATAGTAATTCTCTCCACGGTCAGCCCCGGCGGAAGCACGGCAAACAGATCACGAAGATTATCAGACCAAACCAGCCGCTCTCCATTAATCTCATACAGCATTTCATACAACTTGTTCTTACTTATAATATCATCGCGAAATTCCTGATAGCTGGTGACTTCCTGCTCAAGAGTATTACCGCTCGACCGAGCGGCCACATATGCCATAATCTGTAAACCAATAATCAGCGTCAGCCCTCCGGCAATCACCACTCCCAGTCCCGCGCAAAGATTTCTTACAACACGCGTGGCTCCATCGAGCATTGACTGAGTAGCCAGAAGACGTCGGCGTTGGGGAGGTAATAAGTTTAGTTCTCGTCGCATAGACCCTAAAGCGTTTCCGGCTCACGCAGCGCCAGTCCTAACGCCGTTATAAAATGACTGGCATCCTGAGGTGAAAGGGGTGCCTTCTCTTTACTGTCAAAATAAATATTTGTCCAAGGATTTCCAATTTCAATTGGAATACCCGGAAACACTTCAGCCACCACCCCACGCAGTCCCGGCAAATTAGCCGAACCACCCGACAACAGAATCGCCCGAACAAAATGATCGGATTGAAACTGGGCTGCCATTTCCCGAACAGTTTTTTCAATCCGCCGCAGCAGATCAATTGCCGCTTCGTGCAAAGCAACAGCAACTGTAGCATCGTCTCCGCTCTTATTCTGCTCTACTCCCACCAGGGCCTTTTTCTCCGCTGCCATGTCAGGAGTGATATGAAGAATATGAGCCAGTTTCTGAGTTAAGTCGTCTCCTCCAATTTGAACACTGGCAGTGAACTTCATTGTCCCTTCATCGAAAAAGATAATGTTGGTGGACGTAGCACCCAGGTCGATGATTAATACTCCGTGAACGTCAAAAGCGTCTTTATTAGGCAACAGACTACGAGCAATTGCCTGCGCTTCCAACTCCAATGCCACCACGTGCAATCCCGCTCCATCGAGCACCTGCAGCAGCGGATCAACAACGTCTTTCTGAACTGCTCCTACCAGCAACTGGATACGATCCTTCTTCTGAAGTGAAGTAGGCAGCGGCTGCCAGTCTAAGTAGACCCGGTCAAGATCAAATGGAATATGCTGACGAACAGCCCATTGCACTGCCTCTTCGGTTTCCCGGTCACTCATCTCCGGCAAATCCAGCACCCGCACAAAAGATTGAGTTTCGGGAATGGAAGCTACTACCTCTTCAGTCGTTACCGGTCCTGGAGAACACTTTGTAAAAGCATCCTGAAGGGCGGCTGTGGCTACCCCAATGTCTTGAATGACACCCCGCCGAATGAGGTTTGGAGCTAAAGCCGACCAGCATACAGTTCGAAGCTGCGGATTCGATCGCCCAGTAACCTCTGCGATTTTAATAGATTTATCTGATATATCGACGCCAATCATAGTCTGTTATTGAAATTGAAGAACTCTACTGGGAAACGATGGCGGGTTTTCATGGGCCGTTTGACGATCTTCGAGCCACAGCTCCAGCTCATCAATTGCCGATGCTGCAAGCTCTGTCCGTTGCGGTACAACAGTTTGGGAATCCTGCTTAAGATACAGTAATGAAACGGTGACGTATATGCTCCCCGCCGCAAACAGCGCTAAAATGAACAACTCAACCGCTTTGTTGTGGTGGATTAATACCGATTCAGGCAATCGTTGCAGACGTCGACGCACCCCGGCCACAACCCGGACGATAGTCTGTTTATTGATTGCCAACGATATTTTTTTCTTGTTACTCATTGCGATGCACAAACATGATAACACTTAGTCCCATTGTTGCCTTTTCGACTACGGGTTGTCCCCCTCGCGACTGATCAGGAGCAGCAGTACTTACTCCCTGGCCTCCAGATCGAACGCCGCTTGCGACTTGCCACTCGTCCAGATACAGCAGGTATGGCGCATGTTCTATCTTGTACAGGAAGGTCAGAAGATTGCTCGGCTGACCTGAACCGATGACCTGTAGTTTAATTTTCCGCAGCGGACCCACAGGTTCCACCACATTACCACCAGCCCCTAGCTCAACAACCTCATTGATATCACTAACTGTAACCTCGATGTTGTTTTCTGCTCCCTCCTTCTCAATTGCTTCAACCGCCTCGGCAATAGTATTGCGGGTTAGCACATAGGATTGGATCCGTCGAATATCCAAATCGTGTTTAGCCAACTCAGCCTTTAGCGCACTAGCGTGTAACAAATCATCTGGGCGCTTCAAAGTTTCTCGCTGCTTAGTCTCCAGCTGTTCCCGAAACACCGTGACGCTGTATCGCATATACATACTTGCACCTATAAGAGCCGCCAAAACCAGCACCTTGATTATCCATTGTATCCAAGGTTTCATAACTGAGCCTCCTTACGAAACAGCGTAAAGGAAAAAGAAATGTTATCCCCATTAGCCAGATTTTGCAGTGGGGCTTCTACCCTGTCTATCCAGGGCAGCCCTTGCAATGCCCGTTCATATTCAACTACTGCCGCTCGAGATCGAGCCTGCCCGCCCAAGGCCAGGGCATACTGAATGGTAAGCTGTCCGCTAGGGTCTACGACATTACGGGTAATCTTTTTTAATTCTACCGTCGTAACAGTTATGCCTGTTGGAGCCCTACTTAAAGCTTGAGAGGTAGCCGGCAGCCACGCTTCTCTTTCCTGTACCTGGGCCTCTATTGCCCGCAGAAACTCGTTTTGCTTATTAACCGTATCAATAACCTGAGTTTCACTCTGGGCTACTTGAGGACTATCCAGAATTTTCTGGATGCGATACAACACCCAGTACACACTTCCATAGGCAGCCAGAACAAGAACTGCTCCGATAACAACCATCATGTATATCCGCGACACCCGATGTTGATAGATATGACGGATACGAGTCTTCTTAGCCACTGTCGGTAATAAGTTAATTTCGTCTTTCATAACACCTTTCCTATACCACTACCTGGCGCAGCGCCAGACCTAGGGCCGTCGTATACCGCACTGAATCCTTCACATCCATTGGCGGCCTGGCTATTCTGCTTCCGCTTAAGACGTTGACCCAGGGATTTCCGCGCTGGACATGAACATTATCGAAATATTTATGAAACGCTTTATCCAGCCCCGGCATATTTGATCCTCCACCGGTTAAAATAATTTCTTTCACTTCGTGCTGTGAATCTATGCTGTTGTAAAACTCAACAATACCCCGCACCTCAATTACCAACTCCTCCATGGAAGGTAACAACTGAGCGGCTAGACGCTCCCGGGCCGTCTGATCCAGTTCATGCAATTTGGTATTAACCTGCTCTTTGTCTTCGTTCGTCAAACCGCTGGCCTGCGTTAAGTTAGACACACCTTTTTGCAGCGTAGCCGTAAACCGCATCGCTCCGTGGTCGTGGATAACAACATTTGTTGCTGAAGCACCCAGGTCGATAATGAGTAGCCCCTGACGGTTAGCCAGCTCAGATGATATCAGGGCCCGCACCAGCGCCTGGCTTTCCAGCTCAAAGGCTGCCAGATCAAGCCCCACGGCTGATAATGTTGTATACAGCTGATCAACAACCTTCTTTTGCGCAGCTCCAACTTGAACCTCGCGCTTACCTCCCACTGCTACGTGACCTTTTCCGACTAAGTTCTGCCAGTCAATATATACATTCTCCAGTCCGAATGGGATGTGCTGGGCTACCTCCCACTGCACAGCTTCATTTACTTCATCTTCAGCCATGTTAGGGATTTCAATGACACGTAAAAATGATTGAGTCTCAGGAATGGAAACAACCACGGCATCGTTGATATCACCGGGAATACGGCACTGCTGGAGAGCTTCGCGAAGTTTTTGCTGTACGATTTTTGGCTGCAACACCACACCGTTCTCCATTGTCTTATCAGGCAAGTTTGCCCAGCAATGCGCCAATAGTCGTTTTTCTTTTCCATCTGACAGCTGAATGATTTTCATTGAGCGATCTGAGATATCAATTCCAATCATAGTCTTATTCTACCTGTTCCCAGGATATAAATTCGTACTGTCCGGTTGTTGGAAAATACGGTGGAGGTGCATAAATCAGGTTGGGGTCGTACACCGTGCTGCGCGTCTGGAATCCGCTGATTACACTGCCGCCGCTGGACCAGGCCGTAACCGGGATAAGATTGCTGGCAAACATTCCGTATACACGCAACTCAGCTTTCACATTATGAGTACTGCCTCCACAACATGGGTCATACCTGCGTCGACCTACTCGTCCTTTTTGAGCCACAAATGCTCCTTCGACGGTCATTATATTGGGTGCCCCCGACCACGGAATCAGCACATGGCGCTGGGCGATAACTCCGAGCGAACGCGATCCGTCACGCACGCCGCCATAGGTGATGTTACCATTCAAAATCACATCAACATTTGTGGAAGGGTTGTCCGGAAAGACACCGGCGGCAACCGTGACCCGGTCCCGAATTTCTCCATCGATCCAGACTGTATCCTCAACAAAGATGACGCCATTGGACGGAACCGCTTTGGTTTCAATTAATTGTTGCGTGTTAATATCGTGTGAGGTCCATACCCAACAGCACCCATCCTCTTCAAACCAGGAATAAACATTTTGCCCCAGGGTTTTTACGCGATAGATCGAGTAGGTGTTATTACTGTTAAATTTAATATGGTAGCCATGCCCTGAATTACCAGGCAGTGGTTCGTAGTACGTATCGGTAATTTCAGCCGCGTCTCTCATCGCCAGCAGATCAAGCGCCAAGGCATTGTAATCAACCGGCGGGACCGGATATTCCCACAACTCAGCAATCTGACCGGTACCCCACACGCCTGGCTTCTCCAAATAGTTGCAGCCGTGGTGTGGCTTGCAGGTATATATTTCCTTCGCGCTCGACACGATGCTATCAGAACTCCCATCCATCCGCACTCCTCCATTGGAATGAATCTGGCCCTGAATTGTACTGGTGAAATATGCGTCATCGTTAGTTACAAACGCATATTTAGCCAGTGACGGGATACCGTACCGCGCCCGCAGCGTAGCGCTCCTGTTCGGCTGTTCTGTCGTCTGTCCCGTAGATGTGATTAAGACAATCGTACTGCTCGGCTGTTTTTCAAACGCTACTTCGTAAGAACCGATCACCCCGCTGAACTGATCTTCAACTTCCCGTGTTTCCGAAGTAAAATCTGATCCGTCATGCGCCAGTCTCCAGCGCGCATAGTTAAGCCCCGCCTCGGCTACCTGAAATGCCAGCTCATCCTTGGATTGATGTACTCCCTGCTTAAACTGCCGGTCTGTTAGCCCCGCCAGGGCAATGAATATAGTAGTAAACATCACAACGAAAATAAGCGTCATGATGAGAATCCCACCGCGGGTGCTCAAATTTCCCCTCCTGAAGGAGATCATAGTCTGATTGTAGCACGAATGCCCTCGTTGTAACTGCTGGCTTATGCATACGCGCCCAGGTGCAAATTGAGAAGCTAATGAAAAAGCCTAGAGCTTCTAACCAATTACCGCCATGAAGGTAGCCAGAACAGGTATGTATACCAAGCGTCAGTTGCAAACCCATACGTTAAAGGGCTAAACAGAACAAAGAGACCAATAACAGCCACGGACGTCCCAATAACTACCTTCCTTTTAGTTCCATCACGCTGCAACACTTGATCCAACCAAACTATTCCCACGAGCACGGAAAACAGTAAAGGGGTCATGTAATGATACAAAAAGAGGGCTCGCGGAACACCTATAAATGGCAAGAAAGAAATAACGTAGCCAGTAATCAGAATTGCCAGCGCCTTATTCATCCGGCTTCTGCGCGACACAATTGAAAAAAGGGTTGTTACAAACAAAATTGTTCCGCCCCACCATACCAGTGGATTCCCAAGAAAGTACAGAAAGTGATTACCGCTGGCCTGCCAGTAAAATACCGGCCGCTGCATAATGGGCCAGCTCCACCAGGCGCTACTGTAGGGGTGACTGGCTGTCAGATTGTAGTTTGCATCAAACATTACCTGATGCATGTCAATGATATCAGTAAGTATACTTCCACTTGGACTCTGCCAAACATCGCCCGTTCCAGGCTGCGTTAAAATAACATAATGAGCTACCCACCCCCCGCCATATATAACCAGAGCTGACACCAGCAAAACCAATCCTTCTTGGACCAGCCTTAGCATTGACTGGCGCGTTGGATACCAAAGGTATCGTCCGGCCATCAACACTCCCACAACTCCGCCCGCTGCTAACCCTGTGAACTTCGTTCCTAAAGCCAACCCTGCCAGTGCTCCGGCAATGATCAGAAATCCGTAGCGTCCAGGAGCGTCTTGGGACTTCTGAGCAGCAAGATAACTTGTAATGGTTCCGAGCGTAGCGGCAATGAGAATTGTATCGAGAGATATGAGTCGAGATTGTAATATAAATGCGTTATCAAAGACAAAAACAAGCGCCCCCAGCACTGATAGAAGATACGATACACCCAGCTGTCGCAACAAAATGTATATCAAGAAAGGAATGAACGCCCCAGCCAAGGCGGGTAAAAATCGAAGGGCCACAACTGACACACCCGTATCATATACTTGGCCAATGTGGTCAAAATCAAATCCACCGGTATATCCTAATAGCCTTGCTGCTCCAGCGATTAGTATTTTGGCATGAGGAGGATGAATATCGAACACTCGCTCATGACTGCAGCAATACGCTGTTATAAACTTACCGAAATGAACCTCATCAAACACCACCTGGCGCGGTTGTGATATTCCCCACATCCTCATGGCAAGCGCTATGAGCAGTATTCCTCCAGCAATCAGCAATCTTTTATTCATAACCTCTTACCCTTACTACGCTGCTTGCACTAAAGTCAATAGCTTAACGTCACTCCTCCTCTTGCGTGTTCTCAAAGTCAATATCGTTCACATATCCATGCTGCCCATCTGGACGGTAGATAACAGCCGGCTTGTACTCATGCATCAAGCTCCCCTGCGCAACTGTGCGGGAGTTGCATGCACTCAGCAGCTCTTGCAAATCAGTTCCCTGGCATAACTCAGAAACCGGCATTTTATCTGTCTGGTAATATATTTGGTCTCCTACCTGTCCCACTGGGATTGGTCCAATCCAAGCATACCAACCTGGCAGATCATCACCCACAGTGATTGTCTGATAGTTAATGTGTACAAGATAGCTATTTTGATATGTAACCAGCTGCCCTGCGTTAAGAGCAATAAAGTCCATTGACTCTGTAGTAGGCTGCCCAGTATCAGGGTCCGTAACAGTGACAGCCACCACACTGTGCTCTGGCGGATCACCGATCGGGTAATTTAGGCGGGTCGCCCATAGCGGTCCAGCGGTTAACCCTCCAGCTTTTTGGCGTGGCAGCACAGCAGTGTTAATTGTAGCAATTCCAGGCTCAACGTTTTCGTCAGCATCAAAAAGCATAGTCAGCCCTATGAGCGCAACTGAACCAGCAGTGATAGATCCCGACAGAACGTTTCCATCTCGATCGTAATAAGTAAATAAGTCCTGACCCTGAGAACCATTACGCAGAGAACGCGCCAGTGTTACCAGCTCCTCTTCTCCGTCAGGCACGTTAATAATTCCCCGGCGCAGGTTTGAATCTTCTACAAAATATCGAACAGTCTCACTGTCAGAGTCGCTGTCGATGTTAGTAGTAATTTGCAGCTGATTCGGCTCTCCCACAATCAGCCAGCTGGCGCCATCGGCATCCCGGGCGTTACGAATTGCATCACTGATTCGCTCTAACTGCAGCCTAGCGCTCTCGGTAGTCAGCACTTGCTGAAATTGTATACGGTACGATCCAATCCCTCGTCCAAATAGCATCGCGAGAGCTACAATAATCAGAGACGTGATTGCAATCACGATGAGCATCTCAATAACCGTTACGCCACGTTGCATCATACTTGTATACTACTAAATATCTTTCACTGCAGCCAATTGATATCTGGCTCGAATCGCGCTTTGCCGTAAAGTGCACACCAGGGTCTCACGCCACTCCAGTCGTCCCACACAAGCATAGCTTCCCCGTTTTACAGGGGTGTGGGGGTTGGTGGTTGATTTAGGGACTGCTCTGCACACTGTCGAGGATGATCCCAAAATCGAACAACATAGGGATTGGCTCCAATGATAGCGTCTATTTGCTGACACGTTCGATCCTGTGAATCATGCCCCA
This sequence comes from Candidatus Anderseniibacteriota bacterium, assembly GCA_040876835.1. Classification (GTDB taxonomy): domain Bacteria; phylum Patescibacteriota; class Andersenbacteria; order UBA10190; family UBA10190; genus JBBEDC01. The sequence goes on along the minus strand of JBBDOX010000001.1, from coordinate 1,633 downwards.
CCGCCCTTACTTGTATTCCCTCGCCGGGACCATATCCGCCTGGCTGACTAAACGTTAATGTCGCCGTACCTACTTCCTGCCCAGTCAGCGGATCATTAATAACTTTCTCTATAGGCTCGCTCTGAGCTAACAAGCTCTGCATAGTATGTGAATTACTGCTCAGCAAAAATAGGACGTAGTAGACCCCACCCTCAGAGACATGAAATGCCTTTTCTTCCTGCTCCTGATTTACTGTCTCGTGCAGTTGACGGGTTACCAGTGCTGCTGCCGATCCTAACATGATCACCAATACACTAATCATAACCAAAGACATTAGAAGGATGCTGCCTCGAAAGCCTTTTCGTCGCCCATGTCTTGCTTTGACCATAGCATTTGTAATTTAAGATCAGCTAATGAGCCGGCCTCATGATACCAACAGTGTCTACACTCAAAATAAACGGCGCCACAATTACTTCAACTAAGGTAATTCTGGACTCAGCCGACGATGACGGATGAGCATTAGCCATATGCTGTGTAGTTTACTCCAAATGGGTGCAAGGAAAAAGCGTTCAGGTTAGAAGTCCTGTAACCGTACAGATACGTTTGAGACTTCTTCTCTCCCTCTTCTGGATAGATGCTTAATCTGCTTCCTGTCCCAGATTTGTCTTAAGATTTCGAATCTGAACCTGCGACTGGATCTCCACCGGGGCCGGCTCCCGGTCTGCGTCAGCATCTATTAACAATCGAAACTCGATGTATTTCACCTCGGTTACATCTATGGGCGTGAGTGCTACTGTATCCGCAGGATAGTTGCCATTGTAGTAAATAAAGAGAGGGTCGCTTCCGTTGCGAATATGGCGGGTAATAACGCTGGATTGTTCAGTTGCTGGATCATATATAAGGGGACTGCCACTGGGATTTATTACGCCGCGCTCGAGATCTGTTCCTGTTAGCTCATATCGCACACGCTCAGTTGCTGGATCAGAATCAACGTTGGCATAGAACACAATTTTTTGCGGCAGCATCTGAATTAAAGCATACCCGCCCGTGTCTGAATTACGCGTGCGGCGCAGCTCCCGGGCGATACGGGTAAGCTGAACACGAGCCGTTTCGTTAGAATTTGCCTGTAGGAAGGTAATTCGCGACAGGGGAAAACCAGCTGTTAAAAATCGTAAAAGAGCCACCAGCAACAAAGAAGCAAGGGCGATACCAATGGAAAGCTCAATGAAAGTTAACCCCTGTTCTGATTTACGAAGCGCAATCATAGTCCAGTGGGGGTCATAGTGACACGCAGCTGTTCCGTGGCCTGAATGTTTACTTGCTGGGTCTGTCCTTCATGTGAAGGAGCAGAAATATTCATCGTGTAAGTTCCAATAGTTGGAATATCTTCAAAGAATACCTGTCCCGGTAACCCCGAAACCCGCGTCTGATCATACCCACCGTCACCTGTGAGCTGTACGGTAGCATTATCAACTGGCTCCCCGTCTAGTGACAAAATAGTTACGTGCAGCGAACGATCAGTATGAGGAACAACAGTGACCACCACATCAACAGTTGCTCCTGGAGTGACAACAAAGGGTGCCACAACTGATGTCTCTTTAATGTCATACCCTGTCTGCGCACCATCTACCTTCAAACTATACGAATCCCATAC